>NZ_LT907975.1:1097500-1397500 GCF_900217235.1 Pseudodesulfovibrio profundus | reverse complement strand
GGCCGTCCTCTATGGTCACGATGCGGTCGGCGAATTCCAGGGTGCGCGGGTCATGGGTCACGATGACCACGGCCCTGTCGCCTGTTTTGGCCAGCGATGCCATGAGGTCAACGACCATGCGCCCGTTGGCCGAATCGAGTGCGGCTGTAGGTTCATCGGCCAGGATGACTTTGGGTTGTCCGGCCAGTGCGCGGGCAATGGCCAGACGCTGTTTCTGGCCGCCGCTCAATGTGTCGGGCATGGCCTTGGCCTTGTCCGCGAGTCCCACGGCTTCCAGGCTCTGCATGGCGAGGTCGTGTGATTGCTTCTTGTTCATGCCGCGCAGGTTGAGGGCCACCTGTATGTTGTTGATGGCATTGAGCGTGGGGAAAAGATTGTACTCCTGGAAAACAAACCCGAGGTTGTCCAGCCGGACCTTGCCGAGGGCCTTGCTCCGCATGCCCGAGATGTCGGTGCCGTTAATGGATATCGTCCCTTCGCTTGGCTGGAGTATGCAGCCCATGATCGAGAGCAGCGTGGTCTTGCCGCTACCCGATGGGCCCATGAGCAGGAGCACCTCGCCGGTATTGACGGAAAGGGAGACGTCACGCAGGGCATAGGTCCGATTATCCTTGGGGCCAAAGTGCTTGGTGATATTGGAGAGGGTGAGGAATTCGGTGCCGGGCATGGTTTATCTCCCCTTGAAAACCAGCGCCGGGTCCAGGCGGGTTACTTTTCGGATGGAAATGAATGCCGAAGCCACGCACATGGTCAGCGTAAGCCAGAACATGCTGATCATCAGCTCGGGCGGAAGAAGGATCACTGTGGCGGAGAAATTGCTGAAGTTGGATGCGATACTGGCCACGCAAATGCCGAGCATGTAGCCAAAAACAGCGCTCAGCGTGGCCTGTGCAATGAGGATTTTATAAATATAGGAATTGGGTGCGCCCATGGCTTTGAGTGTGGCGAACTCGGCTATGTGATCCAGAGTGGTGGCGTACAGTGTCTGGGCCACAACAACGGTTCCGACGATCAGCCCGAGAAAGGCGGCAATCAGCAATCCTGCGCCCGCGCCGGTGTTGTACATCCAATAGTCCTGTGTCAGCTTGCTGAATTCCGGTGTGGTGTAGACGTCCACGTTGTTGACGTTGGCAAGAATGCTCTTCTTGAGCATTGCCGGACTGACACCTTCTTTTCCCTTGACGAGAACGTAGGTGAATTCGTCGCTATCGAAGTTGGTGTAGTTGCGAGCCGTTTTCAGGGAGGCGAAAACAAACGGGGACGTGGTGAACGAGCGGGTTCCGCGGGTGAATCCCACCACGCGGGCCTTGCGCTTGTTGATCTCCACGGTTTCACCCAGCATGGCGATGCCCAGCTTTTCCATATACAGCTGGTCAATGATGATGGCGTCCTTGAGCTCAAGCATCGAATCGGAGCCGGTCACATAGTTCCAGGGACCGCCCATTCCTTTGCCGGTCTCGAATCCGATGATCTCGATTGATTCCTGCAACCCGTCCGGGCGCTTCCAGTCGGCAAAGCGGATGATGAACTTGGAAGCTTCCTCTATGCCGGGGCTGGAAAGGACCTGATAGTACTTCTGCTCGTCAAGAGGCAGGGTGATATCGAAATTCTTCACTCCTCGGGAGGTCACCCATACATCGGCACCAGAGTTGTCGATGACAGCGGCGATGGTCTTGGTGAATCCGAGAAAAATGCCCACCTGAATCGTGATCAGAACAACAGCAAACACCACGCCGGTCAGCGTGACGCACAGCCGCACTTTGTCGTGAAACAGATTCTGACGGGCAATGGTGAATATCATCGAGACTCCAGTTTATTACATAGTACATGAACCGTACCATGTTTTCGGGTTTTTTCCACCTAATGAATATGGTTGTCCCATGTCTTTGTAATTACGGCACTTGATAGATTAAACCTTTTCTATATGTACACCTGCCAGTGATTTTTGTCCATTGTATTGAGACCTCTGCGCATCCCCTTTTCGCGTCCGTGCCTTGCGCTCCGCACCCAATTTGATGTTCTGACCGCACCCCAGCTTGGGCTCATTCCCGGCCTTTTCCTGCCATTTCTGGCCGAAATGCCGGATTTTGGACGCACCTCTCCCTTCAGGCTCGCGCCAGTCGAACAGCTTTTTTCAAATTGAACGCCATGGCGAGGATGTGGAACTCTCCCTCCACCTTCTCACGACCCACGTATCGGGACCGAAAGAATGCGTAGCCACGTTTGAGTGTGCCGAAGGCCCGCTCGACTATTTGCCGAATGCTGCTGATGTCACGGTTGCGGGTCTTTTCGAAGTCTGTCAGCCTGCCGCCACGAGGCGTCTTGTCCATGGTTCCGTCCTCCAAATCGCGATCAAACAGAATGTCCCGGTTCTTCCCGCTGCAATAGCCCTTGTCCGCATAAACCCGTGCGCCGGGATCAAGGCCGACGCCATTCACGAGCCGCTCGAATTCGCCCGTGTCCGAATGGTTCGCGGGAGTGATGTGACCACAGAGCAGAAACCCGTCTCGACTGTCCGTCGCGGCATGGAGCTTGTAGCCGTAATAGGCCCGATTTCTCTTGCGGAGCCAGGCCGCCTCCTCGTCATCCGAATAGCTGACCCGGCAGTCCACCGGCCCATCCTGTTCTTCGGCGTCCTCGGAACGGTCCTCAGGCATCACGTCGATAACCTTGCGCGGCCGCCGCTGCGACTCGACTACCGAGGCGTCCACCACGGCTCCCTCACGGACAAGAAGCCCTTGTCCTTCAAGCTGGCGGTTAAGCATGTCGAGCAAGGAGTCCAGCACCTTCAGGCGGATCAAACCGTTACGGAAACGGCATATGGTGGTCTCGTCCGGCACGTCGTCCTCGATGGAAAAACCGGTAAATCTGACAAAGGAGAGCCGGTCGAGCAGCGCCTGCTCCACGCCCGGATCACTCAGGTTGTACCAACGCTGCAAGAGCAGAATCTTGAACATCGCCAGAGGCGGATAGGCGGGATTGCCCACGGCGTTGGCCTTGCGCCTGATCTTCTTGCACAGAAAGGCGTTGATGGGCTGCCAGTCGATGAGTTCGTTGATCTCATCCAGAAATGTGGTCTTGGTTCTGCGGTGCCCCAGGAAGTAATCACCCAACCGAGGTCCTTTCTGCCGAATAGCCATGCCTTCCTCCTTTGGATGGAGAAATAATAGCATAATAAATCAAATAGTTAAAGAGTAAAAGTGTGGGATTTGCCGTGCAGAGGTCTCTGTATTAGCAAGTTATGATGCTAGTCCTGAAAAAACAGACATGCGCTCACCTCTTTCAAAGAGAGCGGTGATCGTATGAAGTGGCACTCTCGGAGCAATGCGAATCCAGCTCCTTTCAATAATTGAAAAATGGCTCTGTAACCCGACTGCGGGCGATAAATTCTGTGAAGAGTTGATCGTGCGTCTGGCATTATTTGTTTGTGACAAATGCTAAAAAGAAGTTGGCACAAAAGAGTCGGGATGAGGCAAAAAAAGTTCTGGATGGCGTTTCGGATTAGGTGTCTGGAAAAATAAGACACTGCATTTTGCGACTGTCTGAAAACCTGACAACTGGCGATATCCCGGTATATGGCCGAAAAACGATTGGGTAGTCCTCCCAATGTGGGTGACTAGCTGTTGAAAATTATTTTTTTATCACATTATATTGGATGTTTAGTGCAAAATCAGCACTCCCAAAGTCCGTCTGCAAGAGCCGCCAGCCACTCCAGGTAATGTCATTTATCTAATGTATGCAGACTGTTAGATGTCCCGATTTTCGGTGTTGGCCAGCTGTCGGTGACGCTTACAGTGTAAAGGATCCGAGACAGAGAGTCTGGAAAACATGGACAAGCATGGTTGTATTTCTGAATTATAAAATAGGGGAATTGTATGTAACTTGCCGATTTGTTGTGGTTATTTTGTGTATTGGTGGCTGGCATGGTTATAGCATTTAGGGGACCAACTTGGATGGAGTGTTGTATTGATTGTTTTTTTCCTAACTCAAACCATAAATCCCTGGAGTCTGCAGTGAATCGTCTTGCCACCATTCTTATACTGATCCTCTCCCTCACCATGGTTGCCTGTGGTCAAGATGTTTCCGAATTGATGGCCGAAGGCGATCAATACCTTAAGGAAGGCAACTACCAGGGAGCCATCGTCATCTACAAGACCGTGCTCGAAGATTCGCCGGAGTCCATGGAAGCCCGTTTGGGTTTGGCCAAGGCATATCTGGAGACCGGCAAGATTTCTCAGGCCGAAAGCAATTTTGAAAAGTACATTCGCCAGAACCCCTACGACAAGAGCGTTCTGATCGATATGGCGAAGATCAATTCCTATGAAAAGGACTACGATGCCGCCATCGGGTATCTTAAGGATTATATAAAGGAGTACCCTGAGTCGTCGGAAGCCTATCAACTGCTGGGTAAGAATTACTGGGCATTGGGTGACAAGCCCAACACGTTGCAGAGTCTGCAAAAGGCCGTGGAAGTGGCTCCTTCCGACAATGATGCCCGCTTTACATTGGCGCAGTTCATCGCCCTCGAAGACGGCAAGGAAGAAGCTGACAACCTGGTCGCAGCCATCCTCCAGGATGACCCAAACCACCGTGATGCGTTGCTCTATCGTTCACGCGCAGAAATGGCTGCCGGCGATCTCGAAAAGTATCAGGCCACCCTCAATCAGATATTGGCAAATCATCCTGATGACGCGTTCGTCAAGTATGCGCTCGCCAAGTCGTATATCGCTCAGGCCCGCCTCGACGAAGCTCAGGCCATTGCAGACGAGCTGAAGCAGACCGCTCCCGATACCGCTTTTGGCAACAAGATTCAGGGACTGGTTCGTTATGGTCAGCGCGACTTCAAGGGAGCCATTGACTCTTTTCTGGAAGCTGTTTCCATCCATCCCGATCTCGAAGGGTATTTCAACCTTGGACTGAGCTACTACAACAAGGGTGATCTGGAGACTGCGATTTCCAACCTCCGCATCGCTGCCGACCGTTCCGACAAGTTCATCAACGCCCGCGAGATGATCAGTCTGATTCTGCTTCAGCAGAACCGCGTGGATGAATCCATTGCCGAAGCCCAGAAGGTGCTCGAAGTTGATCCGCAAAGTGTGACGGCTCGCGTCATCCTCAGTGATGCCTACACCCTCAAGGGCGAGCCGGAAAAGGCTCTGCAATACGCCAAGAAGGCGTCCGAAGAGCGCCCGGATTTCACTGGTGCCTATCTCAAGATCGGCTCTCTCGAATATGAACGTGGCGACATGAACAAGACCGAAAGCGCGCTTCGTCAAGCCATGGACAGCGCTCCCCAGGCTCTTCGTCCCAAGATCGTCCTCGCATCTTTCTACCTGAGTCAGAGCAACAAGAAGCAGGCCAAGCGCGTGCTGGAAGATGGACTGACCGGTGCCAAGGGTGATGTCCCGTTATACGTATTTCTTGCTCGGCTGGCTCTTCAGGACAATAACGCCGATGAAGCCCGTGAGTATCTGGCAAAGGCCAAGGAGGCCGATCCTAGCGTATCAAGGCCGTACCTGATGCTCGCTTCCATGAATTTGGCAACCCGTCAGCCTGACGCTGCCATCGCCGAGTATGATGAACTGCTTCAGAACAGACCGGGCAGCATGCAGGGACTGATCGGCAAGGCCGGGGTTCTGGATATGCTGGACAAGCACGATGAGGCTGTCGAGCTGTACAAGAAGGCCCTGGAGTCGGGCCATCCCAGAGCTTACCTGTCCTATGCAGGCAGTCTCTTGAAGCGCAAGCAGGATGAAGCCGGACTCGCCATTCTTGATCAGGGTCTCGCCAAGCATCCCAATGATCCGTTCCTGAGCAATGTTAAGGCTCGGACCCTGCTCCGCCACGAGCGGTACGATGAAGTCATCGCCATGAGTGAAGAGATCGGTAAGGAGCGTCCTGGTGTTGGCCTGGCAATGCGGACCCGCGTGTACGTCCTCAAGGGCGAATTTGAAACAGCCATGGCCGAAGCCGAAAAGATGATTGAGTTCTCTCCCAAGGAATCTCAGGGGTATCTGGTTCTGGCCGATATCCACCTGCGTCAATCAGATAATTCGGCTGCACTGACCGCCCTGGAACGTGGACTTGAGAATTGTGGTCCCCTGCCTGATCTGCTGCTGGAAATCAGCAAGCGTCACATGGCTGGTGGGGAAGACAACAAGGCGTTGACCTACCTTGATGCAGCCATCAAGCGCAACGACAAGTTCTACAAGGCCCATTCCCTGAAGGGTGATGTCTACTCGCGTATGGGACGCAACTCCAAGGCCATCGAAAGCTACCAGAAGGCGCTGGATATCTCTGAAGTATATGTCCCTGCCCTGAACAACCTCGCAATGCTGTACCTGGAAGATGCCAAGATGAAGGAAGAGGCGTTGCGACTTGCATACAATGCGTATCTGCAGGCTCCGTGGGAAACCGCGGTTCTGGATACGTTCGGTTACGCACTGGCCGTAAACGACCGTGCGGATGAAGCGGTTATGATTCTGGAGAAGGCGGCAGTGAATGCTGCTGACAACAAGGCGATCTCCTACCATCTCGGGTATGCCTACGCCAAGGCCGGGAAGAAGGACAGGGCCAGGGAAGAACTGGCCAAGGTCGTCGACTGTTCGGACTGTGATAATGTTGAAAATGCCCGCAAGCTGCTTGATTCGTTAGGAAACGGATAAAGCATACGGGAGGGATGATATGGTTACGCTCGCATCAGTAAGAATGTTTAAGGACTTCATATTCCTTTTTATAGCGCTCGCTTTCAGTTCCTTGTTCGTGTTCAATGATTTCAGTGAACTGCTCGCAGTGTGCCAGGGCCGTTGTTACGATCTGGCAGTGCTGGCGGGTATCATCCTTTTGTCCTCATTCATCGTGCACATGGTTATGTACTTGAGTCGCGACCCGCGCAGGGAAGGCTTGATCAGTCTGTTCATGAGCATGGTTCTTGCCACCAATGTGGCATTCGTCATCTACTGGAAGGCCGGATTGTTCATGCAGCTGGAAGAAATCGTTTTGATGATCCTTTGTCTCTTTGGGGTCCTGCACTCCGTCTGGATTATTGGCTCCACCCATTGGCGTCGAATCCCGGGCGTGATGCAGCGAGTCCTGATCGTGGGTAACGGCGATTTGGCCCGTGACATGCGCGAATTGGCTGAAACCTCCGGCGGACGGTACGAATTCAGCGATTTCATCCAGTGCGAACCCGGCGATTATGACGATCCCGTGGCACAGGTGGAGTCACCTTCGTTCAATATCCTGAATCGGGCCAGAGAGCTGAAGGCCAACAACATCGTTGTTTCCATGTCGGAACGCCGCGGTGCTTTCCCCTTGCAGGAAGTGTTGAGCTGCAAGCTCAGCGGTATCGAGGTTATGGATGCTCCCGAATTTTATGAGCGCGTCAACAAGCGCCTCATGCTGGAAAATATCCGTCCCAGCGCGCTGATCTTTGCCAGCGGTTTCAAGATCATCGGTATCCGCCGCTTCATCAAGCGACTGATGGATATCGTCCTCTCGCTCATCGGATTGATCATCGTCACCCCGTTTTTCCCGCTGGTGGCACTGGCCATCAAGCTGGATTCACCGGGACCGATCTTTTTCCGTCAGGTGCGAGTGGGCAAGGGCGACCAGCCTTTTGAGATCGTGAAGTTCCGCTCCATGCGTCAGGATGCCGAAAAGAAGTCAGGCGCGGTGTGGGCCAAGGAAAACGACAACCGTATAACCAAGCTGGGTCGCTTTCTGCGCAAGTCGCGCATCGACGAGCTGCCGCAGTTGGTCAACGTGCTGTTCGGTTCCATGAGCCTGGTAGGGCCGCGCCCCGAACGTCCTGAGTTCGTACAAGAGCTCAAGAAGATCATTCCGTACTACTCTGAGCGTCATTTCGTGAAGCCCGGCATCACCGGTTGGGCACAGGTTCGTTACCCTTATGGTGCATCAGTTCAAGACGCGATTGAAAAGTTACGCTATGACTTGTATTACATTAAGAACTATTCCCTGAGCTTCGATCTGTTGATCATGTTCAAGACTGTGTCGGTCATGCTCAAGAAGATGGGCCGCTAGCGGTATCTGAAGCCCAAATCACATCAAAGGGGGACTCGTGCGACATTTCTCATTATTCCTGTTGGTTGCCGTATTGTTTATTGCTGCTCCAGCTTGTGCCGAAGAGTACATTATCGGCGAAGGCGACACGCTTTTCGTCCACATTTGGGGCGAGAATGACCTTAACAGGCAGGTCCTTGTCCGTCCCGACGGTATGATCTCCATGCCTGGAATCAATGATGTCCAGGCTGCCGGATTCACCATCAGTCAGTTGCGTGGAGAGGTGGAGAAGCGCCTCAAGCGGCTGATCAAGGACCCCATCGTGAATATTTCGCTGCAACAGAGCATGAACAGTCGTGTGTATGTTGTGGGTGGTGGCGTCGAGCCGACAGTTTATGAAATGTCCCAGCGGACCACCTTGCTCCATGTTCTTGCCTCAGTCGGTTCGCTGGCTGGAGCCGACCTGGAAAAGTCCTATGTGTATCGCGATGGCAAGAAGGTCATGTCCGACTTCTCCGGCCTGTTCAAGCGTGGCGATTTCCAGAAGGATATTCAGCTCAAGCCGGGAGACACGGTTTTCCTGCCGGTCAAGTATGACCGAAATGTCTTTGTCATCGGCGCAGTCAATCAACCGCAGGCGATCCCCTTCGTTGAAGGGCTGACTGTGTTGGATGCTCTGCTTCAGGCTGGCGATTTCAGCAAGTACGCGGATGAAGATGAAATTTCCATTGTCCGCACCGAAGACGGCAAGCAACAGGTAATCAAGGTCAAGACCAAGGCACTGCTGGAAAAGGGCGACTTCAAGCAGAACGTCCAGCTCCATGCAGGAGATTATATCGTTGCCAAGGAAAGCTTTTTCTAGGACATTCATACATGATGAAGAATCACTCTGCCGACTACCACGAGCAGGAGGATGGGCTTGATATCAAGCGCTACCTGCAACTCGTCCTCGAAAGGAAGCGCCTGTTCATAGCAATAGCATTGACCGTGATGTTCCTCGCGATCATCGTGGCGTATGTCATCCCCAAGAAGTACAATTCAGAAAGCGTTGTCTTCATAGAGCAAAACGTCATCAGCGATTTGGTCAAGGGGATTGCTATCACGCCGTCCATGGACATGAAGATCAAGGCCATCAAGGTGACCATGCTCAGCCGTTCCATGCTCACGAAGATGATCAGGGAATTGGATCTTGACCTCGGTATGGAAACGCAGGCTCAGATGGATAATCTGATCAAGTCGTACCAGAACAACGTCAATATCCGACTGGATGAAAAGCGCGGTGTCATCACCATTTCCTACACCGATAAGAATCCTTTTGTGGCCCGTGATGTGGTTAATACGCTCACCCGTCTTTATATTGAGGAAAACACCTCGACCAAGCGTCAGGAATCCTTTGAGGCAACCAAGTTCCTGGCTGAACAGATCGAGGTGTTCAAGGATCGTATCGATGCGGCAGAAGCTGAGATCGATGCGTTCAAGACCGAATCCGGCAAGATGTTGAGCGCCGATGAAGGGGCTGTGCGTCGAAAGATCGAACGGGCCGAAGATGAGCTTGCACAGGTCAATATTAAGATCAACGCGCTCAAGACATCGCGCAGCATTCTCCTGCAGAATACGCCGCTGCGAAATCAGCTGGAAGAGCAGGAAAAGTCGCTCAAGCTCTTGCGCACCAAGTACACGGAAAGCCATCCGCAGGTCGTGCAGCTCAAGAATTCCATTGCTCAGACCAAGGCCCAGCTCAAAAGTGGTGGGTCCGGTGATTTGAGTTCGGTTTATCGCTCCGAAGAATATCAGGGCGTCAAGGTTGAGCTGGAATCGTTGGAAAGCATCAAGAATCGATTGGAAGAAGAGATCGATCGTGAAAACGAGATTCTCAAGCAGATTCCCACGTTGCGAACCCAATTGGCCGAGCTGGAACGCAAGAAGATGAATGAAGTCATCATCTATGAAAAGCTTGTTTCCCGTTACGGTCAGTCCGAGGTCTCCAAGGAGATGGAGTTGCAGGATAAGTCCATGTCGTTTCGGGTACTGGACCCGGCTGTGGTGGCCTCTTCACCGTCCAGTCCCAACCGACCGCTCATAATCGGCGGCAGCATGGTTCTCGGTATAGGTCTCGCCATTGGCCTTATCATACTGCTCGACCTTATTAATCCGACAATCAATACGGTGGACGATCTGCGCAAGTTCGGGCTTCCGGTGTTGGCTGTCATTCCTAAGATCAAGGACGTCGAGGCTGAACGTGAGCAGCGGCGCATCAATATGCGCGTCTACGCTATCGGGGCTTTCGGCCTGTTTGTCGTGTTGAGTTTTCTGGTTATTGAAGTGTTGCACCTTGGCATAGTGGACCAGCTCATCCAAATCATCAGATACAGCGTTATCAGCTAACCATCAGGGGTACAGCATGAGCAGAATAGAAGAAGCCTTGAAGAAGGCATCCCAAATGCGAAATTCGACACGCAGGACAGAAACGTTTGACCCCCCTTCGGAAGAAGCCATCAATCGAAAGCTGGTGGAAAGCTCGGTGACAGCCGAGGCCATAGAACGGGTCAAGGGGCAGCATCTGCTGGTTTCCATGAATGACAATGTTTCACCGGCGGCCGAGGAATTTCGCAAGCTGAAGCAGAACCTTGTTCGTCTTAGCAAGAAGAACGGCTTCCACAACACGGTGCTTGTCACAAGCGGTACTGTTGCCGAGGGAAAGTCGGTCACGGCCACGAATCTTGCCATCAGCCTTGCTCATGAATTTGATCATACCGTCTTGCTGGTGGATGCGGATATCAGGCGGCCCAGTGTCAATCATCTTCTCAACCTGGAAAACACCTACGGTCTGTCTGATTGCCTGAACGACGGCACGGACATCAGTAAGGCGCTGGTTCCAACGGGTATTGGCAAGCTGACCTTTCTTCCGGCAGGCACGCCCACGGCCAATCCCGGCGAACTGCTGTCATCCAAGCGTATGGAAATGATCCTTCGGGAAATGAAGAATCGCTACTCGGATCGCTATGTCATCATCGATTCCCCGCCCGTATTGCCCTTTGCCGAAACGCGCATCCTGTCGCGCTTGGTGGATTCCACCATCCTTGTGGTCAAGGAGGGGCGGCTTTCCCAGTACGAGGTTCGCGACACCATGGAAGCCCTGAGCGGGTCCAATATCATCGGTGCAGTCTTTTCGCAGGCATCCACCGGAGCCATGCGCAGCGGGTATAGTAGCTCGTATAGCTACAGCTATTACCATTCGTACTGAGTTAACGAGGCGGAGTATTCATGTACGAAGAATTTTTTGGTTTCAACGCAAAGCCGTTTGACCTGTTGCCCAATCCGGACTTGCTCTTCATGAGCAAGACCCATGGAAAGGCCTTGTCCTATCTGCGCTACGGCATTCAGGAGCGGGCCGGGTTCATCCTGCTGACCGGCGAGGTCGGTGCAGGGAAGACCACCTTGATTCGGGAGCTTATCAATCGCCATCTTGAAAACGTCACCCTTTCCAAGGTGTTTAACACAAAGGCCGATTCGCAGCAGTTGCTGACCATGATCAACGACGACTTCTCCCTCGAAACCGAAGGGCGGAGCAAGGCGACCATGATCAGGGACTTGAACGAATTTCTGATCGATGAATATGCGGCTGGTCGACGGGCTGTCCTGATCATCGATGAAGCACAGAATCTCAATACCGAGTTGCTCGAAGAGATGCGCATGCTGTCCAATCTGGAAACAGATGGCGGCAAGCTGCTCCAGATCATTCTCGTCGGGCAACCTGAACTCCGGCAGACACTGGATACGCCTGAACTGCTGCAACTGCGCCAGCGTATTCAGATCGGGTGCCACATCCAGCCTCTCAATGCCGAAGAGGTCAAGGAATACGTCTACTATCGCATGGAGCGCGCCGGAAACAGGGACGCTGTCCAGTTCACTGATCAGGCGCTGTATCTCGTACACGAGCAAAGTCGTGGAATCCCCAGGCTGATTAATATTTTGTGCGACTATCTGCTGATCGATTCCTTTGCCAATCAGAAGAACACCGTCAATGAGGCGGATGTGTCGGATATCGTTACGGAGCTGGATTTCGAGCGCCAATACTGGCAGTCGAGCGCTCCGTCGACTTCGGATGAACGACACCAGGGCGCACAGCCCTCGAAGAAGCCCGGCACACATGCTTCCGGCAAGAACCCCATTGGAGCCAAGCGGCTCCCGCCAAGGGCGGAAAAGGTCCTCCGGCAGATACGGGGTGTCGAATCGCGCATCGAATTTCTGGAAAAGAATCTGGTCAGGGACAGTGAAAAGACCAACCTTGAGAACGTGGAACGTCTTGAACGACTCGAACGCCAGGTATCCCGGATCGAGCAGCAACTGGAGGCGCTTTTCAATATGAATGCGTCTAATTTTCGCGGTGTTGGAAGAGAAACGGCCCCCCAGCCGACTCCTCAACAACAGACTGCACCTGCGCCGCAAAAGCCCGCTGCTCCTGAACCGGTTACACCTGCTGACTCAGCCGAAGAAGGGGATGGCGATATTCCGCCCCGACCCCGAACCGGGTATCAACCGCAGGACCGACCACCGGTCAGGCGCGGTTGGGCCTATCGGTTGCTCTTCGGCAGTGACTAGAGGTTGAGCGGAGTTGCGCTTGCAACTAGCGCATAATACAAGTAAGGAGTAAGAAATTTACTTTCATATGCTAAACGTCTAGAGGTGCACGTGCTGACTCTCTCCAAAAAAGCTATATTGGTTCAATGTACAGCCGCTATGCTGGTCCTGGCTCTGTGCCTGCCGGCCCAGGCCGCTGACTTCCAGTTCAAACCGCGTATTTCCGCAACTACGGAATACAACGACAACGTGGAAGAAGTGAACGGCGGCAAGGGTGACACCGTGGCTATTGTCAAGCCAGGATTGTCGGCTACATATGATCATTCCCGTATCTTTCTGGATCTTTCCTACGACTTCGAGTTGAAGGAATACATGGACGACGTCCGTGACGATGAGCAGAACCATTACCTCGACGGCTTTTTGAAAGTGGAAGCGATCAAGGACTTGTTCTTCGTAGAAGTGTCCGACACCTTCAAGAAACAGTATGAAGATTCGACCCGCGGCGAGTTGGAGGATGGAGAGACCACCAACGGCACCACCGATCAGAACATCTTCACTGTCAAACCCTACTTTGTTTTCGATTTCAACGAGCGGACCTTCTTCACCACCGGTGCCGAATTCAACGACATCTGGTACTCCGAAGAAGGCAATATCGACAAGCGCAACGCACGTGCATTCGTTGATATAACCCATGAGTTGACTGACAGGTGGGAACTGCTCACAGGCGCCGGATACATGAAACAGGATGCCCGTTTCGTGGAAGAGGGCGGATTCGATCGCTACGATGTAACACTTGGAACCAAGTATACTTACGCTGAGGACTCCTTTGTGGAGGCCATCTGGTACCCCACCTATACGGAGTACGAATCCGCGGCTTCCAATGATCAGGGGAATCCCTACAAGATCGGTGTTACTCACGCCTTGTCAGGCACCATGGTCGGTAAGCTCTACTCGGAAATGGATTTCACCGAGGACCCGCAGTCCGCGGATACGCAGGAGACTTACTCCCACAGTGCCGAATTGCGACAGCAGTATGAGCGCGGATACTGGAATATCGGCCTGCGCTTCAATGATTACCGCAGGGCTGACGATGATGAGCACAGACGCTACTGGCGTCCTTCTTTCGATATCAGTCACGACCTCACGGGCAGGCTGACCATTGTCGGCAATGCGTATGCAGAGTTTGACGTCAATGATGATTATGACACCTATTATTTCCTGAGAACCGGATTGCAATATGCGATTGCCGAGTCTCTGAACACGACGCTGTCTTACCGCTTGAAAAACAATGAAGAGAACGGAAATTCCCGCGATTACACATCAAATACCGTGGGACTGACTCTTTCCTGGACCTACTAGGGGGCGAGCAGCAAGGAGTCGTATGATTCGACCATAGCACGCGATGCGTGTGTACCAGGAAGCTCAGTGCAGTAGCTTCGTGTTTTCTTCCGTCGGGGTGGGGTGTCCCGGCGGTGTGACTTCCGATTCGTTGAGAATCGGCGGTGAAAGCATGAAGCTTTTTTTATTGTCTGCTGAACGACTGGAATGGAACTAGGTTGATACACTAAATATTTTGCATACTGAGAAAAATGTCGTATGGAGAAGTATTGAAGGAATCTGAATAATGATGAGTTTGGTTTTGCAAATATTCGCCTTGCTTCTGGTGGTCTGTTACCCCTTGTACGTGGTCTACAGGTCCACCCGAAAATGGAGCAGCCTTTCCTTCCTTGTCGCCTTTTGGGTGCTTGGCGGGATGATGGCGTGCGACATGCTGGCCGCTTCCTATCCTGCTCGATTCCTGATGTACAAGAATGCCTCCCTCTACTTTGAGGCGTTGCTTTGTCCAACCTTCCTCCTGTTCAGTCTCAGCTATTTTCGCGATTTTGCCTGGCACCGTATGAGCGGACAGCAAGTGCTGTTCCTGCTGTTCTCCTTTGTCCCGGTAGCCATGGTCTTCTTTTTCCCGGTCCGAGATTTCTTCTACTCGCCTGATTTCACCATCGACAGAATCCTGTATCTGGAAGAGATATCCTTCTTCTTCTACATGCAGGTCATGCTGTTTCTGGTAGTTGGTCTCTACTTTCTGGAAGCGACCATCGCCAATGCACCGCATGGAGCCAAGTGGAAGATCAAGTTCGCCATTGTCGGCGCCGGTGCGGTTTTCTCGACACAGGTAGTCTATTTCAGTCAGTCCATGATCTTCCGGGCCATCGACATGGAGTTTCTCTCGCTTCGCGCGTTCGGCGTGATCGTGGGCGTGCTGCTGGTGATGTATTCGGAATGGAGCAGGGGGCGTGATGAGCGCATCACCATCTCCCGGCAATTGGCTTACAGGTCGTTCCTTGTACTCTTTGCCGGTATTTTCTTGCTGGGTGTGGGACTGGTCGGGGAAGGCATCAAGCTGTTCGGCAGCGACTTCCACACCTACGCCTACCTCGTCATCGGCTTCCTTGCTGCGCTGGGGTTGGTGGTCGTGGCCTTGTCGGAAACCGTCAGGCGCAAACTGCGGCTCATGGTCCAGCGCAACTTTTATGGCGAAAAGTATGATTACCGCATCGAGTGGAAGAATTTCACCGAGCGCATGACCCGCGCCCGGAGCAGCGAAGAACTCTACGATAATATCCTGATAAACTATTGCGAAACTTTCGGTGTTGTCGGTGGAAGTCTTTTCCTGCAGGGGCGTCACTCCACGGATTTCTCGCCTGTGCACTTCCACGAAATGGACGAAGTCGAACTCGTACTGCCGGAAAAAGCACCCTTGGTGGATCACCTCAGACAGAGCCGGTCCATTCTTGATCTGTCCGGGCCGGATATCGAAATGGCCGAGGCGACCAAGGAATTTCTGACCAACGGACATGTGCGATTCGTGATTCCCATTTTTTCGGACAAGACCCTGCTCGGTATCATCTTCCTGACCAGTCCCATCAACAAGGTCGAACAGTATGATGAGGAAGACATGGAACTGATGGGCGCGCTGGCCCGTCAGGTGGGAGCCATCTTCATGAATCTGCGTTTGGGCGATGAACTGGCCGAGGCCCGCGACATGGAAGGGTTCGGACAGGTGGCTGCGTTTGTGCTCCATGATCTGAAAAATCAGGTCTATCCGTTATCCCTTCTCGCTGAAAACGCCCGTGAGTACATCGATGACCCCGAGTTCCAGAAAGACATGCTCGACTCGCTGTCGAACATCGTCGGGCGCATGAATGTCCTGATCGCGCAGTTGACCAATATTCCCAAGAAGGGCTCCCTGAAGTTGAAGCCCGTTGATCTTCTCGAACTGGCCAAGGATACCGCCCGATTGATTCCGGATGCCAGAATTGAATTTTTCGGCAGCAACGTCACTGTTCTGGCCGACCCCGAGGAAATCAAAAAAGTGGCTCTGAACCTCTATGTCAATGCCATGGAAGCAGGTGAAAACAGGCGCTTTGAAGTGCATATCGTGGACGATGAGTTGCCGGTCCTGCGGGTCATTGACTTTGGCAAGGGCATTGATGGTGACATCCTCAAGAAGGGACTCTTCATGCCGTTCAAGACGACCAAGAAGAAAGGAATGGGAATCGGGCTGTACCAGTGCAAACAGATCGTGGATGCCCACGGGGGCAAAATTTATGCAACGAGTCCGGACGGCGGCGGCGCAGAATTCAGCGTTGTTCTGCCGAGGCCGGAATAATCTCGTATAACCGGAAACCCGGGTGAATACATATGCAGAAGTTACTCATAGTCGACGACAACGATGAAATACGCAGACAATTGAAATGGGGATTGTCGCGTTCCAATTACGAACTGTTTTTCGCCAGCGACGGCGAGGAAGCGCTTAAGTTGTTCCGCAAGCACTCGCCGCCTGTGGTGACCCTCGACCTCGGACTCCCGCCAAATGAGAATGGCGTGGAGGAAGGACTTCGTTGTCTGACGGAAATGCTCCGAATGAACCCGCTTTCCAAAATTATCGTTATTACGGGCAACGAGGAACGGGACGCAGCTCTGCGTGCCATTCAGATAGGTGCCTATGACTATTACAAAAAACCCATCGACCTGAATGAATTGAAAGTCATAGTCGATCGGGCCATGTATCTTCAGACCATTGAGTCGGAAAATCAGGACCTGCGCCGTCAGTCGGTCAATGATTACGGCATTGTTGGCGAATGCCCTGAGATGCAGGAAGTCTTTTCACAAATTGAACGGGTCGCCGCATCGGACGTACCGGTTCTCATTAGTGGTGAATCGGGAACCGGAAAGGAACTGGTCGCCCGAGCCATCCACGGCAAGAGCATGCGCGCCGGCAAGGATATGATCCCCATCAACTGTGGGGCCATACCGGAAAACCTGCTGGAGTCGGAACTGTTCGGGTATGAGAAAGGCGCGTTCACCGGAGCTAACAAGCGGCTCAAGGGCAAGGTCGAATACGCTGACAAAGGCACGCTGTTCCTTGATGAAATAGGTGAAATGCCCATGGCGCTCCAGGTCAAGCTCCTTCGCTTCCTGCAGGAGATGGTGGTCACTCGCGTCGGTGGGCGCGAGGAGATCAAGGTCGATGTCCGAATCCTTACAGCAACGAACATCGATATCCACAAGGCCATGGAAGAGGGCAGCTTTCGCGAAGACCTGTATTACCGCATTGGCGTCATGAATATCGTGCTGCCCCCCCTGCGTGAGCGCGGTAAGGATATTGAACTGCTGGCGAATTATTTCCTGAAAAGCGTGGCTGTGGGGCAACCCAACAACAAGACCTTCAGCGACGAGGCCATGGCCTGCATCAAGGGGTATGAATGGCCGGGCAATATTCGTGAACTTGAAAATCGCGTCAAGCGTGCAGTGATCATGGCTACCGGGCCACAGATCATGCCGGAAGACCTCGGGATGAAGGGCGACGAAGCATTGCAGCATCAGTTGAATATGGGCGACATGTCGCTCAAGGATGCGCGGATGATGCTTGAGCGCGACATGGTCAAGCGGGCGTTGGACAAGTCGTCGGGCAATGTGGTCAAGGCTGCGGCGTCCATTGGTGTCAGTCGCCCCACGTTCTACGACCTGATGAAGAAACATGGGATGCGCTCGTAGTTTTTCCATGTTTTACAGTGATTTGTCGGTAGGTTGAACAGGGTGTTCCGACTGGAAACGGAGTGATTTGCTTCTTCCGGTTGCATGAGCGCTTCACGGTAAGGTATATGCCGCAAGCCGGCTTTGTTGAAGTGTTCCTTCGGGAGAGTCTTTTGTTGGTGATGCAGCGCACTGTTGCTGCTTCCTCAAAGTGGAGCCGGCACGAGTGTTTGTTGCGGCACGAGACAGTGCCGTACTGGCGGTTAATAAGACAAGATACGGCCTTCGGGCTTTGATGTATAAGTGAGGTCCTGATGATACAACCGGTGATTCTGTGCGGAGGCAAAGGCACTCGCCTGTGGCCTCTTTCCAGAACCTTGTATCCGAAACAGTTTATTGAGGTATCCGAGGGGCGCGTGCTCTTTGGCGATGCCTTGGAGCGGTGTACCAGTCTTGGTGAGACCACGGCACCCATCGTGGTCTGCAACAGCGAGCACCGTTTTCTGGTGGCAGAAGAGATGCGCCAGCGCGGTATAGACGGCAAACTGGTGCTGGAACCGGTCGGGCGCAATACTGCTCCGGCCGTTGCCCTTGCCGCGCTCATGGCCGATCCTGATTCCATCATGCTGGTGGCTCCGGCCGATCATGCCATCGACGATCTGAAAGCCTTCCGAACAGCGGTCGAGGCAGGGTACGAGCGGGCGAAACAAGACCATTTCGTCTGTTTCGGCATTGTACCCGACGCACCGAATACGGGATACGGGTATATTCAGCAGGGCGAGAGCGTAGACGGCTCGGTATGCCGGGTCCGCCAATTCGTTGAAAAGCCTGATCTGGCTACGGCAGAAGAGTATGTGCAGTCAGGCGACTACCTGTGGAATAGTGGTATTTTCATGTTCCGCGCTGCCCGCTACCTTGACGCTTTGGAAGAATTTGCTCCCGAAATGCTGCGTCAGTGCCGCAAGGCAGTGGAAGGCAGTTTCGAGGACCTTGATTTCACCTGTCTGGACAGGGAAGCCTTTGAGCAATGCCCGTCCGATTCCATCGACTATGCGGTCATGGAAAAGATTCAGGATATCGAAGTGGTTCCCTTCGGCAAAAGCTGGCAGGACCTCGGTACCTGGTCCAGTCTGCACGACATCAATCCCAAGGATGCCAATGGCAACAGCGCATTGGGCGACGTCCTTCTGGAAGATACGAAGAACTGCTATGTTCGTTCTTCGGGTCGTCTGGTGGTGACCCTCGGGTTGGAAGATATTACCGTGGTCGAAACCCCGGATGCGGTGCTTGTGGCTGCCAATGACAAGCTCGACGGCATGAAGGATGTGGTCAATCGCCTCAAGGCCGCGAACCGCACGGAGACAGAAGCGCACCTGACGGTGTATCGTCCATGGGGCAGCTTTGAATGCATCACCATGGAGGACCGGTTTCAGGTCAAGCGAATCGTCGTGAAACCGGGCGAAGTTCTTTCACTGCAAAAACATTTCCACCGGGCGGAACATTGGGTGGTGGTCAAGGGCACGGCCAAGGTCGTCAATGGCGATCATGAGGAAATCCTGTCCGAGGACCAATCAACCTACATTCCGTTAGGCAATGTGCATCGACTGGAGAATCCCGGTAAAATACCTCTTGAGTTGATTGAGGTGCAGACCGGCAGCTATCTCGGCGAAGACGACATTGTTCGTTTCAAGGACAAGTACAAACGATAAGGGTGAGTTTATTATGTGCGGCATTGCGAGTTTTTTGAGCAACAGGCTGTGGACCGAACCCTCCGATACCTCTTGGCTGGCTTCGCTTGAAGACGGATTCAAGAAAGCTGCGGGTGGCGATGATTTGATGGCGGCCAAGGCTCCTCTGGAGGACCTGGCGGCTCGTTTTTATGATTTGATGGCCTTTGGCCTGCATTACCAACTGGTCGCCGACAAGGAGACCCGTGGTACGCTGGAGTCCATCCGGGATATCATCCGCAATCTACGGAATGCGGCTGCCGTCAAGCTGGAACAGGGACCGAGAACCGATGAACTGGAAGCCCTGCGTGAACAGTTGGACGACTATCTCTGGCAGATCGAGCAGGAAGTTCTGGAGAATGTGAAACGGACGCTGGCCATCATGCCTTCGGCCATTGCTGAGGATGTCGAGGCCCGCGACAAGCATTTCCTGTCCTGGGGTATCGAGCAGGTTCTGGAATCCATCGATAAGCTGGAAGTCCGTGGTCGTGACTCCGCCGGCGTTGCCGTGGCATTCATACTGCCTGAAGGCATCGATCCCGAGGCGGCTCTGGACGCAGGCCAGAAGGCCGAGTTGGAAGCGCGTTCATCCATCGCCAATGCCGATACGCGTCAGGTCTTGCTGCGTAAGCTGGACGATGGTCGCACTGTCTGTCGCTTCCTGTACAAGGTCGCGCAGTTGGTCGGGCAGCTAGGTGATAACGGCGCGGTACTGCGAGAGGCCATCCAGTCTGACTCTCTGCTGTGGGACATGGCTTCCGGCCTGGCGACGCTGAATATCATCGCGCACACCCGCTGGGCATCCAACGGCATTATTTCCGTCCCCAACTGCCATCCCGTTGACGGGCTGGTGGAAGGTGATGTGTCCACCGGACTGGAACGCACCATGTTCGTGCTTAACGGGGATGTGGACAACTATCGGACACTTGTCGAAGAGACCGTCCTGTCCAAGGGCGCTTACATCCCACCCGTAATTTCCACTGACGCCAAAATCCTTCCGGTTCTGTTCCATCTGGACAATCCCGCCGAAGGCGATGCCGAGGACCGTTTCCGCAACGTGCTCAAGCGGTGCGAAGGTTCCCTGGCCGTGGTCATGCAGAACCTGAGCGACTTCGACAGCCAGTTCCTGGCCCAGAAGGGCAGCGGACAGAGCTTCTATGTCGGTCACACTCTTGATGGCTGGCTGGTCGCTTCCGAGGCTTATGGCATGGCAGCGCGGGCTCGTTCTTCCTACCCCATGGCGGTCCACCGTCAGGGCGGCGTGTCCGTCATTCTTCGGGATACCGACCCGGCCGGTTCCGTTCCCGAGGCCAAGTATCTGGACAATGGCGAGACCGAAAAGCTCAAGGAAGAGAAAATCGAAATCTTCTCCCGCGACATTTTTCGCGGAAAATACAATCACTACATCGAAAAGGAAGTCCACGAAGCTTCCAGCTCCGTGCGCAACACCCTGCACGGCAAGTATGTGAAGGAGAACGACGGCGTCACCTTCCTGCCCGAAGGGTTTGGCAACGGTCCTGATCTGGTCAAACGGATTCAGGACACGGATCGTCCCATCCGGCGCATCGTGGCTGTGGGACAGGGGACGGCTGCCGTGGCTGCCATGGCCGTGGCTTCGCTGCTGCGTCACACTCTGGGCAAAACCGATATATCCATCGAGAATTACACCGGTTCCGAGCTGATCGGGTTCATGGGTGACGAGCCCATGGATGATGTCATCCTGATTCCGGTCTCCCAGTCCGGCACCACCACTGATACCAACCGCGTGGTCGATCTGTGCCGTGACCGTGGCGCGTGGATCAACTGCATCGTCAACCGCCGCAACTCCCCGCTGGTCCAGAAGTCCGATTCCTACATCTACACCAGTAATGGTCGTGATGTGGAAATGGCTGTTGCCTCGACCAAGGCTTTCTATTCGCAGGTGGCGGCAGGCAAGCTGCTCTCCCTGTGGCTGGCCAATGTCCTTGGCGAACTTGACGCCAAGTCCTCCCTGCCGGAGATTGAAGCGTTGGAGAATCTGCCCAACAAGATCGACGAGGTGCTGGACGGCAAGGAAGCCATCGCCGAAGTGGCCCGCAAGTACGCACCAGTGCATCGTTACTGGGCACTGGTCGGCAACGGCGCCAACTGCATCGCGGCCCAGGAAGTGCGCATCAAGCTCTCGGAGCTGTGCTACAAATCCATTCCCTGCGATGTGACCGAAGACAAGAAACACATCGACCTCTCCACCGAGCCGCTGACGTTGGTCATGGCTTCGGACCTGCCGGAAATGGTCGTCAGCGATACCGTCAAGGAAACAACCATCTTCAAGGCCCACAATGGTTCGCCCATTGTTTTCTGCGCCAGTGATGAGGATCGTTTCGACAGCGTGGCGGAAGCAGTGATCAAGGTACCCCGCGTTGGCGGTGGACTTGATTTCGTGACGGAAACCGTGGCCGGTCACTGGTGGGGCATCAGCGCTGCCAAGGCCATCGACGCCCACGCCGAGCCGTTCCGCAACGCGCGGACCTTCCTGTCCGAGATGATCGAGGATGAAAGCAAGTTTGATCGCGAGGAACTGCTCGTTCAGCTCAACTCCTGCAACGAGCGAATCGCCTCCGGTGCAACGGATTCCGCCTTGCCTGCCCGTGTTGCCGCAGCTCTGGCCAACTACATGCTGTGGCTGGTCAGTCAGGCTTCTTCCATCCAGGCATCCGAAGCACGCCTTGCCGATATCCTGACCATCCTGAACAAGGCCATCGAAGAAATGACCCGTCCCATCGATACCATCCGCCATCAGGCCAAAACGGTAACAGTGGGCATCTCAAGGCCTCAGCAGGAAAAGGCCGTGTGGGTGAGTAATAAAGTTGTTTAGTGAGTAATAAAGTTGTTTAGTGAGTAATAAAGTTGTTAAGTAAGTAATAAAGTTGTTAAGTGAAACCGCTTCTGGTATGTTGTTCATAATGAGCAAGCTAGGAGCGGTTTTCTTATGGCCAACAACAAGTATTCTCTGACCGAGCCCAAGATCCGGAAATGGATCAAGGAAGGGCGCGGTGACGGCAGAGGCCGTGACTATAAACCATGGCTGACCGTGCGCGATCTCCCTTCACGGGGACGGTCCCACCGCGTGTTCGGACACAAGTCGCAAAGAACCCACCACCTCTTTTCCGATCTTGAACTGGCGGTCTTCCTCATTCTCGAATGGCAGCCGGATATTGTTGAGATCAGAGAGCAGTTTTCTCTTCAGAGAGAACTGACCCTTGAGATAGCAGCAGAGTGCGGCATCCAGCATCCTGCTGTGGCTGGCGTCGAGCAGGTCATGTCGTCGGACTTTCTGGCGAACTCCACGCACAAAGACCTTCCGAAATTTGCCTTGCAAGCCAAACGTTCCGAGGACCTCATAAAGTCGCGCGTCATGGAAAAGCTTGAGCTTGAACGTCGGTATTGGGAGCACAAGGATGTGCCGTGGTTTTTGATCACGGAGAAAGAAATCCCTGCCATCGTCTTCCAGAACATCAAATGGCTTTACCCGGCACAACGGGACGAAATCGCCGCCGAAGACTTGCCGCAGCTTGTCGATACGTACAGCTATCATTTCGCTGCCAACCCCAAAACAACGCTCACCAACATCGCCAAAAAGATTGATGTTGCCTATGAGCAACCGCCGGGCGAATCCCTGAGGGAAATCAGGCAGCTTCTTGCCCAGCGCATATTCACATTTGATATATTCAAGATTTCCACCAAGCTCACGCCTGCCGATTTGGCTCTTGCGGATTCGTGGGGCACCGAGGAGGATCTTCATGTTCAGAATAAATGAAGTCCTGAAATGTGATGGAGCGTTGTTCAGGGTTTTGTCCCTGCACGGGGAGGAATTAGTGTGGATCGGCGTGGATGATCCCAAAGCATTCCCTTCGATCGTGCTTGTCAGAGATTTGCAGAAAGGCTTTGACGACGGCACCCTTTCGAGGACCGACGACCCGTTCGTGGAACTTGCTTTCAGTACACCGGAGCAAGGTAGCAAAGCCCAGATAAAACGGGACAAGAATTACGATTTGATTCAGGCCATCGTTAACGATCCTTCATATTACGATCCCAAGGTACGCGGTGCCCTGATTGCGGAGACCGTCGAGAAAAAGCACACCTCTTTGCCTCATCTTTACAAGATGATCCGGCGTTACTGGCAACGCGGTCAAATCCCTAATGCCCTGTTGCCGGACTACAGGAATTCCGGGGGAAAGGGGAAAAAACGCAAGGCGACAACCAAAAAGCTCGGAAGACCTCGTAAACACATGCCCGGAGTCGGCGCCGTGGTTGACGAACAGACGGAGCGGTTGTTCCGGATTGCGATCAACAAATATCTGCTGAAGGACAAAGGGAGCAGCTTCCCCTACGCACACCGCAGATTTATTGATCTTTATGAAAACCATTTTCCCGGCACACCCGAATCGGAAATTCCGACCAACTGGCAGATGCTGCATTTTTACAAGCGTGAATACGGAACGGTCGAAAAGCTGAAAAAGCGGACAAGCCGCATCGAGTACGACAAGGATGTCAGGCCAATTTCTTCTACGGCCAACGTGGACGCCCTCGGACCTGGCTCAAGATATGAGATTGATGCGACCATAGCCGACATCTATCTGGTCTCGGACAGCGACAGGCGCAATATCGTCGGACGGCCGGTCGTCTACTTCGTCATCGACGTATTCAGCCGCATGGTCACCGGCCTCTATGTCGGGTTCGAAAATGCTTCCTACCCCGCAGCACTCCAAGCACTCGTTATGTCCATGACCGACAAGGTTCAGTTCTGCAAAGAATACGGCTTTGAGATCACGGAAGAAGATTGGCCCGCTGTCGGTTTGCCGGACGCCATACTGGCCGACAGAGGAGAACTGTTGGGCCATCAGATTGAATCGTTGGAAGCATGCTTTTCGGTCAGGATCGAAAACACTCCTCCATATAGAGGTGACGCCAAAGGTATTGTCGAACGGAATTTCCGGACAATCCAGTCCGAGTTCAAGCCATTCGCGCCAGGCGTTGTCGAGAAGACTCTCGTGAAGAAGCACGGAGGACGAGACTACCGACTGGACGCCAAGCTTACTGTGCGGGCTTTCAAGGAAATCATTCTTTCCTCCGTGTTGGTGCATAACCAGTACGACGTGTTGGAAAAATATGATCGCGATTCGGACATGCCGGCAGATTTGGTAATGACCCCGCTTTCGTTATGGAATTGGGGTATCCAAAATCGTACAGGACGGCTGAGGACTGCTTCCGAGGAGGCTATTCGTATCAGTCTCATGCCGCGAACAAAAGCCACTGTATCCGAGCTGGGAGTATCCGTGTTTGGAGTTCACTACACTTCCAGGGAAATCGTTGAACGAGGCTGGCTCCATAGGGGTAAAGGGGTGCGCAGGCCGGTCGGGCTGCAAGCGGCATACGATCCGTCTTCAGCCGACACCATCTACTTGTTCCCGTCGCAAAACAGCGGCGAATACTGGCAATGCAATCTGGCGCAACGCTCACGGGAGTTTGCCGGAGCCTCCTTCTGGGATGTCTGGCAGATCAAGGATAAGCAGAAAAAGGTCACTGCCCAAAGTCGATTGGAAATGGAAACGCAAAAGCGGAAGCACGAACGCTTTATCGCAGGTAAAATCAAAGAAGCCGAGGAGCGGGCTCCTGATACCGAGGGCATGAGCAAAGCCAAGAGAATCGGCAGCATTCGCGGCAATAAGGAGCAGGAGAAGCGACGGGAGCGGAGCCCTTTGATCAGTAAGCCCGCGCAACCTGACACATCCACAGGAGCCAAGGTGACGCCTTTGAATGGTAATGAGGTTGAAAGCGGCGAGTACCCCGACTTCATTGAAGAACTTTTCGGCGACGAGGAGAACTAAATGGCACTCCCTCCCAACATGGTAAAAGCGGTGTACCGGGAATCGGCTATCGTCCAGTATCGAGGCAATCCTTTTATCGAGGCCTTGCCGTCGACTCTTTCCGTGAAGCAGGTCAAGGCAGGCCTGACCGGTTCCGTCCACTACGATCTTAAAGACATTTTTGCCGAGGGGCGTGACCGGGCGCACATGATTGCCTCGTTGCTCGATGATTTTTTCCAACCGCTCGCTTCTCACGTACTGCTGGAAGAAAAGCTCTCGATAATGATCAGGAAGGGATACGTCGGAAGAAACCTTGAAGACGGCTCACTCAATACCCATATGCAAAATGGCTATGAGCGCATCATGACCGGCGACCTGGACGTCTTTCGTTTTCATCAGGTCAAATCAACCGCTTCGAGCTCGTTGCTGATTGGCTGTTCCGGAAGCGGAAAGAGCACGTCATTGGACAGAATCCTTTCAACGTATCCACAAGTTATTTTCCATGAAGACCATAATTTTACCCAAGTCGTTCATCTCAAGGTGGATTGCCCCCACGACGGTTCCCTGAAGAGTTTGTGCATCCATTTTTTCAGGGCCTTGGACCGTGTTCTGCATACGGATTACGAGACCAAGTACGTCAAGAAACGGCATGGGATCGAAACGCTTTTGGCCCAAATGAGCCAGGTGGCAAACGCTCATGCCATCGGCGTGCTCGTCATAGACGAAATTCAGCACCTTAGCCGCAAGCGGTCGGGCGGTGTCGACAAAATGCTCAATTTCTTTGTTACGCTGGTGAACACCATTGGCTTACCCGTAGTATTCGTGGGAACGCCCAAGGCGAGGCCGATTTTTGAAGAGGATCTGCGTTCCGGCCGACGTGGTGCCGGCTTCGGTTCTCTTCTATGGGAACCGATGAAGCCTCCAACTCAGATTATAGATTCAGCAACGGGTACGAGTAGGATAACTGAATGGAAAGCCTTCACGGACAAACTATGGACCTACCAATGGCTCCAGAAACGGGATGAGGTCCTGATGGATGATATTCGCGACTGTTGGTTCGACTTGTCCCAGGGGGTTCTGGATATTGTCGTCAAACTGTTTGTCCTGGCCCAACTTAGGGCAATTGTGACGGGTGTAGAGCGGATTACGATCAACATTCTGAACAAAGTGTATGAAGACGAATTGAAGCCGGTACACCCGATGCTGGCAGCCCTTCGGTCCGGTGATCCTGAACGGATTGCGGAATTTTCGGATTTGATGATCCCCGACATCGACACCAAGCTGCTCAAGCTTACGGCCGCTATAAAGCCACCATGGTCATCAGCCGCCACCTCTGATCCATACCAAGGGAACTCCCAAGCCCTAAGGCTTCACAGCTTGCTGATAAGCATGGACTTTGAGAGCGAAGCAATCGTTCCGCTTGTGAGACGCGTTGTCGAAGAACATCCGGAGCTCGCCACAAAGGATTTGGTATCAATAGCGTTGAAGTGGTATGAATCAGATGAAAAGCCTCATTCGAAGAAAAGACCGAAAACCAAGTCTGTCCCTCAAAAAGACTGGCATACGTTGGAATCAGACGATTTGCGGTTCATGTACTCCCAAGCTGACAAGAAATCTCTCCATGCGCATTTGAGCAAGAACTCAGTAATATTCAATTTGGAGGACTGGCTGAACAAAGCAGGGTAGTGGTATGCTTAATTTTCCCGTGCCGTATCCGGACGAATTGCTTTATAGCACTGTAGCACGGGCGGGCGTTCGTTTTGGCATCACAAGTCCCAAGCAACTCCTGGATGCAGTCTTTAGCGACAGAAGGGTCGTAGCCACGATTGATCTGCCGTCCCATGTAGAGGCCATTTCTAAACAGTACCCGGATTCATTAGGTCTTGCCGCTGAAGACCTGATATACAAGCATACCCTCTTTCCGCTTTACGCTCCCTTCATACCGGAAACGAGGAGACTTGTAGCCCTAGACTGGATGACACACCGAGCCAAAGGGGCGGTCCATGTGGCCTTGGGGGTTACGACATCTCGAATTCGTCAGCCGGAGTATCTCCGGGTGTGCCCTCAATGCTTAGAAGAACAACTCTCAGAACATGGTGAGCTATACTGGTTACGTCAGTGGCAGGTTCCGGGCTGCAGCCATTGTCTTATGCACGGCGAACTGTACAGCACGCAGTACAAATTGCACAATTACCACAGGCATGCCTATGTAGCCCTAACTCCGACCATGTTGTGCTTGCCATCCAACTCAAACAGTTCTCCCAATGGGAAACGTATAGAGAGGCGAGTGAAAGAACTTCTCGATCTGCCGCCTGCGCGATCGCCCAGCCTTGAGCAATGGAGCCTCTTTTACGCACTAACCGCTCATGCAGCCGAAATCACCAGAAAAAGCAAAGTCAGCTACGATCTCCTCAAGCATAAAGTCCTCTCTTCCTGGACACCCCAAAGTCTTGCCCAATTGGGTATTCCCGTCACCGACAACAAATCCAACTGGTTACGCCTTTTCATGCGAAAGCACAGGAAGTCACACAGCTTCTTGCAGCACATAGTAGTCTTGGAAACACTGCTGGGGGCGGAGTGGAATTTTGAAGATGTGATTTCTCAAGCCCGAAAGCAAATCGCCCCAAAACATCCGGTGGCCTATTCCCCATCGGGGAACATTTCGCAATCTGTTTTGTATGCCAAACGCAAGGCATGGCTTGAGATGGTTAAAGGGCAAGGGGCCAGGAAATCACGAAAATCAGGAGGTGACGCAATTTACACTTGGCTTTACAGAAATGACCGTAACTGGCTAAATGACGTCAACAACAAATATAGAAGGACAACTCGTTCGAAAAGCCAACGAGTTGATTGGCATGAACGAGACAGGTTGGTTCTTGAGAGCCTCAAGGCGGTAAAACGAGAGCATTCTCATAAATTGGACGGCCCACGCAGGAGCATAAATTGGTACCTGACCCAATCCGAGTGTCGGCATCTTTCGCGCAAGTTAGGTAAGCTGCCCCTTTCGGCTGCATTCTTGGAACTATTCAGCGAAGATGTAGGTAGCTACCAGGTAAGGAGGGTTATCCGAACCATAATAGACCATGACTCACCTTCAGGAGAAATATCCTATTGGGAATTGCTACGGTTGTCCGGTCTGAGCGAACAGAGAATGTATGACCTAACCAGACAATTCTTGTACTACCTCGGATGGTCGAAATGAATGAATATCAATTCAAAAAATTTGATGACGATGTGAAAATTTTGGGGATTGGATCGTTGTTCAGATGGCATTCCGGCAGCAAATGGAACGTCAATCTTCAACTCGCTCCTTCTCAACGTAAAAGCTACCTGAGTTTCTCTAATGCCCCCATTCTCGCAAGAAGGCGCATAATTAACCCAACCACAGAATTCTCGAAGCCGGGGTACAACCAACGGATCAAGATCACAGATACGCGAAAGTGGCTCGTCAAAAGAATCGGAGAATGTCCGATCGCAGGGTTCCAAAGGAGGCTGGAAGCAGGCCAGTTCTGTTTTGTTTTCGAAAACTATGACGGCAGGACAATATTCCTCCCGCAATTCGAGTTGGCTCGGACCCTGTTTTTTCATGGCAAGTATCTCTCCCGGACGGCAATTGAATCGGAGTGTTTGAGAAGCGAGTTCGACGTTTTCGTGGACCATGTACAGAATTGCGCGACCATTCGAGTTATGCCTTCTGCCGGCTATGCCGTGTCCCACTTGAATGAACCGAAATCCCAAAACTACCTTTCCTGGGTCCTGTTGGATGCTGATGCTCGTAAATCCTATGAAAGCATATGCAAGTTTCAACGATTTAACGGGAAGAATGCGCCAAAATATCGAAAATGGACCTTTCAGTTCGAACCGCCGCCCCTGGAAAATGTCTTTCTACAAGCCCGTGGGCAATTTGTTAAAGAAGTGAACTGTTTTTTTGCCTGGGAGATTGATGCGATCAGAGGCGTCCCAAATGCGATGCCGGAAGAAATATATATCGAGCATCCGAAATTTGAGCACTCCATTCCTGGAAGCGGGCAAGTAGTTCATCCTGCCGGTAATGCAGAGCATTCTCCGCTGATCATCCATGACGACATTGCCGCTAACGCTGACACCACCGCAATACAGATGGAGGGCGACAGTGTTGCCGTCGTGTTCAAGAAGCCATTTCATGTAAATCGGGTAGCCTCCAAGGACAGAAAGGGAGCTACCTCAACTCAGGGCGACGAAAGTGGAAACAAAGTAGTTTCGGTCAGCACGGAAGAAGGCGTTGCTGATCACGGCCTGCCTGCGGCAGACTGGAACACCTTGAACGACGAAACGGATTACAGCCGGTTTTTCGAAAATAAATTTGAGTGCTTCCTAGACATGGCCCGAGTCCTTATCGGAACGTATGGGTGCGTCTTTGTCGAAAAAATGATTGTCCCGCTTCCCAAAGTGGGGAGGTGTAAGAAACACCTACTCTCAACAACTGGCGAAGCGAGAAGCATTGCAATGATTGGCCTGAGAACTGGAGGCAGGATTGTGCATCTGCTTGAAGTAGACACTTCAGACGCCGATAAGGCTATTTCCACCCGAGTCCTCGTTGTAAAGGACTTGATGGGATGGAAAGCCAACTTTGAGGTTTTGAAACGAGAACTCATCCAAGATTCCCTCAACTGGCCAAAGAAGCTACTCAACGATCTGTGCGGGAAGGAACGCCATTGTGGCGTCAACCATCCTCAGACTCCCAAGGGGGGGAGAGGTGTCCTTGATCCTGAATCTATCGCAGGCTGGTCTGCGAGGGTTTATGGATGGATGCAGCGATTGAAGTTATGAAGACCATAAAATTGTGCATTAACTCGCGCGTACTTTTTAGCTAATTTTTGTGGAGTCGGTCATGGGTGGAATGAAGAGATGGATGGAAGAGGTTGAAAGTAGAGGATATGGCGATGTCCCGGAGAAAAATGTTTGCAAGGACTGCATACACGAAGAGGCTGTAAAAAGGTTTGTTTCAGACAACGCTGTTAGTAATGTCTGTGACTATTGCGGAAAAGAGGGTTCTTCTCCTATAGCGGCTTCTCTCGAAGATGTTGTAGGTCTCGTTGTCGAAAGCATTAGAGCGGAATGGAATAGCCCTGAAGGCTCAGGGACGCCCTATGAGTCGAAAGAAGGTGGATGGATCATTGATCCTCACACAACAGAGGAGGTACTGTTTGAAGAGGAATTTGAGGCTGAGAGCGAGGTCTTTTCGGATATTGTTGGCGTGATTAATCAGGATTGTTGGTTGAAGGACTTTGCAAATCCAAACCCAGAGGTTGAAATACAATACTATTGGGATTGCTTTTGTCGAGAGGTAAAGCATAAATCTCGTTATGTTTTTTTTAAATTACCCTGTAAAGTCCCCGTATAATAGGTCCATTGCAAAGTAGAGACTTCTGGCCCAAACTGAGCCAGGAGTTTCTTATGCGCAAATCAAGATTCAGTGAGTATCAGATCGTCAAGATCCTGAAGTCCGTAGAAGGCGGTAGGACCGTCAAGGACGTATGCCGTGAGCACGGCATCAGCAATGCCACCTATTACAAATGGAAGTCGAAATACGGCGGCATGGAAGCATCCGATATCCAGCGGATGAAAGACCTTGAGGCTGAGAACCGCAAGCTCAAGCAGATGTTTGCCGACCTCAGCCTTGAAAACACCGCTCTTAAGGATATCATCGAAAAAAAGCTCTGAGGCCAGTTGAACGCAAGCAGCTCGTTTCGCACATGGTCAACGAACACGAGATGAGCATTCGCAAGGCATGCGCGGCTTTGAAGGTTAGCCGAAGTTACTACGCCTACAAGCCGCACCCTCGTGATGACAGCGAAGTGGTTGCAGCGTTGATCGAACTGGCCGAGAAAAAGCCGACATGGGGTTTCAGCAAGCTCTTCGCTGTCCTTCGAAAACAGGGCAAGCTCTGGAATCATAAACGGGTATGGCGAGTGTATTGCTTGCTGAAGATGAACCTGAAGCGCAAGTCAAAGAAGCGCCGTCCGAAAGGACCAAGAATTGCGGTGGCACAACCGTTGTCGGCAAACCATTGCTGGTCGATCGACTTCATGCGCGACACGCTATACAGCGGACGAGCGTTCAGGACTTTCAACGCTGTTGATGATTACAACCGTGAAGTGCTGGCTGTTGAAATCGACACCAATCTTCCGGCGGGACGAGTGACCAGAGTTCTAGATCGTGTCGCAGAGGAGCGTAATTGCTATCCTGAAAGGATCAGGATGGATAACGGGCCGGAGTTTGTCAGTTCGGCCATGGCTGTATGGGCTGAAGAGCATGGCGTTGAACTGGACTTGATCCAACCGGGCAAGCCAACGCAAAACTCCTACGTAGAGCGATTCAACAGGACATATAGAGAGGAGGTTTTGGACTTGTATATCTTCAACAGCTTGAGTGAAGTCCGCCGTTGTACTGAAGAATTTATCCGGGAGTACAATGAGGAACGGCCTCATGAATCTCTCGGCAACATGACGCCAATTGAATTTGCTGCCCAGAGGGCAGGGGGTACCCCCTGCCCTCTGGGCAACCTCGAAAAAACGGCTGGAAGTTTCTACTCCTAGGTGGTCCTAAGATGGGGGACTTTACAACCCCAAAGGGATCCATATGGTTACGGAACGCAAGACGCTACCTCCTCATGCGACATTCTGGAGTCTGTAGCCGAGTATTGCTTCGATTTAGGACTGCTCAAAACAATGAAAGCTGGCGAAATAGTGTTTCGGGCAAGAGTGCATGACAAAGATACCTTTGCGTCTGTTAAGGAGCTCGGCCCTCCTCCCGTTGAATTTGCTAAGTTTGCTAATCGGATGAGTCCGGCAGGTGTTGTGATGTTTTACGCAGCGGGCGATGTGCAAACTGCAATTGTTGAGGCTGCTTCTGGGAATAAGTCTAAGGGGATCGCCTCTGTTGGCGAATTTGGACTTTTGAAAGACGCGACAATTCTAGATCTCACAGATGGATTTGAGGTCCCGAGCATTTTTGACCATGAGAGTAGGGATAATCGTGTAGCCGCTATTTTTATGAAAGGTTTTTTGTCCGAGTTTCGTCGGCCTATCGAAAAGGATGGCCGGGAACATGTTGAGTATGTCCCAACACAGATAATGACTGAATATTTTAAGTACTTATTTGAAAAAGACGGCCGGCGGGTTTTTGGAATAAAATACCAAAGTGCACAGAATAACAGCGGTGTCTCATATGTGTTTTTTGCCGATCAAGAGTACTTTGTAGCTGGCCAGTTAGACACCAACACCTCGCTCGAAAAGAAGTTTTTTTCCTTTAATAAATCTAGCGTGAAAACTGCCCCTGTTAATAAGAATGCGAGCGGCGGAATAAGTGTTGGCGATATAATCTTGCTACTTGCCGTTGGCTATGGTGCAAAGAAGTTGCTCTTTAAGTAGTCTAACGAATTTTATACGCCGCAAATAAGGCAACCTTCACGCTCAGGCTCTTCGTGTTGGCCTAGTCCCCCGAGGACTTGAGCAAGAGGTTGATTCGCGGCGTTTTTTTTCTTTAATAGTTGCTTTTTTTCCCAGTTCTTTACAATTTGCTTCATGCGAGCTGGCTTCTCTAGTTGCGCCAATGATTCATTTTTATTCCAATAAAACGGGTTCCCATTTTTGTTGTTCGCATATTCGTAGGCCTTTGCCTGTTCAAATAGGTCTGGGTGCTTTTCTTTAAGTCGTACCCATTCGATTTTTTGCTGGTAGAAACAAAAAAAACAGCCAGATCTAGAACGTCCCCACTCGGTATAACCAGGTAAACCCAAACCGGATTCTTCTAGGATATTGATAATGTCAGCCTTAACAAGACCATCCTCTTTAAAGGGATGAACGGCTGTAATATTGGGTTTGGGGCTAATATATCCATCGCGGCGTTCATCCGCACGTAATCCAACATAATTAATGACGATGTCATCGCCAACATAGTCTTCAAATGGCCGAATTTTGAGCATCTTGGTACACCACCGACGATGGTTGGATGGGATCATCCCGCCAAAGACTTTAAGCCATTTGTCGAAGCTACGTTCAGAGGTGGTGTAGGTTATCTTTTTTCCCAGAATGGCCTCTAGCTTATATAGATACTCATACGTTTCGGGCAGTTCTTTATCAGTGTCATGAAAGATGTATTCCATTTCAGGAATCTTATCTCGCAAGTATACAGCTAATGCAGCACTATCTTTGCCACCGGATAGGCTTAGAATGTGACGGACGTTAATCATTGTTTTTGATTAGCAATACAAACATGTGATTGCCGTTTATGCTTTTAGGTTCAAATTCGTTGTAGCAAACGGTTGTTACGAGCTCATCGATTTTATCGCCAGAAGCTTTGAATGATGTGTTAAAAAAATACTTATGTAAATTTTTAAAATTATCACTGACAGATTCGTATAAATCCATTCGCTGTTTATACCATTTTGGCTTATCTTCAGTCTTGTAAATTTCTATAGCGGTTTGAACTAGTTCATTAGCGTGGTTTGCCATAGCCGCACTAATATCCAAGATATTAGGAAATGCAATATTTAAGTCGTACCTATCCATCTTTTTCCCTGACGTTACAGAGCTTCCTGAAATAGGTTTTGGTAATCTCGATTTTACAAAAAGATGTGAGCCTATCTTTTCGCGATGGTACAATTCAAGAGACACGGTTCTGTATATTGGAGGTGTCTTGTGGGAGCCTATCCTAAATATTTGTTCCGATACTGATTTTTGAAGATTCAACGCATGCTTCGTCTTTAGCCTAAACTTCCTTTGACAGTTGCACTTATTCGCCCAGTCGGAGACTTCACTATAAGGCATTGAAAAGGTGAGATTTTCATTCAGAAAAACACTATAATCTTCATTGTCAATATTTATAAAACCAAGAGGGCTTTGCGGTACTCCCTGATACAATTTCAGATCTCCAGGAACAAAAAGAATAGGCAAGTCATCTTTTCTTTTTCTTCCTGTTTGGGAATTGAACGCAAGGTCGCATTCAGCGTTACATATTACATAAACATTTTTATTTTCTTTAACAAAGATATCACCGGTTTGAAGTTGGTATTCATCTGGATTTGCAGATTCATCATTATATAAATCAGCCTGATAATATGTGCGCCTCCCCCCATCCTTTGGACCACTGATCGGTCTTTTTAAGGTGGAGCCCGGCGTCCGAGTTTGTGCCTCCGAGGAGGCGGGTCGCCATAGCCGTTGTGGAGCGTAGCCCGTCCCCGTAGGGGCGGCCCGAAGGGCCGAGGGCGGAGCGGAGCAACGGCTACGAGCCAAGTCAATGAACATTCAAGTTGCCCCTGTATACGTCAGCGGGAGTTCTTTTGTCCAACGACGAATGACCGCGCTCCTCGTTGTAGTACCGAAAATAGCGCGTAAGCCCATGGTATAGCTCGATCCCATCACAGTACGCCCTGGGGTAAATATCCTCATATTTCACCGTCCACCACAGCCGCTCAATGAAGACGTTGTCGATTGCGCGACCTTTGCCGTCCATGCTGATTGCAATTCCCTTGCTCTGCAGAACTCCGGTAAATTCACGACTCGTGAACTGCGCTCCCTGGTCCGTGTTGAACACCTCCGGCGTAGAGATGCGCAAAGCCTTGTTGAGCGCATCCACGCAGAAAGAACTATCCATCGAGTTCGATAGCTCCCAAGCCAGCACGAAGCGGCTCCACCAGTCTATCACTGCCACCAGGTACAGAAAGCCGCGCTGCATGGGGATGTAGGTGATATCAGCGCTCCAGACTTGATTTTTTCGTTCAATGGCAACTCCTTTCAGCAGATAAGGAAACACGGGATGCTCCGGGTTGGGGACACTCGTATGCGGCCCTGGAGTAATGGCCTGCAAGCCCATCATCTGCATCAGTCGCTCAACCCGCTTGTGGTTGACCTGATGCCCTTGTGTCCTCAGCCAATCTGTCATGCGCGGCGAGCCGTAATCAGGCTGACGCAGGTACTGCTCGTCGATCAGACGCATCAGGGCCAAATTTTCATCGGATTCGGCTACAGGCTTGTAGTAAAATCCCGAACGGGAAATGCCTGCCAACTTGCATTGCCGCCGGATGGAATACTCCCGATCTGGTTTGATCCACTGGCGGCGCACCTCAAGCGGCAGGCTTACAACTTTTTTTCAAGCCACTTGATGTCCATCTTGAGCCGACCGATCTCCTCAAATAACGGTGCGGTTATCTCCTCCTGGCTTTTGGCTTTCTTGCCACTGGAAAAGATGTCATCGACATTCTCAAGGAGCTGCCGCTTCCACGTGGAAATCTGATTGGGGTGCACTTTGTACTCCGCAGCCAGTTGCGCAAGCGTCTTCACGCCACGAATCGCCTCAAGTGCGACCTTGGCCTTAAACTTGTCCGAATGTTTCCGTCTTTTGCTGCTCTTTGTCATGCGTCCTTCCTTATCGGTTTAAGGACGCTGACTCCACCTTAACCGGTGGTCCGAATTTCGGGGGAAAGCGCAGCCTCGGTTCTTCGGACCACTGAGCGACGATTTTAAGGTGGACACGTTTACGAGCTACGCCGCTCTTTCGTTCCAGGCCAGAGGGGGTACCCCCTCTGGCCTGGAACGGTTCTGATATATCTCCATCGGCTTCTTGCCGTCAAAAGCAAAATGCGGACGTCGATTGTTGTAGAAATCGAACCACCAAGCCAAGGCTTGCCGCAGTTCGCTTCCGGTTCCCATCTCACGCAGGTAAGCACATTCATATTTCAACGAACGCCACAGACGCTCGATCATCACATTATCCATCCATCGGCCTCGACCGTCCATGGAGATACGAATTCCAGCCTCTCTGAGCGTCCGTGTGAACTCGTAGCTGGTGAACTGTGATCCCTGGTCGGTGTTGAAGATTTCCGGCACCCCATAACGATTCAGGGCTTCTTCCAAGGCAGACACGCAGAAATCAGCATCCATCGTGTTTGAGAGCCTCCACGACAGGACGGCCCGACTGTGCCAGTCCATGACCGCCACAAGGTATAAGAAGCCGCGTGTCATGGGGATATACGTGATGTCGGCACACCAAACCTGATTGGGCTTCGTAATCGCCTTGTGCCGCAGCAAATACGGATACGTCTTATGTTGCGGATGCGGATGGCTTGTCTTTGGCTTTTGGTAAATCGCCATCAGGCCCATTTTACGCATCAGACGTCGTACCCGTTCACGACCGACCCTTTGCCCTTCGTCTCGTAGGGTATTACGCATCTGTCTGGAACCGAAAAACGGCAGCTCCATAAACAACTCATCGATTCGGCGCATAAGGGCCAGGTTGGCCGGAGATTCGCCGATCGGTTCGTAGTAGTACGTCGATCGGTACAGCTTGAGAATTCGGCATTGCCGCCGGATACTGAGCTCGGGGTGAGTCTTGTCGACCACCTCTCGCCTTCGCTCACAGCTCAAATTTTGGCGAAGGCTTGTTGCAAAAAATCCTTCTCCACCGTGAGCTGGCCAATCTTGGCGTGAAGCTCCTTGATCTGGGCCCCGTTATCCTGACGGCCGACGGCCTTGCCTGAAAAGGACGCCACGATCCCTTCCTTGGCCTGCTTCTTCCACTGGGAAACCTGATTGGGGTGTACGCCGTACTTGCTGGCGAGTTCCGACAGGGTGTGTTCCCCGGACAGGGCATCCAGGGCGACTCGGGCTTTGAATTCCGCGCTGAAACGTTTTCTCGTCTTGGACATGAATTGCCTCCTTCGGGCAGTTTATGTCCACCTTATCGAGTGGTCCAGTTTTCCGAGGCCACTTCTCCCCAATGATACTTATGGGGTTCAAACCCTAAAAGAGCTTCCATGGCTCGCGGCTGAATTGTCCCGAGGTGCTAAGGAGCAGTGGCCTGCTTTTTTGCCAGGGCAGTATGAGCTTAAAGGTCGCTTAGAGCCTGTATTGATATCATTTCGGGATATTAAAAATGTCCAGTCTATTGTAAGGGTTACTCCTTCCAATGTCTTTGATGTTGTTGGGGAAAAAATTGTTGTTGAGAGTATTTGGGTAGAAATGACCCATGATCAGTACAAAAGCTTTGGTATAGAAAAGAGCTTGCCTTGGCCTATTTCAGATTTTTCAAATCCATCCAGTCCATCTAGGAAGGCCTTTTATGGGATAGGGCTGCCTGCTGTGTCTAATCCATTTAAGCATTGATATTGAGAGCCTGAATGTCACCCCTGAAAGCGGTTTCTCAGTAGAGGAGTGGTATCCAACATGTTGCGTGTCGTTTTTTCACGAATCCCAACCTCGTTGTTGAACGTGGCCTGCCTGGGGTTGTTCTACCTGCTGGGAGGCGAACTTTCCCCAATGTCGGTCATACTATTGTTGGCTTTGGCACTTTTGGCAGATCTTTTGCTTTTTTACCACGTTTCTCGCTCTCAAAAAAAAGCTCCTGTAAACCTACCCGGCTCTTCATCAAGCGAAAAAGATGAAGCCAAGAGTGCTTTGAGGACCAAGCAACAGGCAACCAAAAGGAGCCTCCTGTGAAAAGCGCCTCCCTTTAATATTGTGTTATTTTAAAGCACACAAGCAAGCTGGCTTCGTTCGCCATCGGCCTCGCAACAGAAGTGGGGCCGCTTTGTTGGACCACTGAAAGCATTGTGGGTTGTTACTAAGTAGAATTATGACTGCGTTGCCAGTCGCGGCTTGAACAGGGCGGCCAGTGAGAGGGTGAGGGAGAAACCGATGCCTGCGTAGCTGTAGATTTTCAAGCCCGTGGATGCGGCGATGATGCCGCAGATGCCGCCGCATACGATGGCTGCTAGCATGATGCGGTCATCGAGGATTCGTTTGCCGTAGGCGAGAATGGCAACCGTCATGGGGGCAACCACGCCGCATACATAGATATCGTTGGCCGCGAGCAGCAGAGAGAGGATGGAGCCGCCGGAGTGGGCGATGTACACCGCTCCCAGTCCGAGGCAGATCATCAGCAGGCGACAACGGCCCACGCTGGTGCCGCCGATGATATCGTGTTCAAAAACCGTGGCAGCGGTGATGAGGCAGGAATCCGCCGACGAAATGATGGTCGAGAGCAGCGCGAAAAGCAGCACCAAACCGGCCCATTCCGGCATGACCGACGGTACCACCTGTGTGAGGATGGATTCCCCGTTGGTTCCGGCCGGAGCCAGCCCGCGGGCGTACAGACCGATGCAGACGATGACCACGGCTGACAGGGCGATGAGCGCCACCGAAAGCAGTGCGCCCTGCTTGGCCTTTTGCTCGTCACGCGCCGAGAACAGTCGCCCGAACAGCATGGGGCAGACCACGTAACTACCGCCGATGATGATCATGAAATAGGACCATTTCGAGAGCGTGAAATCGCTGTTGACGAACTCCACGGGGATGTCCGACAGGGAAACGGTCGAGGCGCTGCCGGTGTAATAGAGCGCCATGAGCAGACCGGCGGCCACCATGCCGTACTGGACCGCGTCACTTTTCAAAATGGAGTTCTGTCCGCCGAGCAGAGTGTAGGCGATGATGAACAGGGCGCAGGCGGCCAGTGCCGTGGAGTACTCCATGCCTGACAGGGATACGGTCACCTTGGCCGCTGCCACATACTGGGCCGCCAGAATGGCTGTCCATGCCGGGATGATGATCAGGGCCATGGTCTTGCGTGCTGCCGGGGAAATGAACTTCTCTGCCATGTCCGGCAGGGTGAAGACGTTGCTGCGTCGCACCTTGCGTGCCAGAACCGTACTGAGAACCAGCAGCCCCACCGCACCGGAACCGAGCCACCAGAAAGCCGGGGTGCCTGACGTGAAAGCCAGCCCTGTCATGCCGATGGTCGCCGATGCACCCACGCAGGACGCCACAATGGAAATCCCCACAACCCCGGCGCCGTAACGACGACCTGCCACCACGAATTCTTCAAAATCCTTCCGTTTGATGTACTCATAGATGCCGATGAGCAGGAACAGGCCGCAATAGATCAGGAGCAGGGTCATTGGGTTATCCTCTGGTATGGATTTGTTGGCGGACAGCCTCGAATACCACTTCTCCGATGGTGTCCACTTCTTCTTTTGAAATGATGTAGGGCGGCATGGCGTAGATGAGCTTGCCGAAGGGACGCAGCCATATGCCGTTTGCAATGAAAAATTCCTGCAGCGCCGGAACATCCACAGGGCATTCCATCTCGACAACACCGATGGCACCGAGCGTGCGGACATCCTTGACGTCAGGGAGTTCGCGGCAGGGGGCGAGAGCGTTCGACAGCCATTGCTCGATATCGGCTGTTCGCGCTTGCCAGTCGGATCGTGACAGTAGATCGAGGCTGGCGTTCGCAACGGCGCAGGCCAGTGGGTTGCCCATGAAGGTCGGGCCATGCATGAGCACGCCGCCGTCAGCGGAGATGGTTCGGGCCACCTTTGCCGTGGCGAGGGTGGCGGCCAGGGTCATCATGCCGCCGGACAACGCCTTGCCCACGCACATGATATCCGGGGTGATGTCTGCCCAATCGCAGGCGAACATCTTGCCTGTGCGCCCGAAACCGGTGGCGATTTCATCCAGGATCAGAAGCACGCCGTGTTCATCCGCCAGCGCCCGAAGTCCGGCCAGATATTCGGGATGATAAAACCACATCCCCCCGGCTCCCTGAACAATGGGCTCGACAATGATCGCCGCGATTTCATGACTGTGCTTCTTGAGCAGGTCGGTAGCTTCATTCAATGGGGCCGGATCATAGGGTGTATCGAAACGACAAGTGGGGCGCGGGGCGAAAATCTGTTTGGGCAACAGGTTGGCGAACAAATGATGCATGCCGCCATCCGGGTCACAGACAGACATGGCGCCACAGGTGTCGCCGTGGTACCCGCCGCGAACCGTGAAGAGCTTTGTCCTCTCCTTCTGGCCGCTTGCCTGCATGTATTGCATGGCGAGCTTGATGGCGACCTCCACGCTTACGGATCCGGAGTCAGCCAGAAAAACGTGCTCCAGCCCTGCCGGGGTCATGTCCACAAGCTTGCGCCCGAGATCAATGGCCGGATCATGGGTCAGGCCGCCGAACATCACGTGGCTCATGCGTCCGCACTGGGTGCGAAGGGCCTGCTCAAGGACCGGGTTGCCGTATCCGTGAATGGCGCACCACCACGAGGCCATGCCGTCGATCAACTCGGTGCCGTCATCCAGAACAATGGTGGTGCCCCGGGTTGTCGAGGCCCTGACCGTGGGCAGGGGATTGGTGGCCGAAGTATAAGGATGCCACAGGTGAGCCTTGTCAAAATCCATGGCCGTATCCTGCGGTTCTTCCGTGGAAAGCAGACGGACGGCCTCGCGCAGGGCCTTGATGAGAACCGTATCCCTTTGCTCTGGGTCGGCGGTGTATGGGATGTCGGCCAGAATGGCTACGTCGCCGTGGCGGGCGATGGTCGTCACATTGTCGGCGCGGAGGGCTTCGTCTTCGCTTGAGGGCGGTGTGGTGTTGTTGACAATGACACCGGCTACCTCAAGGCCGCGGTTACGGATGGCATCAATGGTCATCAGCGTGTGGTTGATCATGCCGAGCTTGTTGTCGGCCACGATGATCACCGGCAGGTCGAGCCGGCGCATGAGTTCGAGCGTGGTGTGCTGATCATCAAGAGGAACAGCCACGCCACCGGCGCCTTCCACCAATACCGCGTCGTAGGCCTCAGCCATCTGTCGGGTCCTACGGGTCAATTCGTCGATGCAGATCTGCTCGCCGGAGATCGCCGCCGCCCGATGCGGCGAGCAGGCGTCCTTGTACTTCTTGATACAGGCGTCCGGGTATCCTTCAGGAAAATGGGGGGCATTCAGCCGCGCATATTCGGCTTCGTCCTCGGCGATCAGGGTACCGCTGCGATCAATGCATCCCGTCTGAACCGGCTTGATTGCCAGGGATTTATGTCCACCGTCGCACAGCCTGAACAACAGGCCCGAGGTGACAACCGTCTTGCCGACACCTGTGTCGGTGCCTGTGATGAAGAATCCTTTCATGTGAGTGTGTGGTCGCTTGATAGATGGTTAGAGGTTCAGCAACGTATAAGGAATGGGGCTGGATGACAAGTCGCCCTGTTTAAAACAAGGATTTCAGGGTGGCTGCCCGGTCCACTCGGAGGTCGGACAAGCAGTGCTGAAAACTGAATATTCAACAAGTTGACACCCATATTATCTTGTAACCAATTTTTATATACGGTATAGGTAATAGTTACGGATCTCTTACATTACGAGTTCATGCTTCGCACGCGTCGCCAGAATTCCATCGAGAATAATCGCATTCCCCCGGAGGACGAGTGACTGTTTTACAATGGTTTGAAAAGAACAAATGGAACGTAGCCGTCTTCTTTGGTGTCGTGGGGTTGGTCTATTTCGACATCATCAAGTATATGGTCGAGATATGGTCCATTGATGACAACTATTCCCACGGATTTCTGGTGCCGCTGGTCTCCGGGTTCTTTTTCTGGAACGCCCGCGAAGAGATTGCCCGCACTCTTGCCAAGCCAGCCGGATGGGGACTTCTCGTTGTCCTGCTCGGTGTGATCCAGCTTGTTCTGGGCGGCCTTGCCTCCGAATACTTCACCCAGCGCACGTCCATGGTCGTTGTTTTGGCCGGTGCGGTCATCTATTCGGTTGGTTGGGAGGCGTTCAAGGCCATGCGGCTGTCGATCCTGTATCTGCTGCTCATGGTGCCGATCCCGGCGATCATATACGATTCCATGACCATGCCGCTCAAGCTGCTGGTGACCAAGGTTTCTGTTAAGGGACTGCTGGTGCTCGGGTACCCCGTGATGCGTGAGGGCAACATCATTGTTCTGCCCAATGTTACGCTCGAAGTGGCGGACGCGTGCAGCGGCCTGCGCTCGCTCATGTCGCTCATCGCGCTCAGCGTGGCCTTTGCCTACATCAGCCAGAAGAAGACATGGAAGAAGTGGCTGCTCATCTTTTCCGCCTTGCCCGTGGCTGTCTTCACCAACATACTGCGCGTCTTCTTTACCGGGATACTTGCCAAGCATTACGGACGGGCGGCAGCCGAAGGTTTCTTCCATGAATTTGCCGGATTCATGGTCTTTTTCGTGGCCATGGTGCTGATGGCCATTCTCGGTGCAATCCTGAAGATCGGGGAGAAGCGTCATGAATTCTAGAATCCTCATTGTCTGCGTTCTCCTGATTGCGGCAGGGGCATATGTTCACTTCGTCAAGCCGCAGCCCGTGTTTCTCGAAAAGCCGTTGCGTCAGTTTCCTCTTGTCGTTGGTGACTGGACCATGAGTCGGTCCGATACGTTTTCGCAAGAGATACTGGACGTCCTGCGTCCCACTGACTACATGTCACGAAACTATGTCGATTCAAATGGGCAGGTTGTGAGCCTCTACATGGGCTACCACGGCGGGCGTCAGGGCGACGGCGGCATTCATTCGCCCCGTAACTGTCTGCCCGGTGCCGGTTGGTATCTCGACTCGACCGAGGCTATCACTGTTCAGGCCGGAGAGAAGGGGACCATTGATATCGTCAATACGGTCATGAGCAAGGGGCCGACCACGCTTTCTTTTTATTATTGGTTCCAGGTACGCGGGAATGTGTTGAACGATGAATATTCCCTTAAGCTGGCCGAGGTCTGGAATACCCTGTCAGCCCAGCGCAAGGACGCCGCTTTCATCCGTATTTCCATGCCCGTGGAATCGAGAGATAATGGTCGGACTGATGCCATGGACCGTTTTGTTAACGATTTTTACCCTGTCATTCACGAGTACTTGCCGCACTAGGGTCGAGTGCCTGATTATACGGAGGATATAGCAATGAAAATACGAAAAGTGCTGGTCGCCGGTGGCGCCGGATATATAGGTACCCACACCTGTGTGGAGTTGCTCGCCGAAGGTTTTGAAGTCGTCTGTGCGGACAATTTCAACAACAGTTCGCCAACAGCCATGGATCGCGTGGAGCAGATCACCGGCGTGAAAATACCCACGCACGAAGTCGATTTTTGCGATCTCACTCAGGTGGAAGAACTGTTTGCCAAGGAAGAGATCGACGCGGCCATTCATTTCGCCGGTCACAAGGCAGTGGGCGAATCCGTTGAAATGCCGCTCATGTACTATGAAAACAACCTGCTGAGCATGATCAACCTGTGCAAAGTGATGGGGCGGACTGGTCGAAAGAACGTTGTGTTCAGTTCTTCGGCCACGGTGTATGGCTTCTCGGACAAGCTGCCTCTAGATGAGGATACCCCAACCTCGGCCTATAATCCGTACGGGCGTACCAAGTTATATATCGAGGAGATTCTCAAGGACCTCCACCATGCTGAAAACGACTGGAATGTTTCCATCCTGCGGTACTTCAATCCGGTCGGTGCACACCCATCCGGGCTGATTGGTGAGAATCCGGCAGGGATACCCAACAACCTCATGCCGTACATCGCACAGGTTGCTGTTGGGCGGCTCGAAAAACTCCGGGTGTTCGGCAATGACTACGATACCCCGGACGGAACCGGTGTTCGCGACTTCATTCATGTGGTGGATCTTGCCAAGGGGCATGTCGCAGCGCTGAGAAAGCTGGAAGAGGAGCCGGGCTATATTGTACACAATATCGGCACAGGCAATGGGTGTTCCGTGCTGGAGATGATCAAGGCGTTTGAAGAGATCAACGGCGTTTCAGTGCCGTATGAAATCGTGGCGCGCCGTCCCGGTGATGTTGGCACCAACTACGCCTCCACTGACAAGGCCGAAAAGGAACTGGGCTGGAAGGCACAGTTCGGCCTTGAAGAGATGGTCCGCGATACCTGGAACTGGCAATCCAAGAACCCTAACGGGTACGAATAATCGGTTTTTCATAAACAACCAAATGGCGCTCCCTGTAGAGGGGGCGCCATTTTTTCAGGTCTTGTGATCAACAACAACTTGTTGGAGCGGAAAATCAAGCATGCAAGGAAGTAAAACCAACAAGCTTCAACTGGTCCTCATCCCATAATTTCAGTTTCATTGATCGAAGGCTTTTTTTCGGTTCATCCGGCTAAAGCGTACTTTTGACAAAATGAAAGGACATGGCGTCCAACCGTTGGAAGCATCACCAACCAGCGGGAGGAGTAATCACCATGTCCACGAGTTTCATCTACCACGCGTTCGGCCTGCGAGGCTACGACTACGTTCGGCAGGATTTCATCGCAGGCAACATCATCCTGAAAGTGCAGCCCAAGGATGACTTGATTCGTTGTCCTTGCTGCCATTCCAGAAACATCATTCGCCACGGCTTTGCCGAAAGATGGGTTCAGACTGTGCCCATCGGTTTCAAGCCCGTCTGGCTGGTCATTCCCGTCCAACGGGTAGGATGTCGCAATTGCGGCGTCATTCGTTTGATCGACATTCAGATCGCCGAGTCCAGGCGCTGGTATACGAAAGCCTTTGAGCGATATGCTCTCGCCTTGGCAAAAAAGATGACGATTCAGGATGTTGCCGATCTGCTGGGCGTCGGTTGGGACACCATCAAATCAATCTTCAAGCGCTATCTGTTTCGCCGTTTCTCAAGTCCCAGCCTGGGAAAGATCAAGTATATCGCCATCGACGAAATCAGCGTCCGTAAAGGGCAAAAGTACCTCACGCTGGTCATGGACCTCGAAAGTGGCGCAGTCGTCTTTGTTGGTGAAGGACGAAGTCGAGAAACGCTTACCCCGTTTTGGGAACGTCTCAAGAAGACAAAAGCCAAGATTGCGGCTGTGGCGACGGACATGAACGCAGGCTACATCAGCGCTGTCATGGAGAACTTGCCGAATGCGGCTATCGTGTTTGACCGGTTTCATGTGGTCAAGCTGATGAACGAGAAAATCACGCAGATCCGCCGCCAGCTCTTTCGGGAACTCACCTCGCCACTTGAAAGGAAAGCGGTCAAAGGAACTCGATGGATTCTTCTGAAAAACCCCGAAAATCTGGATGAAAGCCGTGATGAAAAGGAGCGCTTGGATGAAGCGTTGCGGCTGAACAAACCTCTGGCGACAGCCTACTATCTGAAAGAGGATTTGCGGCAACTCTGGTCCCAGCCGAACAAGGCGACGGCAGAGAAAGTCATCAACGACTGGATCGCCAGAGCCGAAGCCTCGGAGATACGCCCTTTGCAGATCATGGCGAGGACGCTTGCCTCGTATCGTTTCGGCATTCTTGCCTATTACGACCATCCCATCTCATCAGGCCCAATCGAGGGAACCAACAACAAGATCAAGACGCTGAAACGACAAGCCTACGGATATCGGGATACCGAGTTCTTCAAGCTCAGGATCATGGGAATTCACGAAGCGAAGTACGCTTTAGCCGGATGAACCTTTTTTTCAATGTTAAAGGGTTGTCTTTGTGCATCTGGGGGATCGTGTCATAGCATGTTTGCAGTTTGTAGTTGGGGATTCTCGGCAAGACGTGGTGGATGTGATGATAGCCGATATTTCCGGTGAACCATTGGAGCACCTTGGGGAGTTGGTAATAGGAACTGCCGTCCATGGCCGCTCTTGCAGGGTCCCATTCCTCCTTGTGTGCCCAGTACACGCCGTCAAACTGATGCTGCACATAGAATAACCATACGCCGAACGCCCCGGCGATTAACATTATCGGGACCTGAATCATCAGGTATGTCTTCAATCCGATTGTCAGAGTGGCCAGAACAGCAATCAGCACGATGACCACATTGGTGACCATGGCGCTGAACCGCTCGTTTTTCCCTTCCCAGCTATACAGGAACCGCTGTGTGATCAAAAAAGAATATCCCGGACCAATTCCCAAGAAGACAAGGGGATTACGGTAAAGGCGATAGGCCAGTTGTTTGGCTGGAGAGAGTGCACGGTACTCGTTGACGGTCAGCGTCCACATGTCGCCTACTCCCCGTTTATCCAGATTCGCATAGGTGCCATGATGGACTAGGTGGTTGCGTTGCCAGTAGCTGAATGGTGTGAAGGTCAGAAACCCCGAGATGTAGCCCAGTATGGTATTGGCCCTGCGTGACGCGAAGAACGAACCATGCGTGCAGTCATGGAATATGATGAATATTCGAACCAGAAAAAGAGCTGCCAAAATGAGAATCGGGATAACTGCGAAAAAAGAGACTTCGTTCTTCAACAGATAGATGAGTAGTCCCCACAGAGCCAGATAGGGGAGAAATGTGTTCCCGATCTGCCAGAGAGCACGATTACGATCCGGTGTGGCGTAAGGTTTTAATGGGGTCCGTAAGGCCTCAATGGAAATATTGGTTGAATGACTCACCTCTTCCTCCTCGCCGCTCCTGAAAACAAGGGCGCAAATCTGACACTAGTCGAATTATAGAGAATTTGAGCCCCTGTATCAAGAGGGTGGAGGAAATATGGACAGAGCGTTTGGCCCGGCAGGATGTATCTTTCAGTATTCCAATGCTTCGGAAGACAATACATGGATAACGATGCCCTTGCCCGGTGATTCCCGCTCAGGAACTGGCAATCGAGGTGGAACAGTATCGCTTGATGATTAAGCTGAACTGTAGTTTGTCAGTGAAACTCAAGCGCTTGGTGAATGAAAAGGACATCAGCAAAGGCCATGCTGCGGGCTCTGTGCCGTAACGACTCTCTGCGTCTAGATGAGGTCCTTGTTGTCAGCCACGGCCAGATAGTTGTCCGTCAGCCATTTATCCCAGTATTCCGAGCTGTTTTGCGAGCAGGCATTGCCGTGAAAGAAGGTCATTTCCCCGAAGTAGATGCGCCCGTCGAAATTGTAGAGGTCGATACGGATGTACTTGAACGGAGCCGCCAGCTTTTCGGCGATCTCGACCATGGTTTCATAGTTTGCCGGACGCTCGATTTCACCGGGGTAGAACTCCAGCCCGAGGGTATAGTCCTGCTTCTCCCATTCACGGGAATAGTGGCACCGCTTGTGGCCGGAGAATCGCTCCATGTCCACGGTGACTGATTTGATGACACCACCGAAACATTGGAATTTGTAGTCTTTGAGATCCACATCGGGCGTGTTGATTCTGTCTTCGATGTACAGTTTGGGCGTGATGCCGCGATAGGTCGGCTCGCCTCCGAATCGAAAATAATCGCGTTCAAACCACTCCTCAGATGCTGTGAGCTTGTCCTTTGTAAAGTCATCACGGCTGTCGAGGAAAATGACCTGCCCCTGGGCGTGATTGCTTTTGAGCACGCACGGGTAGGTGAGAGTCTCCGGGTCAATCTCGGTCCAGTGATCATACACACCTTGAATGGGAACGATATATTCCTCCCCAACGGTCTCGGCCACGAAATCACGCACACGCAACTTGTCGGCATAGAGCGACAAATCCATATCCCACAGGTCGATTTTGCGCCGGTAGATCACATCATTGAAAGTCTTGAATCGCTGGGACGGAAAGCGCTTATTGGCTAACAGGAAAAAAGCGATGCCGCGAAGCTTGGTGTTGTACTTCCCGAGAATGAACAGCACCTTGAACGCTATGACGAAAACGATGTTCGGGATTCTGCTTTCCTTGAGAATGCGCATTGGTGTTCCTTTATTGTTTCAAGTCTCGAAGGTCAGTCGGCTTAGGCTTTTTGTCGGCGAAAGCGCTGCATTTGCTGCCGAACGGTTCTGATCAGGGCTGACTTTTCCTCATTGCCGTAAATGGGAGAATACCAGATCAATCCGAGATAGGCGGTACACAGCAGGCTGTTGTATCCAGCCGAGAGGATGACGTTATCCAGAGTGACCAACCACGAGAGCCCGTAGACCACGACGGCAAGACCGAGCATGGTCATGACTTTTCCCCATTCATAGGGAAGATGTAAATATTTTTGTGCGTAGTGGTAGGTCATGAAAAAGCGAACCAGGAAGGCGGCCACGGTGGCCAGCGCTGCGCCGTATCCCAGCAGGGTCGGGATCAGGCCGAAACTCAGCGCGACAATGGCGGCGGAGCTGACCACACCCACCAGCGCGAGGCATTTGGTTTTACCGGTATAGTGGATGCCGAAATCCGTGAGGCTGGTCCATCCCTGAATGACGTAGGCCAGCAAGATGATTGGCACGACCTTGTACGCCGGATGGAACTCCGGTGCTGCGATGATGCGGAAGAAATCGCGGGAAAACACGGATATCCCCAGCGCAAAAAAGATGAACAGCAGAGAGGCGTTGGTAAATACCGTTTTGTTGGTTTCCGGAAATGTCGGGTCTTCTGCCAGTTCATATCGTTTCGGATTCCAGGACGAAAAGAGGGGCAGGTAGGAGAGGGTGCTGTAGATGAAGGCCAGTTTGTACCCCAGTGAATAAATGCCCACCTCGGTCAGCCCTGCATAGGCTTTCAGGAAATAGCGATCGGAAAAGGTCAGCACGAAGTTGCCGAGGTTGAGCAGCACGATGGGCGCGCCGTACTTGAGCACTTCCCTTGCCATGCTTGAGGAAAAGCGGAAACGGGAAAAGCGGAAATAGTAGATGGTCAGATAGAGCGAAATCAGGGAAATGCTGATGATGCTGCTGTAGAGGATACCGACATATCCCTGCCCGGCGAAAATGATGAAATAGACGTTCAGACCGACTTGTAGCAGGAGCTCTGCCAGACTGACCATGACGAACAATTTGGCCCGCTGCTGTGCTCGAATCAGCACCAGCGGGATGATCTTCAGTGGCTCCAGAAAGAATAGCAGGAATACCAGTTTGAATGAGTAGGTTTCCTTGGGCAGCCCTTCAAAGATGAGGACGGACAACCGCTCGGCATTGAAGAAGCCGACAATGCTCGCCGTGGTGTACAGCCCGATGGAAAGGATGATGGCCGTACTCAGGAAAGTGCGCCTGTCGTCTGTTTCGGTATAGCGATAATAGAAGCGGGTGATGGATTGGCGGATGCCGAAGCCGATGACCAGGGCTGTCAGTTCGGTGGTCAGGAGCAGCAACTCGATGCGGGCGTAATCGGCTGGCGAAAGGTACCGTGTGTAAATGGGCAGCATCACCAGCCCGACCAGTTTGCTGAGAACGAGTCCGAGGGCGTAGATGCCTGCGTTTTTTATGGTGCTGCCGCTTTGAGCCATGGTCTTTCTGCTCTGAGGGTTATCGCTGCTGCATGGCGTCGTAGAGTCGAGCGTATTGTTCGGCTACGGCCCGCAGGCTGAAATGTGTCTTGATGGTGGACGCTGCATGTGCCCCGTACTTGTCGCGCTTGTCGGACGAGTCGAGCAAATCGATGATGGCCCGGGAAAAATGGTCGGTATCGAAATCGATGATCTCCCCGTTTTCGCCGGGGGTGATGATGTCATTTATGCCGCTGACCCGGTTGGCCACGCACGGAGTGCCGCAGGCCATGGCCTCCAACACCACATTGGGCATTCCTTCCAGTTTGGAAGGCAACACCAGTAGGTCGGCGCTTTGGAGGTAGGGACGAACGTCGTTGATGCGCCCAAGAAACTGGACGCGCTCTTCCAGATCATTCTCCCGTATGAAATCCATCGCCTCATCATAGCAATACGCATCGCCGCTGGCCCCTTCATCCAGAGAGCGGGGGCCGAGCAGGAGGAGCGTGGCCTCGGGGTTGTGGTCGGCAACCGTTTTCCAGACGGTCATCAGATCGTCCACGCCTTTGCGGTAGGTGATACCGCCCAGGAAAAGAACCACAGGCCGGTCGTCCTGTCCGAGGGAGTGTTTGATCTCACGCTTTGTGTCGCGATCAACGGGATGAAATCGATCAGTGTCCACGCCATTGGGTATGGATTCGATCGTGCTGTCCGCAAACCCTTTCTGACGGAGCGTGCTGGTTATCTCGCTGCTGATCCCGATCACCCTGTCGAACGAGCGGGTCATGACGCTGTAGAGGGAGCCGGTGGCCCGTCCGATCTTCTCGTAGTCGAGGTCCGCGGACATGGTCACCTTGCAGCAGGATGGTTTGCGCAGGAGTCGTCCGGCCACGCCGAGGGCCGCATAGGGAAACTGGAAATTGTGGCTGTGGATGATGTCGAATGTCTTGCGCTGCGAAAATAGGATGTGAAAGAGGCGAAGGACCAGTTCCCCATGTTTTTTGAGTGTATACGGTTCCCGGTAGTTCTGAATGGGGACCTCGATGACCTTGAGTCCCTCGTGGCCCAGCGTGTCAAAGGCACCAGGGGGCCGGTGTGTCTCACTTTCACGAAGACACAGGAAGGTGATGTCGTGCCCGTTCCTTTGCAGTTGCTTTGCTAGTGCAATGGCCTGAAACGTTGCGCCGCTGTATTCAGGGGGAAATATAGGGGTATAAAAAAGAATACGTTTGTTCACGGCGGTCTCTGCTAGGGATAGGTCGGCACTCAACTGGTTTTATCCATTGAATACGATTTATTAACACTAAAAATGATAATTATGGACTTAGAACACATTTTCACCGTGATGTCCAAAGGGGAAAGCACCTTTCTCTTCCACGCGTTCACCTTCTGTCGGTTTCTGTTTCAAATCAATCAAAGGTATTGTATATGTAATTGAATACGTTGTACAAGGTGAAACGAAATGGCAGGAGAACGAATAGAATATCTTGATCAGATGCGGGCCGTGGCTATTGTCATGGTCGTCTGCATTCATGCCGTGGGGTATGTCCCTGCCATGTCCCCCCTGCAACTGGACTGGGTGTTGTTCTGGGTGCTGCCTATTGCGGTGCCTGTCTTCTTTTTCGTGGATGGGTTTCTGCTGTCCATGCAACTTGATGTTAAGCCGGTGGCGTATGGCCCGTACATTCGCAAGAGTGCGGTGCGTCTCCTGATTCCGTGGGTGCTCTTTTCGATTTTCTATACGGTGGCGCGTTATGTACTGGAGGTGGCCGGGTTTCTGTCGGCTCATCTCGTCCTTGGGCAGGAGCCGCAACAGGTCGCGGCCCGTGTGTACATGTCCGTGTATGCGCCGCAGATGTATTTTCTCCTGTCGCTATTTTTGATCAGGGCAGCATTGCCGCTTGTCAGGCTCCTCTTTCATGACGCTTCGCTTCTTCTTTCCATCGCCGCGACGATTGCGCTCATTGTGTTTTATAACACGGTGAATGTGGAAGCGCTGTTGCCATTTCACAGCCTGCTGGCAATGGAGGGACAGGAGCCGGTACTGCATGCCATTTTCGGACTGCAATTCTTTGCCCTTGGTATGGTCATGTCCAGACTTCGGACACAGACCGATTTTCGTCGGTGGGTTCTGCCGGTTGCCATACTGTTTGTCGCCAGTTCAGTCATGAAGGTGACATTACCGGGGAACCATTGGTGGACGGCCTTTTTCTACCTCATCCTGTTCTTTGTGCTCTTTTCTGAATTCAGTCGTGAATCCAGGTTGCTGCGCATTGTCGGACAAAACACCATGGGCATATATCTGCTTCACACCCCTATCGTCCTTCGATTTATTTCCATGGTTGTCGCTTTGGTCATTGCGGAACCGATGGCAGCTTTTCTTGTCACTGTGCTTGGGGTGATGGTGGTCAGTCTTGCTCTTTCACTGCTTGTGACCCGGGTTCCCTACGGTGGTATGCTCTTCGGTATTCCCCGCTCTGTCCGTGCCTGATGGTCGTGAGCAAAGGCGCTGACACGGTTAAGGATGGGAAAAACCTGTGGGTTTCATGCAAAGCAGTCTGGCATATGCGCCGGATGCGTGCTAATGAACCACGGATACTGCCGGGATAATACGCTCTATTGGTTTAAACGGCGTGGGGGAGTGGCAGACAGAAATGAAGTTTCAGTAGTGGCGGCTGTTGGAGCGGAAGTGTCTTAATAGTATTGAACTGGAACAATCACCCTCAAGGGTCGATGGGTGTTTTTAATGATAAAAGTTATTTTTTTCAGAGAGTTGAATGTATGAACTTTCGCCAATACGTTAAAAATAGGGAAACGCCGCTGGCTCGTTTTGCCTACGCAGTCTACCGTAGCTTGACGCGATTTGAGATGCCTGCGCCCAAATCGGTATGGAAGCCCATCTATATGGTGCACAAAGGCGTGGTTTCCTTTTTTACCCTCCTTGTGCAACGCTGCTATTTCCTGCCGCTATTCAAGAGTTGCTGCCAGAACAGCCCTGCACGACTGCACCTCTACACCGGTATGCCCTTGATCATGGGCAATCTGTCCATAGAAATGGGGGATGATTGCCGTGTGTCAGGCGTCACGACATTCAGTGGCCGGGCCTCGGCCTCGCAGACGCCTCAGCTCATTGTAGGCAATAATTGCGACATCGGCTGGCAGAACCAGATTTCCGTGGGAACCAGGGTCGTGCTGGGCGACAATGTCCGGCTTGCACCACGCGTGATGCTGGCCGGATACCCGGGCCATCCGATTGATCGAAAGGACCGCGCCGCCGGTTTGCCGGAAACGGACGATCAGGTGGGCGACATCATTCTGGAAGATGACGTATGGCTCGCGACCGGCGTCACTGTTCTTGCCGGTGTTACCATTGGTGAGGGAACAATCGTCGGGGCCAACAGTACCGTGACTGGCGATCTGCCGCCCATGTGCATTGCGGCCGGAAGCCCGGCCAAGGTCGTCAGACGTCTGGATGAGGCGTAGGTCGGTATGTTGCAGGGCAAGGATATCATCGTTTTCGCCAATGAATGGGGCCGGCATCCGTCCAGTTGTCAGCACCTCATGACGCAGTTGCTGGAGGCCAACCGGATTCTCTGGGTCAACACCATCGGCATGCGTCGCCCCAAGCTCAGCCTGTATGACATCAAGCGGGCAGCCGGGAAAATTCTCTCATGGGTCAAACCAAAAACCGCCAATCCGGTGGAGATACCGAAACATCTCAATGTCATCTCTCCACTGATGATCCCGTATAACGACATCGCTCCGATCCGGCGAATCAATCGGCAGAACGTCATTTCCGCCGTCCATGCCGCCTCGCGAGAACTGGGTTTTCGTGATCCGATTCTGGTGACAGCAGTGCCGCTGGTGGCCGACTATGTGGGCGACCTGGGCGAATCCTTATGCGTGTATTACTGCATGGATGACTACGCGGAGTGGCCCGGTGCGGCCAAGGAAATGCTTCAGGAACTGGAGCTTGATCTGGTGCGCAAGGCAGACGTGGTTGTTGCCGTGTCCGACCGTTTGGTGGAGATGAAAAAACCGCTTAATCCGGCCACCCATCTGCTGACCCACGGGGTGGATGTGGAACACTTTGCTTCGGCGCAACAGGTGACGGGTGCAGACGTCCGTATCAACTATCCGTCCCCGGTCCTCGGCTATTACGGATTGATCGATGAGCGGACCGATCAGGCCATGCTGGTCGATGTGCTCGCAGCCAAACCCGACTGGACCATGGTCTTTATCGGCAACGCGCGTGTGTCGCTGGAGTCGTTGGAACGGTTTCCCAATTTTCATCATATCGGGCCGGTCCCTTACGACGAGCTGCCGTTCTATGCCGCGGGATTTGATGTGGCGATCATCCCCTACATCCTCAATGAACTGTCCATGAGTATTAATCCGCTCAAGCTCAAGGAGTATCTGGCAACCGGTGTTCCCGTCGTCAGTACGCCGTTGCCCGAGGCTGTTCGACTTAGCGACTGGATACACGTGGCAGACTCCGCTGAATCCTTTATCTCCAGTGTGGAAGCTGCGTTGCATGAGCCGCGAGATACAGAATCGCTCATGCGGTTTCTCCAGTCTGAAGCCTGGAGCGCCAAGGCGGAAACCCTCTCCCAGATAATTTCATCCGCATTGCCTGACAGCTCAGGTCGGAAGTGAGGTCGATTTATATGGTGCGTCCCAAAATATTCATGTTCATAGCAACCAGAATCCTCGGCGGTCCGGGCAAGGGGCTGGTTCAGTTCTTTGAATCCGGCGGGCTGGATATCGCTGATGTGGAAGTCGGGGTGGACAGCCAGGACGGCAACGAGGAAACAGAGTTTCACACTTCCATCAAACAGACGGGCGTGCATGTGGAAACCTTTCTGCAAAAGCACGTGTATGATCCGACACTCATTTACAAGAGCTATCGATACGTCAAGGAGAACGGGTTCAATATCCTTGAGTCGAACGAGTATAAAAGCCATGTGGTCTGTTTTTTCCTCAAGCTCTTCACCGGCCTGCCGTGGGTGGCCTATGCACACGGATGGACCACGGAGAATGCGAAGGTCCGGTTCTATCACTCGTTGGATAAGCTGCTGCTGCCCCACGCCGATACCGTTGTCGCGGTCTCCAAGTCGGTGCGCGAACGACTGGCTCCCAAGGCTGCCGAGCGCGCAGTGGTCATATACAACGCCATCGAGCCTGTGGACGAAAACGCAGTGGAAACGTCGAATGTGCGGGAGCAGTTCGGCGTCAAGGCAGACGAGACCCTGCTGACGGTGGTCGGCCGACTCAGCCCGGAAAAAGGGCACAAGGACTTCATCGACGCGCTGCCCATGATACTGGAGCGCCATCCCAAGGTACGGGCCATGCTCGTTGGCGACGGGCCGGACCGGGAAAAACTGGAACAGCAGGTGGCGGCAGCCGGTTTGGAAGATGTCGTAATTTTCACTGGGTATCAGGGCAGCATGCCGCCGTTTTATGCGGCCACGGACCTGCTGGTCATGCCTTCCTTGAGTGAAGGGTTGCCGTATGTGGCTCTTGAAGGAATGTCCTATGGCCTCCCCATGGTGACCACGGATGTGGGCGGTATTCCCGAACTGGTCAAGGATGGGGAGACCGGCTACCTGACCCCGAGCGAGCAGCCCGAAGCCTTTGCCCAGGCCATAAATCGAATGCTCGATGACCCGGAAGCCATGAAACGCATGGGTGAGGCGGGGCGCGAAATCACCCTGAATCATTTCACGCCACAAGTGCGCGTTTCCCAACTGGAAGCCCTGTACAACAAGCTGCTGGCCCCCGGTCGCTGATATCCGGCCTGCTCAATTTTCGGAGTACTGACAAATGGTTATTGTTCTGCTGCTTTCGCTTATTCTTCTTGGATATACTTTGGTCGGTTATCCGCTGCTCATGTCGCGGTTGGCCTCTGCTCGCAAACGGGCAGTGGACAACTCCGGCGATCCCCAGCCATTGACGATTGTCCTGTGCGCCAAGGATGAGGAGGCCAATATCGGAGGCCGAATCGATAACCTGCTGTCCATGGATTATCCGGCTGAACTGCTGGAAATCGTGGTCGTGTCGGATGGCTCTCAGGATGGGACGCCGAAAATAGTGGAAGGGTATGCAGATCGCAACGTGAGGCTGGTCCATTACAATGACCCCAGAGGGAAAGCCCATGCGCTGAATCTGGGCGTGGCTGCGGCCACACACAATCTGCTCCTCATGTGCGACGCTCGCCAGACCTTTGCCCCGGATGTCGCTCGCAAGCTGGTACGATATTTTGCTGATGAGAATGTGGGCGCGGTCTCCGGTCGTCTGATCATCGATCCCACTGGAGGAGAAGCCGCAGGACAAGGACTGGGAGCCTACTGGGATATCGAGGTCAAACTTCGGGCTGATGAATCGGCCAGTGGATCGGTGGTCGGTGTGACCGGCGCCATCTACGCCCTGCGCAAGGCGTGCTTTGAGCCTCTGCCTGAAGGAACGATCCTTGATGATGTTCTGATTCCCATGCGTGCAGTGCTCAGCGGCTACCGGGTGCTCTTTGAGCCGGAAGCGCTTGCCGTCGATACCAAGAAGGCGGACAAGAAGGGCGAGCTGGCACGGAAGATCAGAACGCTCTACGGCAACCTCCAGTTGTTTGATCTGGAGCCGCGACTGTTCCATCCTTTTGCCAATCCCATATGGTGGCGATTCCTGTCCCACAAGATTTTACGGCTCTTCCTGCCGCTGTTCTTCCTGCTGTGCTGTGTCTCCAGCTTGTTGGCCGGTGGCATCTGTTTCTGGTTCGGGTTGTTACAGGTTATAGGGTGGGGCGCGGCGGCCGCGTCGTGGCACTACTCCATTGATGCCAAGCCGTTCAGGATACTTGCGACGCTCTTTCTGCTCAATCTGGCCATTGTCACGGCATGGCGCAATTATCTGACCGGCAATAAGGACGTATGGGGCGTCGCGTCATCGAATATGAGCGATGGTCCCGATTCTGATTCTGCGGCCAAGGTGAAAGTTCTGCATGTTGTGGATTCCCTGCGCATCGGCGGCTCCGAGTCGCTGGTCAGCACTCTGGTCGGTGCGTTCAGACAGCGCGGTATCGACAACGTTGTGTGCGGGCTTGGCGAAGATGGTCCCTTGCGCGAACGGTTGGCCGAGAACGAGTGCACGGCATACAATCTGGATCAACGCTACGGCGTTCGGCCCGATGTTATGCTGCGGGTGGGGCGGATCGCCATGCGGGAACAGTGCAACGTGATCATGACCCATCACTACCGTCAGTTGTTTCATTCGCTTCCGGCTGCAGTGCTTCTGCGCAAGCGGCTTATCCATGTGGAGCACGATTCCCATTCATACGCTGCACAGCCCGGGCTGGTGAACCGCTTGTCGAAACTGGCTCCATTCGTTCAGCGATTCTGCTTTGTGTCGGATGAAATCAATCAGTGGTTCCTGCGTCATATGCCCGGAGCGGCAGATAAATTTATGGTCATCCCCAATGGGGTGGATACTGAGCGGTTTTCACCCGATGCCGACCGTAAGCGCACAGTACGGCAATCGCTTGGTATCCCTGAAGACGCGGTTGTCATAGGCACCTGTGCTCGGCTCGAACCGGTCAAAGACCTCCCGCTTCTTCTCCATTCCTTTGCCTTGGTCAGCATGAAAGATGGCAGCGAATGTCATTTGCTCATTGCCGGTGACGGCAGTCTCCGTGATGAGTTAAAGCACTTGGCAGTTGCGCTTGGCATCAATGACCGCTGTCACTTTACCGGTGTAGTGAGTGATGTGCCCGGGATATTATGCGCCATGGACCTCTACGCCATCACTTCGGCCAATGAAGGGCTGCCGTTATCCGTGCTGGAAGCCATGAGCGCTGCATTGCCGGTTGTCTCCGTCAATGTCGGGGCGCTGGAGGATGTGGTATCCGAGACTACAGGAATACTGCTTGAAGGTAGAAGCGATGAGGAGTGCGCACGGGCCATGCAGCAATTGGCTGACGATGCCCCGCTGCGAGAGCAGCTCGGTTCAACTGCGCGTGAATTCGTCCTTGAGCGATACTCGCTGAGTGCCATGGTCGATGCGTATGAAGGCATCATTCGGACCAAATGATACTGTAGAGCCTGAGATAACAAATTGGAAAATGATCAGGGTATGAAGATATATTACCGGCCGCGGAGGCTCGTTTGAGTTTAAAAGCATTTGATCCCGTGCTCCCCCAGTCCCATGTGGACCCTCGACCTACCAGTAAAATGGGGGGATTCCTTCTCTTCTGCCTGGTGTTCCTGTTTGTCGGGCGTGCGCACGAAGCTCTTGGCGGTCCTATCCGCTTCAATCTTTTGTTCACGGCCGCTACGCTGTTGTTCTGCGTAAAGGATTTTCTGAGCAATCCGCTGATGTATTTCAAGGAATCCACAGTGCTGCGGCGCATCACATATTTCACCCTGTGGGCCATTGCCATGATTCCTTTCAGTCGATGGCCGGGCGGTTCCGTGGAGACTGCCATCGGGTTCCTCAAGGTCTATACTTTTGTACTGCTGACCGCAGTCCTGCTCACCCGGTATCGGTTGACGGCTGTTGGCGTCTTTGCCCATGTGGTGAGCCTGCTGGTCGTTCTGTTCTTTTCCGCTATCACCGAATCCGCGTCGGTTCGCGTGTATACGATCACGAAATCCTATGACCCCAACGAGATGGCCCTGATCGCCGTCATGATTCTGCCGATTCTGTTTTTCGCCATCAAAAACGCCAAGTTCATTTGGAAAGCCGCGTTCACGGGGGGCGTTGCCGTATGCGTCGTGGCTATTGCCCTGTCCGGTTCCCGCGGCGGTATGCTGGGCCTGTTCATGGTTGGTGCATACGTCCTGTTCGTTTCTTCCATCAGCATGCTCAAGAAAGTGCTCATCGTCATCATGTCGGTGCTGGTCTTTATCGTGGCCGTACCGCAGGAGAACCTGACAAGACTGGTGAACACCCTGGATATCGAGAATGACTACAATGTCTCCGGAAAGCAGGGACGTCTTGTGGTCTGGGCCGCAGATCTGGAAAAGATCATCAAGAATCCTATTGCGGGCGTTGGTCTTGGGCAGAGCACAACCTTGACCGAAGAGGAAATGGACGAGGGCGTCTGGATGGAGGCGCACAATTCCTACATCGAAATGGCCCTTGAGACCGGTATCCCGGGCTTTTGTTTCCTGTTCTCCGTGATGCTCGTCAGTTGGCGACGACTTCGGGAATTGCGACGAACATTGGACAAGAAAGACCCGAGGCTACCCCTTGTCCATGGTCTGGAGGCCGGGTTGTGGGGATATTTCGTCTGCATCACGTTCCTTTCCGTTGCGTTCTATGCCTTGTCGCTGTTTTTTTTCGTGATGATCGAGGCCGTGTACAGGGATATCAAGGGGCAGCACCTCCGTCCTGTGGCAGAGGAGGAACCAACGCAGATGGAACCGGAGCCGGAGCAGAAAAAGAAAAAACGGCGGTACAAACTCAAGCAGGGCAGTTCATATGACCCAAGAACATAGTGCCGTCGATGCTGGTGCGCGGACCATCGTTTCTGCCACCCTGTTGCGGTGGCTGGCATGCAGCATGATCTTTTCCCATCACTACCTCAAAAGCATTGGGCAGATATCCAATTACGGCCTTTCGCCCATCATAGCCATCGGCATATTCTGTCTTCTGGCCGGAGCATTCTCGCAGTCCCGCATCAATGACACGGTTGGCTGGCTGCGCAAGAAAATCTTCCGCATCCTCGTCCCGGCATGGATTATCGGCATTCCCATGCTGGTGCTGAATATGGTGGTTCAGGCCAAGCCCAAGGGATTTTTTTCGGTGGTCATGGAACTGATCGGGCTCCAGTTTTTCGTTACCCCGTTATTTGAGGCAACGTGGTTCGTGACCCTCATTTTGGGGCTGTACCTGGCGGTCTTCCTGTCCGGGCTGGCGAAAACAGGGCGGTTGGCTATACTCGCGCTGCTTTGCCTGATGCTCTATCTTGTCATGAATACATGGGGGACGCTGGAGTATCTTCTGGGCGGCAAACTGGCTTTTTGGATCATCGCCTTTTTTATGGGATACATGCTGTCCAATCAGACAAAGAACGGCCTGCGGGCTGTTGACCGTTGGCTGAACAGCCGATTGGCGCACCGTTCCTATCCCGCCATCCCACCGATTCCCGATGTGACATATTATTTCTACCTCGTTCACCCGCCGGTCCTCTACCTTCTCAGCAGAGCTGCGCATTTCAGCCCCGAAACATGCTTCTTCTGGGGCGTGTTCGTTAGCATGACGGCATCATTTGTGGTAGAGAAGGTGGATGTTTCGATTCAATCCCGTGTGTCGCGGTAACGACATTCAATGCTTTCAGGTGGGACCCGTGTGCGTCCCCGATGTCATTCACAGCATGGAGAGGTTTTCAATGCTCTTTCGGATCACCACGTTGTTGTCGGCGGTCATTTTGTCAGTTGTCCTGTGTGCTTCGTCGGCAAGGGCTGAAACGTATTCCTTTGATTCCGACAGAGAGGGGTGGACGTTTTACGGCAACGGGGAGGGGGAGTACCGCCCCGGCATCGGCGCTGATGCGCCCGGCAGCCTCTACCTTTCGTGCAACGCCGGTGAATCGTCCACCGTGTACCGCAAGCTTGATGTGCCGCCCGGAAAGTATCTTGTCACCGCTCGCATCCGAACCCTTGATGTGCAGGAAAATCGATACGGTCCGCTTTGGATATTTTATCAGGCCTCCCCGAAAATCGAGTACGCAAGCAAGGATGTATCCGGCACCAATGCGTGGAGCACAATCCGGTTCACCATCGATAATCAGAAGAAGGGCATCACGTTCTGGTTCCGGCTTCGTGCTGCTGGCATGATCTGGATAGATGATTTCACCATCGAGGCGTATCAGGGAGAGACTGCCGCCTTTGAAATGAAATCCGCCAATCTGCCCGCATCCAAGGTCAATCCTCCCGGGCAGGGTGTGCGTTGTCCTGATTGCATGCGCTGGCATGACGCCGAGGCCCGGTACTGCCCGGTGTGCGGATATGAGAACACAGCCACACGATCGGACGCTGTTGCCTCGGTTGGAGATGAGCGCATACTGCTCGGTTTCGAGTCGGCAGATGCCTCCACAGAAGGTGGCACCCTACGCATGACCGGATATTCTACCAAGGATTCGACTCAAGGAGATCAGTCGGCGGTGGTGCCGGTCAATCGGTTCATCAACGTGGACGTGAAAAAACTGCAGGCGACCAATTGGGACGGATACGATTACATCGCCCTCGACATCCACAATCCGACATCCGGTAATCACAAGTTGTCGCTGGCCCTGGGAGATATTCACGGCTCAGGCTACTGGAATGAACTGAATCACTATTCGATGCTGGCTCCCGGGTGGAATCGTCTGAAATTTCATATCAATCGCTATGTGGGCGAGCGTGGCTCCGTCAAGGTGAAGCGGTACCTCGACCTGAAACATATCCAGAAGGCGTGGTTCTACATTGAGCAAAAGGACAAAGGCGAGTCCGGCGATTTTCTGGTGGATAACATCCGATTGCTGAAAGCGCCGAAGTTGTCACCATTCCCCAGCGCCATGCTCTTTGATTTCGTCAAGAGCAAAACCCATGTCCAGCGTGGATTTATCGGCGTCGACAGCCGTGTTGCCTACAGTCCTGATGTCGGGTTCGGCTTCAAGGATCACAAAACATGGCGCACGCATGATTCGGTGTATGCCGATACGCTCCACCGTGACGGGTTGTTCATGCTCAAGGGGACATTTGCCGTTGATCTGCCCAATGGAAAGTACGTGGTTCAGCTTGTTCCCAACGGATTGGGGTACTGGAATGAACATTTCTGGACTGAGCGCCGCGTTTCAGTGGAAGGGAATGTCCTGCTCGATGAAGAGCGGGAAGATGTCGAGTCGTACCTCAAGGATCACCTGCGTTTTGAAAACGTCACCCCCACGCCGGATGACAATCCGTTCGATTTGTATCTGAAGAAGATATTCAAGCCGTATACAGCTGAAGTGACTGTGTCTGATGGTCAGTTGACCATTGATTTTGAGGGGACAGAGTCAGGCATCTGTCTGAACTCACTGATTATCTATCCGGCTGAGGAGCGGGCAAAGGCATCCGAATTTCTGGCCAGTCTCGACGCGGTGCTCAAGGATGAATTTTCGACCTTGTCGCGGGACATCACCCAAAAGGAACCGAGCGGAACAGAATTGCTCGGACAAAGCGATCACGACCGAGGATATTACTCGGCGCTTATCGGGAGTGATGAGCAACTGCGTTTCAATCAGATTCTTCCGTCGGTTGGCGATTCTGTTTCGTTGAAGGGTGGCCGGGGTGAGCGTCCGGTGCAGGCGTTGATGGTCCACAATCTTGGAGAGGATGCGCTACTGACCGTCACCAGTTCCAGCCTCAGGAATACGACCGGTAAAGCGTTGGCTCCTGAAGCGGAGTGGATCAGATACGGTGTGCAGCAATATCAGAGCCACACCATGAACCATGAAATTTATGAGCTGGCACCGAGATTCTTCAAGCCTGTGGGCGAAAAGGGAATCACGGTTCGCCGTGGAGAAAGCGTCCTGCTCTGGTATCAGGTGCCGGTTACGCCTTCCATCAGATCAGGCCAATATGATGGCGAGCTGACACTTGCCATGCACGGTAAGGAAACGCGCTACCCCATTTCGTTGCAGGTCATGGATCATGTGTTGCCCAAAGCGGATATCGCCGTTGGTTTCTTCGGTTTGAACCCGGTCAGTTTCGGGTATTTCAAATTGTCGGAAAAAACAGCAACTGAACAGGCATACCGCCTCAAGGCACTGGAAGCACTGGCTGATCGCGGATTCACCTCGTGGACCGGCCTGCCCGGCGGGACGTGGAAGACATCCAAAAAATTCGTGAGCCTGGAAGCGGACGAGACCGATTGGATCATGAAGAAAGCCCGTGAACTCGGTTTCGAGCACAAGGTGTTCTCCTATGCCGGTTGGCGCGTGATCGACCTCGACAAGCATGGGCCTATTGCGGGCATGAGTCAGGAAAAGTATCGCACAAAGACTGCCGAGGTGCTGAAAGAGCACATGGAAGATGAAAACTGGCTGCCCGTGGTGATGGACTTGAGTGATGAAGCCACCGGTTATTCGCAGAAAGTGGATCGTGATCTCAAGCGTGCGCGCATGGTTGAGAAATACTACCCGTTCCTGCGACGCGGCGGGTACAGCCAACCGCTCAAGGCCGATGAAAAAGGGGCTGACCTCAATCTGCTGATGACGGATATTTCCCTTTCCAGCCAGACCGAGGAATATGCAGTGCTGCTCAAGACCAAGGGCATCCGCTGGGGATTGTACAATCAGGCGGCAAAACTCTTTACCAATGGTCGATACGCCTTTGGTGTGGGCATGTATCGAGCCGCCAAAAAAGGGATGGATCATCAGTTGGGCTGGAGCCTGACCGGAAGTCAGAACTATCCCTATTACGATTTGGACGGCCGGGAGTTCGACGCAATGATGGTCTTCCCGCGGTCAGATGGCGGCTTGGATTACGCTTTGAAATTTGAATGGGCCACCCAGGGTATGGAAGATTACCGACTGCTCTTGTTGCTTGAGCAACTGGTGCGGCAGGGAGGCCCCAAAGCTGCTGAAGCGGCGGAGTGGCTGGTCAAGGTTCAGGCTGAACCGCTAGATTCCGGCCGAAGTGTCGGGTGGCTGAAGTCCACTTTGTCACTTACACGCAAGGCAGGTGGAAAGGATACAAGCATCCCCGGCCCCGGGAGTGGAGCCGAGGAGTACGCGCGTTTCCGGGACAAAGTCTACGGCTACATCACCGCACTGTCTCGTTAAGGGAGTTATCCTTTCAGCTTTCGCTTGAGTGTGCGTAGATAGTCGTACACTTTGGGAAAATGCTGCAAGTGGGTTCTGGGGTTCAGATTCCTTTTCAGATGGTAGCAGAACCGTCCGAAGGGCGGCACTCTGTGGGTCATTTCCATGGTCATGGCATCCTTGCACGGATTGCACATGCCGCACGCCTGTCCCAAAAAATTCGGCTTGTGGCAAAACCATGACATTTCAAGGATATCCAGAAATCCATACTTTTCGGCTTTTTCCATCATTTCGGCCTTGCTCGTGCGCATGACCGGAAAGGAGTACATCCCGAAAAACTGGTATTCGAGCGTGTTCTTATGTTCTTCGGCAAAGTAGTAGGAACCATCTTCAATCTGTTCGACTAGCGGGTTGATGGTGACATAACACCCGGCGACTTTGATCTCGGAATACTCAACGCATACTTCCGCACCCTCCAGTCCGAATTGCTTGGCCGCCCGCCCCAGCCATTCATATTGTGAACCGAAAATGTTGGTTTCCAGAAGTTTCTGTTCGCATGCCTTGAATGCAGGATCCGGTTTGAGGTCGGTCTTGTCGATGATCATTGTCGGCTTGAGAAGGTTGGCGGCTTCAGGGAAGCGTTCGACCACTGTTGTTTTGATGTCGGCCATGGCCTTTTGTTCTTCTCGGAGCGACCACCGGTCGGGATCAATAACATATATAGGCTGAACCGGCCGTTTTTCAGCGACCAGCAATTCCAGCAGCCTGAAAGTTGAATCCCATCCACCCGTGAAGAAAAGCTTGGTCGTAGTCGTTGTCATTCATGGCCCTCAATAAAGGTAAAAATGTAAACAATAATTAAGTGGCGAAAAACACACCCATGCGATACATATACGCATATTTTTTTGTAGAGAGAAGAAATTTCGATAGAGGGGAGGCCTTTCGTGCAGGAGTTGTCGACACGGGAAAGCGTGTATCTGAATTACTTGAAGACCCTCATGATTCTGGGAGTGGTTCTTGCCCATTGTGGCGCTTTATGGGCCTACAAACCGTACACTTCGGTATTTACACTGTTACCGACAGTGTTCTTTTTTGTTTCGGGCGCGGTCACCTTTTACAGTTTCGAGCGGTCCGCTGAGCTGGGCTCATTCTATAAAAAACGCCTTGTCGGACTCCTTGTTCCTTATGCGCTTCTGTGCCTCATCGTGCTGGCGTATTATATGGCCGTCAATCTCAGCCTGCCGCCGTTTTCGATGACCTCGTTGTTGAAATGGGTACAGATCAATCCTGGCAACGCTTCGCCTTTTTCCGTCCAGCACGTGTGGTTCCTGCAGACGCTGCTGTTGATCACGATCATTGCCCCCTTGTTTTTTGTCCTGCTGCGTAAAAAAGTTGTACTGTTGTACCTGCTGATGGCGCTCATGGTCATTGTCGCTACCATGCAACACTATGTCGATCTTGGAGAAATGATGACTTTGGGACGACTTCACATGGAAAAGGTGCTGACCTTGAGCATCTATTACGTCTTCGGTGCCCTGTACTATACCCGGTTGCAGCATGTAGGGATGAAGTTGCTCGTTCCCGGGCTGCTGATCTCTTTGGCTGTGGCTGCCGGAACGCTGGTAGGGCTGAAACTTGACCCGGATCTGGTCAAGCACGCCTACAGTCCAGACCTGTATTTCCTGTCCAGCGGATTCGTCGCAGTCTTCCTTACCCTGATAGCTCGTGATTTCATCATGAAATGCGTGGAAATGTGGGAACCCTTTCGCCGATACGTGTTGTTTGCCAGCCGTCATGTGTTCGGTATCTACATCCTGCATGTCTTACCCATCTTTGCCTTTTCCTACCTGTTCGAGGTCGAAGGCGGACGGGTAACCGTGATGCAGGGCCTGCTGCGTTTTGTGGTGGCATTTGTCGCGACATCGATTCTGACCATCCCGTTCAGCAGGATATCAGCGAAGATCATCACCAGGATTGTGCGTTGAGCACTCAGTAGAAATCCTTTTTTTCTTTCTCGAATAACTTGCATTTGGAAAGAGCCGGTGGGTATGTAGTAAAATACTGGCGGTTCCACTTTTCCTACTTGGCTAGAATTGCTACGTTACTTATGCGTAAACGCTGTCAGTGGTGTCACTGCTGATTTATATCAACTATTTGAACTCAAGGATGTACGTTTGAAGCACCTTTGGCGGCTTTCATTAGTAATAGTGATCACTGCTCTCGCAGTGGTCTTGCTGGACTTGAATGGTCGTGCATCTTCTAATCCAGAGGATGAATGGTGGCCCATTCAGGTGAAAAGCTATTATGGTGAATACGTCATTGACAGCAAACAGCCGGGACAAGCTGCCAAAAGTTTGAGCAGACCACGCCTCGAAGAGTGGGTTCCTCCCCCTCAAGCGCCCAAGGATTATGTACTTGGTGTGAGTTTTCCTCATTTGAAAGACCCTTATTGGGTGTCGGTCAACTACGGGATCATCCGGGAAGCGCAACGGATGGGAGTCGGCCTCAAGTTACTGCAGGCCGGTGGATACGATGAGCTTGAGAACCAGATTGATCAGGTCCGGCAACTGGCTGACAGTGGTGTGGATGGGATCATTCTGGGGGCTGTCAGCTATCTGGGGCTGGATGCGTTGGTCAATGAGATGAAGGCCCGTAACATTCCGGTCGTGGAAGTGATCAACGACATTCAGGCACCGGACATCGCGGCAAAAGCCATGGTTTCATTTTACGAAATGGGTTTTTATGCCGGTGAATATTTCTCCGAGCATGCAGACCGGGCCGGTATGGATACAGTGACTGTCGCCTTTTTCCCGGGACCGTTCTGCTCCGGATGGGCGCCGGACTCGTTGCAGGGATTTCAGGAAGCGTTGCAGTACCATCCCGGTACCGTCGATATTGTTGATGTTCGTTGGGGCGATACCGGATTAGACGTGCAGCGGCGATTGGTTGAAGAGGTGCTGACCGACCATGGCCCTGTTGATTACATCATTGGCAATGCCGTGGCTGCGGAAGCTGCTGCCCACTATCTGCGGGAAACCGCGCAGGATGGCCGGACACATGTCATCTCCACCTATCTTATTCCCCCCTTGTACGATATGATCAAAAGCGGTCGGGTGGCGGGAGCGCCTTCGGACCTGACGGTGTTTCAGGGGAGAATGGCCGTTGATATGATGATTCGCATCCTGGAGGGCGAAGAGGCGGGAAAGGATTTTCCATTTCGCTCCGGGCCTTTCATACCTATGGTTACGCCAGACAATATCGACAGTTATCCCTACGAGGGACTGTTCGGTCCTCGCGGATTCAAACCGTTTTTTTCCCTGCCGAAAGGGTAGATGGGTAGCAGATGCTGAAGTGCTTGCAAAATATACGCATCAGGAACCGTCTGTTCATCACGTACTCCCTGATCTTCATGCTCTCCTTTGCAGTGACCGGAGCGTTCATCTTCTATCAGGTGCGAACCATTGTACGCGACAATATCCAAAGTGAGCTGACTCGTACGACCGAGACTATTCGGAACATGGTTTTGAACAGCGCCGATGTCGCCATCAGAAACTACATGCGAGCGGTTGCGGAAAAGAATCTTGATGTCGCCCGTCATCTGCATCGTCAGGTTCAGCGCGGTTTTTTGTCTGAGGCGGAGGCCAAAAAACAGGCGACAGATGTGTTCCTGAGTCAGAAGCTTGGAAGTGCGGGGCGTGTTTACTGTTTGAACAGCAATGGCATCATGGTTGTGCACCACAAGCGCAGCCTGCTCGATGTAGATCTGTCGGGGTTACCGTTCGTACAGGAGCAGATACAGAGCAAATCCGGGTTCATGACGTATGATTGGCGTGAGCCGCTCGAAAAAGTCAGTCGTCCGAAAGCCATTTACATGACGTATTTCGAGCCGTGGGACTGGATCATTTCCGTATCAACCTACCGCGATGAATTTACTGATCTCGTCAATATTTCAGACTTCAAGCAGCGCATTCTCAATCTTGGTTACGGGGAATCGGGATACCCCTTTGCGCTTTCCCCCGAAATTCGGACCACCGGTTAAGGTGGAGTCAGCGTCCTTAAACCGATAAGGAAGGACGCATGACAAAGAGCAGCAAAAGACGGAAACATTCGGACAAGTTTAAGGCCAAGGTCGCACTTGAGGCGATTCGTGGCGTGAAGACGCTTGCGCAACTGGCTGCGGAGTACAAAGTGCACCCCAATCAGATTTCCACGTGGAAGCGGCAGCTCCTTGAGAATGTCGATGACATCTTTTCCAGTGGCAAGAAAGCCAAAAGCCAGGAGGAGATAACCGCACCGTTATTTGAGGAGATCGGTCGGCTCAAGATGGACATCAAGTGGCTTGAAAAAAAGTTGTAAGCCTGCCGCTTGAGGTGCGCCGCCAGTGGATCAAACCAGATCGGGAGTATTCCATCCGGCGGCAATGCAAGTTGGCAGGCATTTCCCGTTCGGGATTTTACTACAAGCCTGTAGCCGAATCCGATGAAAATTTGGCCCTGATGCGTCTGATCGACGAGCAGTACCTGCGTCAGCCTGATTACGGCTCGCCGCGCATGACAGATTGGCTGAGGACACAAGGGCATCAGGTCAACCACAAGCGGGTTGAGCGACTGATGCAGATGATGGGCTTGCAGGCCATTACTCCAGGGCCGCATACGAGTGTCCCCAACCCGGAGCATCCCGTGTTTCCTTATCTGCTGAAAGGAGTTGCCATTGAACGAAAAAATCAAGTCTGGAGCGCTGATATCACCTACATCCCCATGCAGCGCGGCTTTCTGTACCTGGTGGCAGTGATAGACTGGTGGAGCCGCTTCGTGCTGGCTTGGGAGCTATCGAACTCGATGGATAGTTCTTTCTGCGTGGATGCGCTCAACAAGGCTTTGCGCATCTCTACGCCGGAGGTGTTCAACACGGACCAGGGAGCGCAGTTCACGAGTCGTGAATTTACCGGAGTTCTGCAGAGCAAGGGAATTGCAATCAGCATGGACGGCAAAGGTCGCGCAATCGACAACGTCTTCATTGAGCGGCTGTGGTGGACGGTGAAATATGAGGATATTTACCCCAGGGCGTACTGTGATGGGATCGAGCTATACCATGGGCTTACGCGCTATTTTCGGTACTACAACGAGGAGCGCGGTCATTCGTCGTTGGACAAAAGAACTCCCGCTGACGTATACAGGGGCAACTTGAATGTTCATTGACTTGGCTCGTAGCCGTTGCTCCGCTCCGCCCTCGGCCCTTCGGGCCGCCCCTACGGGGACGGGCTACGCTCCACAACGGCTATGGCGACCCGCCTCCTCGGAGGCACAAACTCGGACGCCGGGCTCCACCTTAAAAAGACCGATCAGTGGTCCAAAGGATGGGGGGAGGCGCACTTCATCATTGATTATGAGGGGCATATGCTCATGCACCCTCATTTGCAGGACAAACATTACAGCGAATACGGTGATCCCCGGTTGAGCCAGGTGGCAGAACAGATTGTTGAGAAGAAGAATGGGCAGATCAATTACTTGTGGCAGAATCCGGGTGATCCGGGGTTACGAAAAAAAATCGCCTACTTTCAGGATATACCCGAGCTTGGTTGGATTGTGGCATCGTCGAGCCTGTATGAAGATTTTGAGGGACCTCTGGATTCGATAACACTGGTCTTTGTTGTGGCCTTGACAATCCTCATCATCCTGATCCTGCCTCTATCCATCTGGATATCTTCACAGATAACAAAACCGCTCGAAGAGCTGCAAAGTGACTTTGCCAAGGCAGCCAGTGGCGATTTTTCCGTTCGGATGAAGCAGCACTCCCGTGACGAGATCGGCCTGCTTGCCGGTTATTTCAACTGGTTCATGCAAAAGCTGACCGAATACAGTGATGATCTGCGCACCGAGATTGCCGTTCGCAAGGAAGCGGAACGCAAGCTCATCGCCATGGATGAAAACAAGACCCTGTTCCTGGCATCGGCCTCGCACGAACTGCGGACTCCGCTCACATCCATCATCGGGTTCCTCAAGCTCATGGATCGGAACTTCAATGTCCGTTTTCGCCCTCGCCTCGAAGAGCATGTCGAAACAAGGGAAAAATCCGTGCAGTTTGCCGAGAATCTGGAGGTTGTCAGAAACGAAGCGGATCGTCTGGGCGTGCTCGTCAATGACCTGCTGGATCTCAGCAAGATCGAATCCGGTCGGATGGAGTGGCGTGACAGTCACGAGGATGTAAGGGATATTCTCGATCGCGCCGCACGATCGGTGGTCATCTATACGGAGCAGAACAGGGACGTTGAGTTCATATTGGAACGGCCTACGTCAGAAGCCTTTGTACGGGTAGATGCCGACCGTATTCATCAGGTGCTGATCAACTTGTTGAACAATGCATTCAAGTATACGCATGAAGGAACGGTCACCCTTCGCGGCCAAGTGACAGCCGATGCCATACAGTTTTCGGTCTGTGATACGGGACGGGGCATCCCCGAGGCGGATCAGGACAGGATCTTCGATGTCTTCTATCAGGTGGACGACGTGAATCAGCGGTCAAGCCAGATATTCGGGACCGGACTTGGTTTGGCTATCAGTCGGAACATTGTTCAGCATTACAACGGCTCACTGAGTGTTACATCCACTCCCGGCAAGGGAAGTTGCTTTCGCTTTTCCTTACAGCGTGTGTACTGACGGGCCTTAGTACATGCCGCGTTTGCGATAGATGACGGAGATGATCATTTCCATCAGAAAGAACAGCAGGATCGGGATGCAGAGAAAAATGAGGGTCATCATTGATCCTGTGCTCCTGTCTGATGAGGTCAGATAGGGAAACAGGTGTCCCGTGAATGAATCGACCGCCCCGCCCCCGATGAGAAAGACCAGGAAATACTCCGAGAACGCCACCAGAAAGACAACCGAACCGCCCGCAATGGCAGATGGAATCAGCAGGGGCAGTTCAACGCTCCACAGCCTTTGCAGCGGTCCCGCGCCAAGATTGTGGGCGCATTGTTCATACTCTTTTCCAAATGCCTGATAGCCTGCCGTGAGCGCTCGTAGCATATACGGGTAGCTGAACACCGTCAGTACAAGCACGATGCCGATGAAGGTGTCCGCCAATCCCACCTTGATGAAAATGTAATGCACCCCCATGGAAAATGTCATGGCCGGAACAAGGGCGGGAGCGAGCAGGATACCTTCCAGCAGGTGTTTGCCCCTGAACCGTCTTCGGGCGAACAGGTGTGCAGGGCCGATACAGAGGAGAAATGTGAGAATCGCCGTGAGGAGCGAGTAGCCCAGAGAGGAGAGCAGGTGCCCGACCAGCGGCCCTCTTTGCGTCCACAGGTACTGGATGGCGTGCAGGTTGAACTCCGAAGGGATGACATCGGGAAATTTCCACCTCGGCGCCATGACATAGAGGATGAGAACCACCAGCGGGATCAGGGAAGTGAAGGCTATGAGTCCGAAAAACAGACGATGCCTCATAGTTTGCGCTCCCCTTCATCCAGCCGCGAAGCGATTCTGGTATAGATGACGATGAAGGCCAGAGAGAAAAGGAACATGCATACTAGTATGGCCATGGCAATGGGCCGGTTAACCAGATCACGACGGAAAAAAAGATTGTACACTTCCATGCTCAACATGCCGGGCGAGCTTTCACTGAGCAGAAACGGAATATCGAACGCCCCGAATCCGTAGAGAAATAAAATGATTCCTGCCGTGTGCAGGGCCGGTTTCATGTGCGGCAAGGCAACGCTTCGGAATGTTGATACCGGGGAACTGCCCAGCATGGTCGCTGTCTGGATCAGTCGTGGGTCAAGCCGACGCAGGACGGCGAGGGTCAGGATGATGACAAAAGGCACTTCCTTGAGCACGTAGGCGAGAATCATGCCGAGCCCTAGTCCGCTGTGAATAACGGGTGGAAAGTCGGCTGGTGCATCAATGAATCCGAATTGGTATGCCAGGGAAGCGAAGACACCTGACTGACTCCAGAAAATAAGAACAATAAACGCCACGGATATGTGCGGCAGTATGAGTGGGATTTTATATACGACCGAGAGCCTTGAGAGCTTGTGCGGCATTTGCCAGATTGCATAGGCCAGGACCGCACCGATGGTCACGGAAAGTGTGGTCGACGCCAGAGCGACCCAAAGGGAAAACAGGGCTGATTGAATGAAGTGTGGTTGCAGTAAAGCAGTGTAGGCGGAAAACGGCTCGCCCGTTGTCTGGACCGGCAGAAGGAATCCGAAGGACTGCACCACAGCCATGCCCAACCCTCCCAGAAAAAGCAGAACAAAGGGAATGAGCAGCGGCAAAAGTCTGATGAAGACCTTTGCCGCACTGCTCGCAGATGTCCGTTTATCTGAGGACATTTTCCTCCCAGCCCTTTTCCAGGGCTTCGACGTATTCCGCCGGGATTTCCGGCACGGCCACTTTGTTCAGTTCCTGTGGTGTAAGGGTAGCCTTACCCAGTTCAATGGCTTCGAATTTCTTGCGCTCTTCCGGTGGCAGCGTCATCAGTTCAATGGCAGGAAAGTCGCCCCAATTAGCAGGGTCGAATTTGGAAAGCTGCGCTTCGGGAGACATCAGGAAGTTGGCGACAACCATGGCTCCGGCCTTGTTGGGTGCATTGGCCGGGATGGCCGTGAAGTGCAGGTTGAAGATGGCCCCTTCTTTCAGCACAAAGGTGCGCACCGTGTCGGGGTAGGAGCCGTCAAGTATCTTGGATTGGGCATGCAGGGGATGATAGGACATGTTTATGTCCAGTTCGCCTCGTGCAAACAGGGTATCCATCTCGGCAGAGCTTTTGGGGTATGATTTGCCTTCCTGCCAGAGGTACGGCTTGAGTTCATTGAGGAAAGCCCACAACTTGGGTGCCTGCTCATCAAATTTAGCCTGACTCCAGCCCGAAAGGTACTGATCCGCACCATTGGTTACGGCATAGAACACCTGTCGGATGAAGGCGGAACCGGTGAAGTCCGGCGGCTGGGGATACGTGAATCGACCGGGGTTGGCCTTGACCCACTCCAACAGATCCGCATGGCTGCTTGGGGGCGTAGTGGAGCGGGCTGTGTCGTACTCGAAGACAAACTGCGCTTTGCCGTATGGTGTTTCATATCCTTCGGTAGGATAGCCGAAATCGAAGGATGCCAGTCCTTTGTCGACATACTTCTGGTAGTTGGGCAGTTTGTCTGCATAGGGACCGAATAGGGTCTCGGCCTCTTTGGTGGCCTTGAAATTTTCGCCGTTGATCCAGAGCAGGTCGATGGAACCAACGGTTTTTTCGGCACTCTTTTCGGTAAGGAGCTTGTTGACGAAGACGCCTGCGTCCATGGGAACACGAACCAGCTCGATGCCGTACCGGTTTTTGACTTCCTCTGCCACATACGTGTCGATCCACTTGTTCACATGAGTGAATCCTCCGTACATGTAAAATCGTACGGTACTGCCTTCGGCTGAACTGGTAATTGATTCCCAGCTCGACTCAAGCAAGGCTTTGTCGCTTTGTTTTGGCGGTTCGGACGCGCAGCCCGGCAGCAGGGTCAGAAGCAAAACTATCATAACGGCAAAACGAATCATCTATTTCTCCTTGGGTTGATACTGTATATGCACGCGCTGTCCCTCGCGGATGTCGACCCCCCCGCTGATGACGGTCAGACGCGTTCCTTTCCAATCGACTTCATATTTGTTGGTTCGCCCTGCAAAGATGGCCCGGCGGATGATGCCGCTGCCATTGTCATCGGGCCGGATGGACAGGTTTTCCGGGCGGACGAAATAGCCGCCATCCCGTATTTGAATACCCAGCAGAGCAGCATCCGGCTCGGTAAGAGTGTTCACCGGACCGAGGAATTCGGCCACTTCAAAGGATGCCGGATGTGCGTATACATCCCGGGCCGAGGCGAATTGCGCCAGCTTGCCGTTCAGGATGACTCCAATATCGTCAGACATCAGAAACGCCTCATCCTGATCATGGGTCACGCAAATCGTGGTCACACCGAATTCCTGTTGCGTATCCCGAATGAACTCGGCTGTGCGCATCTTGAGATTGCGGTCAAGGTTGGCGAACGGTTCATCGAGCAGAAGAATGGCCGGATTGACGACCATGGCCCGGGCAAGGGCCACGCGTTGCTGTTGTCCTGCTGACAGGCTAGCGGGATATTCATCCGATTTGCCTGCCAACTGGAAGTGCTCCAGCAGGGTCATGACCCGGGAGTGAATTTCAGCCTTTTTGATCTTTCTGGCCCGAAGGCCGAAGGCTACGTTGTTGAACACCGTCAGATTCGGGAAAAGCAGATAGTCCTGAAAGACCAAAATGACCGGATGTTCCCGACTGGGAGGTTCGCCAAAGGCAAAATGGCCGCTGTCAGGAGACTCCAACCCGGCAATCATTTTGAGCAGGGTGGTCTTGCCGACACCGGACGGTCCGATGAATGACGTGACCGACCCTTTATCCACCGTGAAGTCGATATCATGCAGGATGGGAGAGCCGTTGAAGGATTTGTTTATCTTTTCTGCCCGAAGAAACATTCCATTTTATCCATATTGTATTGAATTTTCACAAAGGTGTCGTTGTTCTTTAGCATCCTGTTGGATTGGGTGTATTCGTAATATGCCATGAAACACCATGACATGGCACGCAGCAGAATCGTTTTTTCCATGACGTCGGCGCATTGCATGGCCGTGTCGAGGTCCATGTCGGTGTCTGCGGCTTCAAGGTAGGCGGCGACAAATGCCTTGCGCCCTTCGTCATCGAATCGGAAATCGGTTTTCCAGAGTGTGGTGGTGGGAACAAGAAAATGCCCGATGTCCTGAAAACGGCTCGATACAACGGCCTTTTCCCAGTCCACGAGCCATCCCTGTTTGGAATCATCGTCTTCCGAAATAATGAAATTGTGCGAGTTGACCTCGGTGTTGACGATGACCATAGGATCATCCTCAAAAAGCGGGGCGGCCTTGTCCGCGAGGTCCATGATCCTATCCAGATAGGAGAGGAGCATGTCCCTTTGCTCTTGCAAAGGATGATCATCAAAGCGACGAATCAACCCTTCGCTCTCCCGGGCGATCTCAAGGACCGGATTGGCCTGGACTATCAGAGCATCATTGACCGGCTGGGCGTGGACCTTGGCAAAGATGGATGCGGCTTCCTGCCAATCCTTTTTGTAATCGAGCGGCACGCCGGGGAGATATTCCATGAGCAACACCCCGTGGCCCAGTTCATCATATCCAGGCTCTGGCTCGCAGAAGAACGGGCGCGGAGTCACGCCGGAGCGCGATAGCGCGTGGAGCACCGCATATTCATATTCAATCTGACGATCCAGTCCGAGCTGGCTGCCGTGATTGATGCGAAAGACGTGCTGCGCCTGCCCATATATTTCATTGATGGTGATCAGGTAATTGGCGTTGTACTCCCCAGCAGCAAGAAAGCGAATCTCCTCTTCCGGGTCAGTGATATGTAGCCAGCCGCGATCACTGAGGAAACTATTGATGGATTGAATCGTGTTCATATCTGAACCTGATAGCAGGTGGCGCAGGATCGGGCAACTTTCTTGTTCCCTGACCAGAGAAGAAAGCGAACTTCTGCCAGAAAAGATGTGACGGAGAAGAAGCGTGCCGCTCCTGAAGGGGTCACCTTCGGAAGCGGCACTTAGAAGCTACTTTTTATATTTGTCGTAGGCTTTGAGAATGCTGACGGCAGTGAGCAGGCCCTGTTTGACCATGCTGTCTGCCAACATGAACTCGTCAGGGGTGTGGTACTTGCCACCAGCCGGTCCCATGCCGTCGAGGACCGGAACTCCGGCTTCAGACACGGTGTTGGCATCGGAGCCGCCGCCGCGGAATGCCGCGGTGACTTCCATGCCGATGTCCCGGCCAGCCTCTTCGACCAGCGCATAAAGATTCATGATGGTGTCATTGGTGACCATGGGCGGCCTGTGGGTGCGAATGGCGACGCTGCCGCTGGTTCCTTCCAGGCTGCATGTCTCGGCGATTGCCTTGATGGATTCCCATACCTTTTCGCCTGCGGTCGGATCGACGAAGCGTGTTTCAGCGCGGATGGTCGCCTTGGCCGCCACGGTATTGGGACCGACGCCGCCTTCAATGGTGCCGATATTGAGCGAGGTGCCGGCGTCCATGTCGTTCAGGGCTTCCAATTGCGTGATCTTCTGAGCCATCTCGACAATGGCCGATGGTTTGGGGTGCGGAGTGTGTCCGGCGTGCGACGGCTTTCCTTCAACTGTCAGATCGAACACAATGCGTCCCTTTCGACCGGTGACCACTTCGCCACCTGATCCCGAGCCTTCCATGACAAAGCAGAAATCGGATTTCTTGGCTTCATCGACAATGAGATTGCGGGATCGGGGTGAGCCGATTTCTTCGTCTGCATTGAAAAAGAATGCCATGGGCATGTCGGTGACTCCGGCAGCCTGGAGTGCCTTGACCGCATATATGCCGATGACCAGACCGGCCTTCATGTCCGAAGTGCCTGGCCCGTATATGGTGTTGCCTTCGTGACGGAAGGTGTCGAATCCCATTTCCGGCGGGAAAACGGTGTCCATATGACCAACGAGCAGCGGCCCCCCGTTGTTTTCGATTCGGGCGTCGTTTTCAGCCAGCAGGTTGTCGCCGGTATCTTCAGTGGTCAGGCGTGAGGTGGCGAACCCCATGTCCGCGAGAACATCCTGAAGGACATCCACGACCTCGTTGACCCCTTCCGGGTTGGCGCTGTGGCTGTTTATATTCACCACTTGTTCCAAAAGGGCGAACATCTCTGATTCATGTTCTGTAAGGTATGTTTTTATGGTATCGATCATCAGGGTTTCCTTTTTTGAAAGTGACGTGTGCGCGCATGATACGGGAAATTGGCGCATTGGCAAAATTTAATCCAGGAAAAACAGCATTTGAGACATTATATGTTAAAAAAGTTGCCTTTTTGACGGTTGTGTGACACTTTTTTGTGCTTTTTTCTGGAAATCAACAAGGAGAATTTTATGAAAAGAAGACTTCTGATCAGTTTCGTTATTCTGGCAAGTCTGCTGCTCGGGGCTTCCGTGGCCATGGCCAAGGATCTGACCCTCGGTTTGAAAGGTGAGCCGACCTCGCTCGACCCGCACTTCCACAACGTCAGCCAGAACAACCAGATGGCTTTGTACGTCTTTGACAAGCTTATCCTTCAGGATTCACGCCAAAAACTGTACCCCGGACTTGCTGTCTCCTGGGAGCCTGTCAGCGACACTGTTTGGGAGTTCAAGCTCCGCGAAGGCGTCACGTTCCATGATGGATCACCGTTCACCGCTGAAGACGTGAAGTACACCATTGAGCGCATTCCCAATGTGCCCAATTCCCCGTCCTCCTTCTCCGGCGCCGTGTCCGCAGTGGAAAAAGTCGAGATCGTGGACCCGCTGACCGTGCGTATCCACACCGCAGCTCCGGCTCCGCTGACCCCGCGTAACTTTGCTTCTTTCGTTATTGTGAGCCGTCCTGAAATAGGTTGACGGTTTTTGAAGGTTTCAATCAGGCTGTGGGGCTAGCCCCACAGCCTGATTCGTGTACATCGTTTGGCGTTCTCATTCCTAGGCTGAGATGTGGCCGTTGTGAATTGTATATCTCAACGGATTCCCTCACCAGGGTATTGAGCTCTGCAAAGTCGTTGCATTTGGTGACCATGAACTCTTGCTTCAGAATTCCATTCATCCGTTCCGCCAAGGCATTTTGATAGCAGTCATAGCCATCTGTCATGGAAGGAACCATGCCGGATTCCTGGAGTTTTCTCTGGTAGACCGAAGAAGCGTATTGGAGTCCTCGATCTGAATGGTGAATTGTATTCACCCTCCTTCGCTTGTTTTCAACTGCCGCGTCCAGCGCTTTGGTTGTGCTTTCCGCACTGAGATCCCGGCTCACGTTGTATCCCATTATCTTCCGGCTGAATGCATCTGTCACCAGCGACAGATAGCATGTTTGCTCACGTGTATTCACGTAGGTAATGTCGCTTACGAACACCTGCTCAGGACATCTCGGTTGAACATCTTTCAACAAGTTGGGATGCTTTTTTAGCCAATGCTTCGAGTTGGTTGTCTTTGTATAGTTTTTCCGTCGCTTGATGAGCATATGCTCTCGCCGCAGCAGGGAAAACAACCCATCACGTCCGAGCCTGATTCCCTTTGCGGAAAATGCGTCCTTCAACAGGTGGTACAGCTTTCGAGTCCCAAGGCGGGGCATCCTGGTCCGCACGTTCAGGACCATGGCCTTTGCCTCCTGATACATGGCTTCCCGTGCATCATGGCGCTTTTCAGCCTGATACACGGACTGCCGACTGACCCCGAGCTGCCTGCAACAAGCAGACAAGCTTATTTGTCTTTCTCTCTGAAGACTTCGTGCAGCTCGGGGGTAAGCTTTTTTCTTATAGAAGTCCCAAACTCGCGGTCGGAAATCTCAATCATTTTATTGAGAAGCGCGGTCTTGATCTTTTCTTCCTCAAGCTCTTTCTCCAGCCGTTTGATCTTCTGGACCGGTGTTTCTCTGGCTTTTGGGTCTTTTCGGGAATGTACCATGGACTTGCTCCAATCAAGGGTGCCGTGCTTCCTGAGCCACTTCAGCACAGTGCTTCGCCCTTGAATACCATAAAGAGCCTGAGCCTGCTTGTACGTCATCTCGCCCTTTTCCACCTGTGCCACAACCGACAATTTAAAGGCCATCGTGTAATCGCGTTGGGTGCGTCTAACTCGCTGTTTGGATTTGTCTTCCATAAATAGGTCCTCTGGGTGTCAACCTATTTCAGGACGGGACATTGTTTCCAAAAAAGCCACCGAAGGAAAGGGTACTGAAGACTTCAACTCCGGTGTAGCCGCCATCGGTACCGGTCCCTACAAGCTGGTGGACTGGGCTCGCGGTGACAAGCTCGTATACGAACGCAACGACAACTACTGGGGTGACAAGCCCGAGTGGACCAAGATCACCGTTCGTCCCATTTCCAACGACGGTACCCGTGTTGCCGCCCTCAAGTCCGGCGACGTGGACCTGATCAACTTTGTTCCCCCGGCAGATACCAAGCACCTGAAGAAGGCAGACAACGTCACTGTTTCCATGTCTCCTTCCACTCGCCTGATCTACCTGCACGTGGACTCCGATCGTGATGATTCCCCGATGGTTTTCGGCAATGACGGCGAAAAGATCAAGAATCCGCTCAAGGACGTTCGTGTCCGCAAGGCCATCTCCAAGGCCATCAACCGCGAAGCCATCGCCGCCCGCATCATGGAAGGCCTGGCTATCCCCGCAGCCCAGATGCTGCCCGAAGGCTATGAAGGCACTTCCCCGAATCTGAAGCCCGAGCAGTACGATCCCAAGGGCGCCAAGGCTCTCCTCGCTGAAGCCGGCTACCCCGAAGGTTTCCGTCTGACCATCCACGGTCCCAATGACCGTTACATCAACGATGCCGACATCGCTCAGGCCATCGCCCAGATGCTGACCAAGGTCGGCATCAAGACCGAAGTCAATACCATGCCCAAGGCCTTGTACTTCGGTAAGGCTTCCGCTCTGGAATTCTCCCTGATGCTGGTTGGCTGGGCCACTGACACCGGTGAGCACTCCAACTGTGTCGGCTCCCTGCTGCACACCTACGACAAGGAGAAGGGCTTCGGTTCTTCCAACCGCGGTCGTTACTCCAACCCGGTGGTTGATCAGAAGCTCGAAGAAGCACTGGTCACCGTCGATCCCGAGAAGCACAATGAGCTGCTGATCGAGTCTGTGGAAGCAGGTATGAACGATCTGGGTATCGTGCCCATTCACTTCCAGGTTTCCGTTTGGGGCACCAAGAAGGGCTTGACCTACAACGGTCGCACCGACGGTTACACACTGCCGCACGAAATCAAGGCCCAATAAATCGTTACGGACCATCAACAATGAGGGGGCGTGTCTTGCGCCCCCTCATTTTCATCTGATAGTGGTTGTTCACAAGACCACGCCTGCGTCTCCACGCACCTCATCCGAATTCTTCGCAGGATCGTCGTCACTCTCTCAGTGACTCGCCGCTTAACTGTGGCGAACATTCAGAACAACCGTATAGGGATTATAATGCTAGCATTTTTAATTAGACGCATATCCCAGAGCGTAGTGGTACTCTTGGTCATGTCGGTATTGGTTTTTGTCGGTGTGTTCTACATCGGCAACCCCATCGACATCCTGATCGCCCCTGACGCCTCGCCTGCCGAGTATGCCCGCGCCGTCAAGGAGCTGGGGCTGGACCGGCCTCTCTGGGAACAATATTTCGTATTTCTGAAAGGGGCCCTGCAGGGGAATTTCGGCAACTCCTTCGTCTACAACGAACCAGCCCTGCAGATTATTCTCGACCGCCTGCCCGCCACCCTTGAGCTGGCATTCACCGCCATGTTCATGGCTGTCTTCCTGGGCATCCCGCTTGGCATGATCGCGGGTATCCAGCATGACAACTGGATCGGTCGCAATATCATGTCCTTTTCGATTCTTGGCTTCTCGCTGCCTACCTTCTGGGTCGGCCTAATGCTGATCATCGTCTTTTCGGTTCATCTGGGATGGCTGCCGTCAGGAGGACGGGGCGAGACCACGAGCTTCCTCGGCATGCAGGTCAGTTTCCTGTCGTGGGAAGGGCTGTCGTATCTGATACTTCCTGCCACCAACCTCGCCTTGTTCAAGACATCGCTGGCCATCCGGCTGAGTCGTGCAGGTGTTCAGGAAAACCTCCAGATGGACTACGTGAAATTCGCCAAAGCCAAGGGATTGTCCAACACCCGTATCATCGGGCTGCATGTCATGAAGAACATCATGATCCCGGTCGTCACCGTGCTTGGTATGGAGTTGGGTAACCTCATTGCTTTCGCGGTTGTTACCGAGACCATTTTCGCCTGGCCCGGCATGGGCAAGCTGGTCATCGATTCCATCGGTGTCCTTGATCGTCCCATCATCGTGGCCTACCTGCTCATTACGGTGACCATGTTCATTTTCATCAACCTTATCGTCGACATACTCTACTCGATCCTTGATCCAAGAGTACGGCTCGGCGACGAACGCTAGGAGGGGAATATGGCAGTAGAATCCGAATCCCTGTTCTGGCAGGCCGTCAAAGAGTTTTTCGAGAGCCGTGTAGCGACCATCGGATTGATCGTCCTTGCGGCGGTCATCTCTGTGGCCCTGCTGGCACCGTATATATCCCCGCAGAATCCCTATGACCTGATGTCCATCGACATCATGGATTCCAAGCTCGAACCGGGCAGCTCGTCATTTGACGAGTCGGTCACGTACATTCTGGGTACCGACAGCCAGGGCCGCGACATGTTCAGCTCCATCCTTTACGGACTGCGCATTTCGTTGGGTGTTGGCGTATTGAGTACAGTGATCGCCCTTGTTGTCGGTGCGATAATCGGCCTGTGGGCCGCCTATGTGGGTGGGAAAACCGATGCCTTCATCATGCGAACGGTTGACCTCCAGTTGAGCTTCCCGGCCATTCTGGTGGCGCTCATCCTGCTGGCGATTCTTGGAAAGGGGATCGACAAGATCATCCTGGCCCTTGTTATCGTTCAGTGGGCCTATTACGCCCGCGCCATTCGAAGCAACGTGCTGGTGGAGCGAAACAAGGAGTACGTGGAAGCGGCCAAATGTCTGGCCCTGCCCCAGCGGCGGATCATGTTCGGTCATGTCCTGCCCAACTGTACGCCGGAGCTTATCGTTATCTCCACGGTGAAAGTCGCCGGTGCCATTGCGCTGGAAGCGACCCTTTCCTTCCTTGGTCTGGGTATGCCGATCACACAGCCCTCACTAGGCCTGTTGATCGCCAACGGCTTCAAGTTCCTTCAGTCCGGGTATTACTGGATCAGTGTCTATCCCGGTCTGGCCCTGCTTATTCTGATCGTGACCATCAACCTTGTGGGTGACCGGTTGCGCGACGTTCTGAATCCGAGGTTGAAACGATGAGCGCACCACTTCTCGATATCAAGGATCTCCAGACCAATTTCTACACCCGTGCCGGTGTGGTCAAAGCGGTCAACAATATATCCCTTACCATCAACAAAGGTGAAGTCATCGGCATTGTCGGTGAGTCCGGCTCGGGCAAATCCGTTACCGGCTTCTCCATCATGGGGCTGGTGGACCAGCCCGGCAGGATTGCCGGCGGTTCCATCAAGTTCAAGGGGCGCGAGCTGGTAGGCCAGTCCGAGGCCGAGTGGCGTGCGTTTCGTGGTAACGAAGTTGCCATGATCTTTCAGGACCCCATGATGACCCTCAATCCGGTGTTGCGAATCGATACGCAGATGATCGAAGCAATCCGCGCCCACGAGAAGGTCTCCCGCGACGAAGCGCGCAGGCGATCAATCGAGGCGCTGGCCATGGTCGGTATCCCGTCCCCGGAAGAGCGCATCAAGGCGTATCCGCATCAGTTCTCCGGCGGTATGCGGCAGCGTGTGGCCATTGCCACCGGACTGCTCAACAACCCGGATCTGATCATCGCCGATGAACCGACAACCGCCCTTGATGTGACCATTCAGGCCCAGATCCTGTCCGAGATGCAGAAGCTCTGCAAGAAGACGGATATGGCGCTCATGTGGATCACCCATGACCTGACCGTCATTGCCGGTCTGGCCCATCGTGTGGCCGTCATGTACGCCGGAACCATCATTGAGGAAGGTCCGGTGCAGGATGTGCTCGATGATCCGCAGCATCCGTATACGGAAGGGCTGATCGGGTCGGTTCCCAGCCGCAACAGGCGCGGTGAACCGCTGTATCAGATTCCGGGCATGACTCCCTCGCTGATCAACCTGCCGGAAGGGTGTCCGTTCCGCATGCGCTGTCCGCGTTCTTCGGATGTGTGCCTTCAGGAACCGCCGGTTACGGTCAGGGAAGACGGACGAAAATATCGCTGCTTCCATCCCGGCAAACAATCGTAAACGATGGTGGAATAATATATGAATGAAACTCCGTTCATCCGCTGTGAAGAGATCAGCCGGATATTTCAGAAGAAACTGGACTTTGCCGCCAAGTTGGCCCGCAAGATGGGGGCACAGATCACCCGTGAACGCGTTCAGGCTGTCGATGGTGTCAATCTGGACATCATGCTTGGCGAAGTAGTGGGTCTGGTTGGCGAGTCCGGCTGTGGTAAGTCGACCCTTGGCCGTATGGTCTGCGGGATTCTTCCCCAGTCATCCGGCAACATTTACTACAAGGGCAAGAACGTGACCGAGATGACTCCCAAGGAGCATCTTGACTATGCCATCAACGTTCAGATGATATTCCAGGACCCGTTCGCCTCCCTGAACCCAAGAAAGCGCGTCAAGTCGATCATCGGTGAAGCGCCGCTGTACCATGGCCTGACTACCGCCAAGGAATTGGACGGCTATCTTGATGGCGTCATGGAACAGTGTGGACTCGATCCGTCCTACAAGAATCGGTACCCGCACCAGTTCTCCGGCGGTCAGCGCCAGCGCATCGGTATCGCCCGCGCCATGGCCGTGGACCCGGAATGTCTGGTTTGTGACGAATCCGTGGCTGCTCTGGACGTATCCATTCAGGCCCAGATTCTGAACCTGTTCATGGACCTGCGCGAGAAGCACAACCTGACGTGCCTGTTCATTTCTCACGATCTCGGTGTTGTGGAACACATATCCGATCGGATCGCTGTCATGTATCTGGGACGACTGGTTGAAATTGCCAAGGTCGATGAATTGTTCGACGCACCGTTCCACCCCTACACCAAGGCGCTGCTTGCCGAAGTGCCGCGACTGGATAAGCGTGCGGTCGAGTTCTCGGCTCTTGAGGGTGAGATCCCGTCCCCCCTCGATCCGCCGTCAGGCTGTCACTTCCACCCGCGCTGTCCGTACGTCATGGACGTCTGTCGCGAGGAAGTTCCCCTGCGTCGCGAGATTGCTCCCGGCCGTTACGCCTGCTGCCACCTCGATTCATAACGACCTGATAAATATGATACTCAAGGCTCCCGGTTGGTTCCGGGGGCCTTTTTTTATGACGTATCAGATGTGTTGGGTTTATGGCCGGAGGATGCGGTGGGTAATGGACACAAAAAAAGCGCTGGCATATGGGCCAGCGCTTTTGAGTTGTTCGAGTTCGGTTCTGGAATCAAAGTCCCTTTTTGGGATCAAAGTCCTGACCGAGGGCGGCAGGTGCTTCCACGGACCATGCTCCAGTGAACTTGTTGAGGAACGGATGGCGTCGGACTATATCCTGAATCCAGCCCATTCTTCCCATGTTCACGGCCAAGAGCGTGAGGATCATCATGGGGAAGGGGGCGACCTGAAAGACGGGCGCGGGGATGGATGGGAAGATTTCCTGTAGATAGATGCCGGAAATCTGCAAACCGGCAAAGAAGAATGCACCAAGTGCTGCACGTACCGGATGCCAGCCGCCGAAAATAACGATGGCCAGTGCGATCCAGCCCGCTCCCTCGCAGCCCTGAGGGCGTCCCCAGCCCGGTTTGACGGCCAGTGAGAAGGCAGCCCCGGCCAGACCGACCAGCGCGCCTCCTGCGAGACAGTAGTACAGACGGACCAGTCGAACACGAATGCCTCGCCCAAAGGCGGCGCGTGGTGATTCACCTACGGCGCGCAGACGCATGCCGCCCTCAGTGCGATACATCCACCACCAGCATCCGAAGATGGTAGCCAGGGCGATGTAGACCACAGGGGATTGCGAGCTGAAAATGGGTCCCATAAGCGGGATTGGACCTATCCCCGGGATGTTCCACAGACCAAGGTCCGGTCCGGGCTGACGCGAAAATGAGTGGCCCAGAAAGTAGGCCAGATCGCGGGAAAGGAGCGTCAGGATAAAGCCGATAGCCAACTGCGATTGGCCGAGGTAGATGCCGATCAGGCCGAGCACTCCGGCAATGCCTGCGCCAACAGCCATGCCTCCGACAACACCGAGCCACGGGTTGTCAAAGGTGGTGGATATGGCGAACGCGGTCATTGCGGCCAGCAGGATCGAGCCGTCAAGGGACAGGTTGATGATACCGGCTTTCTCTGTGAGTGTTTCACCCAGCGTTGCGAGTACCAGCGGTGCGCCAGCCAGAAGAATGGCGGCAATGGTCAAACCAAAGGTTTCCATTAGTCAGCCTCCTTCCGTTGTTTGAGCCAGAGTCGGAGTCCTTGCACGATGAACAGCGAGAGGACCATGATGCCCTGAATAACGCCCGAGAGAGAAGAATCCAGTCCCATCTGAAGTGGCAACTGGATGGACCCGACGTTGAGTATGGCAAAAAATAAACAGATGAACGGTACCAGCGGCAGCCTGAATGATGCCATCATGCCGACCAACAGGGCAGTGTAGCCGTAGTTGGATGAAATGGCGGGCAGCAGTCGGTGGTAGACGCCAAGAACCTGCACGGCACCAGCCAATCCGGCAAATGCGCCACAGATCATGAAAGCCTGCAACAGGCGTCGGCGGGGGCCAAGAGAAAAGAGCGTCGCGGCCTTGGGGTTTTCACCCACGGCACGGAGTTTCAATCCCCATTCAGATCGGTACAGCAGGTAGTAAATGGCGAAAATAGCCGCAATTGCCACGGCGAGGCTGACCCAACTTACCGACAGCTTCCCCAGTCTGGGCAGCCATAAGGAAAAGTCCAGTGGCTGGGTGCCCGACATGGAAGCAACGCCGGGGCGTTTCCATGGACCGAAAATGAGCCAGAGGGTGACGCCAAGGGCCACAAAGTTCAGGCCGAGGCCGGAAAAAATTTCATGAACCCGCCCGAAAACACGGAGCATACCGGCCAGCAATGCCCAGAGAGCACCGCCAAGCATGGCAGCACCCATGGCAAGGGCTATTTCCATGGCCCCGCCATTATCAAAGGGACGCAAGGCAGCCGTGCAGAAGATGGCGCCCATGACAACCTGACCTTCGACACCGATGTTCCAGAGTCGAGCCGTGAAGGGGACCAGAAGGCCCACAGCACATAAGGTGAGCGGAACCCAACCAGCCAGCACGCGACCGATCTTGGACATGGAGCCCACGCCACCCTTGAAGAGCACATAAATGGTCTCCAGCGGTGGAGCGCCTGATGGCAGTGTGACCAGAACGGTCAGTACCAAAGCCAGACCGACGGCAGCTAACAGCCATCCAAGTTGCTGAAGGAAGGATTCACGGATCATGCTACGTCCTCCCCAATATATTTTTTCATGACTTCATCGTACGGTTTACCGGCCATGAGCGCGCCCACCACTTCCATGGTCGCGTGTTCTCTATCAACAATACCGGCGATGGCGCGATCATAGAAGACGATGACGCGGTGCGAGTGTTCAAGCACCTCGTCGAGATCGGGCGAGAAATAGATCAATGATGCACCGTCACGACAGCGGCCCTTGAGATGGTTCCAAACCTGCCTGGCCGACCCTGCATCAAGGCCGCGAGTGGGATGTTCCATGAGCAGCAGCTTGGCGTCATCAGGGATGAGTGAAAGCAGCAGCCGCTGCTGGTTGCCGCCGGACAACTCACTGGCATTGGTATCGGGATGGGCGCGGAGATTGAAGCATTCCACACATTGGGAATCATAAAACTCGGTCAGGTCGCCCTTGCGGTCAGGAAACGCGAGTTTGATGTGTTCCATGAGATTCAATTCGGGGAAGAGGGCCATTTCAAGCCGGTCAGCCGGGACGAACTGGACACCTGCTTTACGCAGGGTATTGAAATCGTTGCTGCGGTAATTGGTGTCGTCCAGGGTGATGGAGCCTCCTGGCATGCGATCAAGACCGCACAGGCCGCGCAGAAACAACTCCTGACCAGAACCGTCAAGACCAGCCAGACCGATACATTCACCCGGTTTCGCCGTAAAATTCATGGGGCCCATGGAATATTTCGGGCCAGCAAAATGCGTGTCTTCCATGACCAGTCGCGTCGTCTGCGGTTGCGCGGACAACTCGGGCAGATCGTCGATCGTGCCGTTGGCAGCTTCGCCGAACATCAGGTTGACCAGCCGTTTCTCGTCGTAGGGCGGTTCCATTGTGGAAACGAGCTTGCCCTGGCGCATGATGAAGATGGCATCGGCCATTTCGTATGCTTCGGATAATTTGTGGGTGACGAGAATGACGGTGTGCTGATCTTCGCGAGCCAGCTTCATGAGCAGATCAAACAGGTCCTGCTTCTGCTCAGGGGTGATGCCGGTGGTCGGTTCGTCGAGAATCAACGTGGTTGCGCCAAGGTCGAGCAGCCTGAGCAGTTCGAGCAACTGGCGTTCGCCGACGGTCAGGGATGATACCGGTTCATCAGGCAGGAAACAGGCGTCCAGTCGGAAGGACAACTCGCCGATGATGTCGATGACTTCCTTCTTGGATCGCTTGGGAGCGCCCAACTGGAAGTTTTCCCATACGGGCATGGCAGGAAAATCGAGGGGATCCTGATAGAGCATGCCAACGCCATATTCGCGGGCCAGTGCCGGTGTCAGGTAGGAAATTTCCTTGCCGCTCATGGTGAGCGTGCCGGATGTGGGACGGGTATGCCCGGCCAGCACGCGCATGAGCGTGGACTTGCCCGCGCCGTTTTCTCCGACGAGGGCGTAAATTCGGCCGGGTTCGAGGGTCAGGCTGATGCCGTCGTTGGCCCGAACCCGGCCGTAATGTTTATGTATGTCGTTGAGAACGATCATGATTTATTTGGGGCTGGACAGTCCCTTCATGCCTTCGAGCAACTGCTGCATGTACCAGATCTGCTTGTCGGTGGCGGTTTCGCCAGCCTTCAGGAACGGGGTGCCGTCCTGGTAGTTCAGAGGACCGGTGAAGAGGTTCAGGGAACCGTCGCCGAGCTTGGCAATGAACTTGTCCAGTTCCGCCTTGACCTCAGGGGTCATGCCTTCGCCGGGCATGAAGCCGATGGGAGACTTCTCGTGAGAGTTGATGTCGGCCCAGTAGGGGGACTTCAGGACAAAGGCAGGCTCATAAGTGCCGGCTTTGACCTGCTGTGCAAGCTCCAGCATGGGCGGACCCCAGTTGAAGTAAGGAACGCCGAGGCAAACTTCGCCCTGGCCTTCGCAAGCCTTTTCGTAGTCGTAAGGGAGAGCCCAGATGGTCTTGCCAGCTTCGCGACGCTGCTTGGCAACAGTGACAACCTCGGGGGTGTCGATGCCGGAGATCAGGACGTCGTAACCGGAATCATACAGGGAACCAGCTACCTGGGCAGGGTCAGCGGTAACGCCGGGGATGTTGAACCAGAAACCGATCCACTTGACGTTGAAGGTCAGATCCTTGGGATCTTTACCGCGGACTTCGGTCCAGGCGTACTTGGCGCCAAGGTAGGCAGCACCCATCAGGCGGCGGGTTTCCTCGTTGATGAGCGGACCAACCACACCGATCTTGCCGGTCTGGGAGGTCATGGCAGCGGTAAAACCGGCCATCATCTTGGAGTATTCCATGCGGCTGAACAGGTTACCGAGGTTCTCGGGAGCGGTGCCGGTCAGGGTGGAGTCGCCGGAGACGTGGACGAAGGTCTTGTCCGGGTGCATCATGGCGGCTTCGAGGATGCCGTCCTTCATGTCGTCGGAACCGGCGATGATCAGGTCAGCGCCTTTTTCAACCAGATCGTCAACGATCTGCGGGATGGTCAGGCCAGGACGATCGGCCGGGTTGACCTTGTCCAGAAAAATGAGCTTGGCGCCATCCATGTGCTTTTCCACATATTGGCCGCCTTCGTATTGTGCCTGGCTGTAGCCCTTATCGTTGTAAGGACCAACCAGAATCAGACCAATGGTAAAGTCTTTTGCCATGGCCAGGCCGGGCACCATGAGCAGTGCCATGAGCGCTGTGGCTATCAGGGTACGAAATTTCAACATCCTCTCCTCCGTGTAAATGGCTGGTTACCGATTGCGTGTGCGTTTGGCAGCCAAAAGTTCATTCGCCGCGACCCTGATTTACAGGGCCAAAAAAAATATGGCGAGAACCAAAAAATTTCGGTTCCCGTTAACCGCAGTATTCTTGGATTATCGATGAAGGTGTGTCAACTGATAGTATGCCTTATTTGCAGAAAACACGCCCTCAGCGACGCTCCTGATACAGACTACCCGAGATAGGGATTGAAATATCCGTATTCTATCCAGGGCAACGCTTTTTTCAGGCGCCGTTTGAAATTCATAAAACCCATGCTGGGTGAATGCCCAAACGGTCTCATGAGATCGAGGTAGAGTTCCGGATCGAGATTGAGATTGCGGAGCTGGATGAAGTCGTAGTGGCCCTTTTCCCCGAGCTCCACCAACGCATCGAATTCCTCTTCGGTGTCGGTAATGCCGGGGAAATAGAGCAGATTCAACGAAACATGCATGCCAACCTCATGCGCTTTGGCAATGGTCTCGCTGACATCTTCAAAGGAATACCCTTTGGGGCGATAGTAGGCTTCGTATGGACCCTTGCGAGCCGAGTTCAAGCTGACGCGGATGGAGTTGACCCCGGCGATCTTGAGCGCTGGCATGGCGGCGGGTTTGGATGCATTGGTATTGACGTTTACGGTGCCGGTGCCGCCGTCTGCACGATACGCTTTGACGGCATCGCAAATCAGTTCGGCTTCGGTCAGCGGCTCGCCTTCGCAGCCCTGTCCGAACGAAAAAATCGGACGTCGTTCACGGGATTCGTGGCGTTGCATGATCTGTACGATCTCTTCGGCGGTGGGCGTAAAGGAAATTCGGCACTGCGGAGAAGGAAACCCGGAATCTTCGGGTTGTTCGGATATGCATCCGACGCATCGTGCATTGCAGGTGCGTGCTGTGGGCAGCGGGCACTCGAAGCGACCAAGAGCAAGATTCTTCGCAGCAGGGCAACCGCTGGTAAGAGCGCAACCGGCCAGATGATTGACCAGTCGGTTCTCGGGCATGTCGCGTATGAGCTGTCGTGCTCCACCATCAACGCGGTCCTGCGGGATGTGGGTAAAAACCTGTCGTTTGTCCTGATCCACTTTTTTGGCGCAGACCCAGAACTTGCCGTTGGCGTAACCTATGGCTCCGTAGGAAAGCAGCGGCAGTATGGGCGCGTCTTCATCGGATTCGTAAGCGGACACGCCCGTTACGGTATGTCCGGGGCAGGCAAAAGCGGCAACCGCCAGTTCCTCCATTATTTCGGCCTGTCCTGTTTCGTCATTGTATCCCATGGCATGTCGTCCTGGGAGCATGAAAAATTCGGACTCCGGCGGCAGCGGGGTGATTTCATCAGGACGTGGCAGGCCAAACTCCTCTCCACGGCGAACCATGAGCAGGAGGTCTGGGTGATCGTATATTTCGCCGTCCGGTGTGGCGAACAGCATGCGCGGTTGTGGCTTCTTTTTTGATGACATAGGGGGGATATACTGGAAGTGAAGAGGTTTGTCCAAATCGGGATGGTTGTTATAATGGGACGATTTGGTGTCGATTTGGTGAGTCGGGGGCGTTGGGCAATCCCTGCTTTACATATGGGCCGAGAGTCAAGTGGTGAGCTGTAAACGGAAAAGGTCGGCACCCATATGGGCACCGACCTTTGATATCTCTTGCTTGACAGGTTCTCGGCTTAACGCTTGGAGAACTGGAAGCTGGCGCGTGCGCCGCGGAGACCGTACTTTTTACGCTCTTTCTTACGAGCATCGCGGGTCAGGAGACCGGCGGGCTTCAGAACAGCGCGGAGTTCAGGATCGATCTCGCAGAGTGCGCGGGCGATGCCGTGGCGCAGGGCTTCTGCCTGACCGGAAACGCCGCCGCCGCAGCAGTTGGCTTTGATGTCGTACTTGTCGAGCATCTTGACCAGCTTCAGAGGCTGCTGAACAACCATCTGCAGGGTTTTACGAGGGAAGTAGTCCTCGAAAGGACGACCGTTGACAGTGATCTGGCCGGTACCGGCGTACAGGCGGGTACGGGAGATCGCATTTTTACGTTTGCCAGTGGCGTAAGTGAAATCGCTCATAGTAATCCCCGATTAAAATTCCAGAGGTTTGGGAGCCTGGGCTGCGTGCGGGTGCTCGCTGCCAGCATAGACCTTCAGCTTCTTCAACTGCTGAGTGGCCAGCTTGTTCTTGGGCAGCATGCCCTTGACGGCGGCTGTGATGACATTCTCAGGCTTCTTGTCCAGCATCTCGCGCAGAGTCTTTTCCTTGAGACCGCCGGGATGGTTGGAGTGCTTGTAGTACATCTTGCTGTCGAGCTTCTGGCCGGTGACCTTGATTTTCTCGGCATTGATGACAACAATGAAATCACCCATGTCCATGTGGGGGGCGAATTCAGGTTTGTGCTTGCCGCGCAGACGAGTAGTGATCTCGGTGGCGAGGCGACCCAGGATTTTGTCCGTGGCGTCGACGATGAACCATTCGTGGTTCGCGTCTTCCGGCTTCGGGCTATATGTATTCATAAGAGTGCTCCTTAAAAAGCAAAAATAGTGGGCGGCAAACGCAGTTCACTTGCTTGCCAGCCTCTCGTGCATGACGTGTAACCTGCCGTAAACCATCAACAAACGTACACGAGCTAAATGTAACGGGGTAAGCCCGCGTAACGCCGGTGGACACGACTGGGAAGTGGTACTTACATAAAATCGGACCGGTCGACAAGGGTTTTCTTGCACTATACCTGGATTTCGTAGGCGTCACTTTTCTGGAAAAGAGTATTCACGAAAGTGCACAGTCCTCATCTTGTCGAGACCTCTGCGCATCCCCTTTTCGCGTCCGTGCCTTGCGCTCCGCACCCAATTTGATGTTCTGACCGCACCCCAGCTTGGGCTCATTCCCGGCCTTTTCCTGCCATTTCTGGCCGAAATGCCGGATTTTGGACGCACCTCTCCCTTCAGGCTCGCGCCAGTCGAACAGCTTTTTTCAAATTGAACGCCATGGCGAGGATGTGGAACTCTCCCTCCACCTTCTCACGACCCACGTATCGGGACCGAAAGAATGCGTAGCCACGTTTGAGTGTGCCGAAGGCCCGCTCGACTATTTGCCGAATGCTGCTGATGTCACGGTTGCGGGTCTTTTCGAAGTCTGTCAGCCTGCCGCCACGAGGCGTCTTGTCCATGGTTCCGTCCTCCAAATCGCGATCAAACAGAATGTCCCGGTTCTTCCCGCTGCAATAGCCCTTGTCCGCATAAACCCGTGCGCCGGGATCAAGGCCGACGCCATTCACGAGCCGCTCGAATTCGCCCGTGTCCGAATGGTTCGCGGGAGTGATGTGACCACAGAGCAGAAACCCGTCTCGACTGTCCGTCGCGGCATGGAGCTTGTAGCCGTAATAGGCCCGATTTCTCTTGCGGAGCCAGGCCGCCTCCTCGTCATCCGAATAGCTGACCCGGCAGTCCACCGGCCCATCCTGTTCTTCGGCGTCCTCGGAACGGTCCTCAGGCATCACGTCGATAACCTTGCGCGGCCGCCGCTGCGACTCGACTACCGAGGCGTCCACCACGGCTCCCTCACGGACAAGAAGCCCTTGTCCTTCAAGCTGGCGGTTAAGCATGTCGAGCAAGGAGTCCAGCACCTTCAGGCGGATCAAACCGTTACGGAAACGGCATATGGTGGTCTCGTCCGGCACGTCGTCCTCGATGGAAAAACCGGTAAATCTGACAAAGGAGAGCCGGTCGAGCAGCGCCTGCTCCACGCCCGGATCACTCAGGTTGTACCAACGCTGCAAGAGCAGAATCTTGAACATCGCCAGAGGCGGATAGGCGGGATTGCCCACGGCGTTGGCCTTGCGCCTGATCTTCTTGCACAGAAAGGCGTTGATGGGCTGCCAGTCGATGAGTTCGTTGATCTCATCCAGAAATGTGGTCTTGGTTCTGCGGTGCCCCAGGAAGTAATCACCCAACCGAGGTCCTTTCTGCCGAATAGCCATGCCTTCCTCCTTTGGATGGAGAAATAATAGCATAATAAATCAAATAGTTAAAGAGTAAAAGTGTGGGATTTGCCGTGCAGAGGTCTCAAAAAAGGCCATTTACATCGATGGAAAACGAAAGGACAAGCAGATCGGAGTAGAGAACATAAAAAGGGCTTTCCTTGAAGACCTCAACGTCAAGATCACTGGCGCAAAGTTTCAGACCAAAAGATACGGCTGGCTCCAGTATTTTTCAGAAATTAATGACAAAAAGATACCGTATCTCATTGATAATTTCGTGCGTGGTCAGTTCAAGCGGTGCTCGGTTTTCCAGGCGATTCCAGATGACCTAAAGAAAGCATCAAGAGCTTTTTATGAGCTTAAATTCAATTGGCGGGATTCAACCTACCTGCATGACTATGAGCTATCGGACTTCAAGGATAAACGTGCTTGGTTGACAAACCGAGGACTGGCCTTGGGACAATTCAGTAAGGACGAGATCGATAGACTATACGACTATCATGTTGGACGGTTTTTGAATCAAATCGAAAAGGATATGGGAGTTGACTACAGAATTTGAGGAGGGGGATCTCCACCAGAGAACCTGCGACAGCTTTAATGAGGTCGCGGCTAATCTAACCTACACGTTTAAGTACAGCTAACCGAACGGGCATGACCCTAGTAAGTACAAGAACCCCTGAGCATTGCTTTGGATGGTAAGTGCTTTAAGGTTTTTCCCCTCCTCATCCTTTTATCGACACAACGAGAGGCAATATGCGAAAGAAACTTGAAGCACTGTCCAACAGAGTGTGGAGCACTGAAAAATCACGCTACACTGCGGCTGAAAGATCAAGAAAGAAGCACCAAGCCCTTGTCTTTGCTATTTCATTCCTATCAATTTTCCAGGTAGTTATCGCAATATCAACAATTTGTGGGTATTACATCCCCTTTGTTGGTGAAAGTAAGTCAGAATACTTAACCTTGATGGCATCTGTAATCATTCTCGTGATCGCCAACCAAGATTCCTTGAGCAAACTACTAAGCCATTCAGACAGCTACCATAGATGTGCCAATAGGCTCCACAGGCTGCAACAGGCAATTGCTATTGAACTAGGCAATGAGGCTATTGACCAAGAAAAAGTTCAGGACTTTGCTGATCGATACTCTGAGATAATAGACTGCCATGACCTTAACCACCTGCCTGTAGATTACAGAAAAATGATCTCAGAATACCCAGATGACTTTTCCACAACTCGCTGCGCTAGAAACTATTATCGGCTGATGTACTTTATTAATATTTACATGCTCCCAACAGTATACTGCGCTGCTCCATTTGTGGTTGTCCTGATAGCAAAAAAAGTAATCTCAAATTCATAATAATTAGAGATTTTGACGAACTAATCTATAAGAGCGTATGGTCTGCACAAAACGCTCATGGTGCACAACGAAGAAGAGGTAACGCTTTGCTCGAACTGTTCAAACTATCTCTTAAGGCTGGTGGAGGATTAGGCACAATAGGTGCTGCCTTGTTCTATTTTGTGCACACTGAATTAATCAAGTCAGACTTATTTTCAAAGCTATCCCCAGATCAGGCATTCCAATACTGCCTATATTCATTGGGACTTGCAGCACTATGCTCGATCTCCCTCTTCTATATTCACTATAAGCAAAAGAACAGTCGAGGAGTACATGCCAGCAATGGGTCCATAGCTGTCAGTAATAGTGGTGACAATAGCACAATTAACATAGGGAATGCAGGACGGCGCGATGGTTCTAGACAATAAAAATATTTCCGCGTCGGATGACTCCGTAGCCTTCGCTAACTATGGAGATCACACAACAATTAATGTCGGGGCTGTACCAGATAACTCCTTTGGGTTATCGGTATGGCAATGCGAAAAAGTCGTTTGAGCAAGGACAAGCAGCTTCGTTTAATCGAACATTTTGTGGCTGGCACGACAGCTCGTTGCGCTGCCGATCTGGTTGGTGTGAACGTCAAAACAGCCGCCTATTACTTTCACCGGCTCCGGGAAATCATAGCGGTAGAAGAGTCCTGTGAAGGGATGGATTTTGGCGAATTTGAGGTCGATGAGAGCTACTTCGGTGGCAAGCGAAAGGGCAAAAGAGGACGTGGGGCGGCTGGTAAGGTTCCTGTTTTTGGAATCCTTAAAAGGGGCGGGAAGGTCTATACACAGGTGATTCCTGATGCGAAAGGTAAAACCTTGCTTCCCATTATTCAGGAAAGAATCCAGCCAGACAGTGTGGTTTACTCGGACTGCTGGTATGGCTACAATGTCCTTGATGTGTCAGCGTTCAAATGCGCCTCCCCCCATCCTTTGGACCACTGATCGGCCATTTTAAGGTGGAGTCCTGCGTCCGAGTTTGTGCCTCCGTGGAGGCGGTTCGCCGCAGCCGTTGTGGAGCGTAGCCCGTCCCCGCAGGGGCGGCCCGAAGGGCCGAGGGCGGAGCGGAGCAACGGCTGCGAGCCAAGTCAATGAACATTCAGGTTGCCTCTGTATACGGCAGCGGGAGTTCTTTTGTCCAACGACGAATGTCCGCGCTCTTCGTTGTAATACCGAAAATAGCGCGTAAGCCCATGGTATAGCTCGATTCCATCAGAATACGCCTTGGGGTAAACATCCTCGTATTTCACCGTCCACCACAACCGCTCGATAAATACGTTGTCGATTGCACGGCCTTTGCCGTCCATGCTGATTGCAATGCCCTTGCTCTGCAAAACGCCGGTAAATTCACGGCTCGTGAATTGCGCTCCCTGGTCCGTATTGAACATCTCTGGCGTGGAGATGCGCAATGCCTTGCTCAGTGCGTCCACGCAAAACGAACTGTCCATGGAATTTGACAGTTCCCAAGCCAATACGAATCGGCTCCACCAGTCAATCACTGCCACCAGATACAGAAAGCCGCGCTGCATGGGGATGTAGGTGATGTCAGCACTCCAGACTTGATTCTTTCGCTCAATGGCAACTCCTTTCAGCAGATAAGGAAACACGGGATGCTCCGGGTTGGGGACACTCGTATGCGGCCCTGGAGTAATCGCTTGCAAGCCCATCAGCTGCATCAGTCGCTCAACTCGCTTGTGGTTGATCTGATGGCCTTGTGTCTTCAGCCAATCCGTCATGCGCGGCGAGCCGTAATCCGGCTGACGCAGATACTGCTCGTCGATGAGACGCATCAAGGCCAAGTTCTCATCGGACTCGGCTGCAGGTTTGTAGTAAAACCCCGAGCGGGAAATGCCTGCCAACTTGCATTGCCGCCGGATGGAATACTCCCGATCCGGTTTGATCCACTGGCGGCGTACCTCAAGCGGCAGGCTTACAACTTTTTTTCAAGCCACTTGATATCCATCTTGAGCCGACCGATCTCCTCGAACAAAGGTGCGGTGACCTCCTCCTGGCTCTTGGCTTTCTTGCCACCGGAAAAGATTCCTTCGGCATTTTCAAGGAGCTGCCTTTTCCAGGTGGATATCTGGTTGGGATGCACTTTGTACTCCGCAGCCAACTGCGCCAACGTTTTCACGCCACGGATAGCTTCCAGCGCGACCTTGGCCTTGAACTTATCCGAATGCTTCCGTCTTTTGTTGCTCTTTGTCATACGTCCTTCCTTATCGGTTTAAGGACGCAGATTCCACTTTAACCGGTGGTCCGAATTTCGGGGGAAAGCGCAAAACACTTCCGAATCAACCACTCGAAGCTGTTTGCAGATAGCCACAACCACATCAATGGAATCGAGAATTTTTGGAACCAGGCCAAACGCCATATGAGGAAATTCAACGGCATTCCAACCAAGCATTTTTCTCTGTTTTTAAAGGAATGCGAGTGGCGTTTTAATAACAGCAATCCGCGAAGCCAGTTTAAACAACTGAAACAGTGGGTTAGAAGACATATGGGCTAGTTATCTGGTACAGCCCCTTAATGTCATTAAAAACGGCTGCGAAATCAATTCACTACTCAATCCACTAATTGCAGAAATCGTCAACAAGCACTCTCTCGACTACTCATCTTCTGCCAAACACACCCTCCCTCCAGAAACAGAAGAAAAAATTGAATATAACACCGTAAAGGTGTTTGCTGAAGAAATTCGTGAAAATGCTGGCTATATGGTGCTCGTCGAAGAAGCTATCAACAACCTTGATGACCTGACACCAAACGCAAAAGACACTTTTCTTTGGGCTATTAGCCAAAAGTATTCTCAGATCAGAAAAGAACTCTTCCTCCAAAACTCAACAGACCCCAGCGACATCGAAGCTAGGCAAGAGCTTATTTCTAGCAATGCCGACAAAATTCTACATGCTGTATCAGAAGAAATCGAATCGACCTCCTCTCAGCTTAACTACCCTGTAGAATTGAAAAAAGTTGCTCGGGAATTAATCGTTATCTATGGTTTTATTAACTGCAAGATTCTAGAGAAGCCTCCAGTATGATTATATACAATACTCAGTCGCCACAAAAAGCATTGTATCTAGTCGGTGCAAACATACTGGCTACAGTTCAAAAACACAAAATCTCCGAATCTAGCGTACAGAGGCTTCATGAGAAGTATAATGAAGCATACGATAGCATCTCGTTCTCATATTTTATGTATGCACTCGACTGGCTCTTCCTTTTGGGAAGTATTTCTATGAACAATAACGGACATATCCAGATATGCAGCTAATTAAGTTCCAGTTGTTTAGCGGTGACAAGCTAATCCGAGACATTCCTTTCAAGAAAGGACTAAACATCATCACCAACCAAGATGCTGCTGGAAATCAGATTGGGAAAAGCACAGCATTGCGTGCCATTGATTTTTGCCTTGGTGGTGACATCCATCAGCTTTGGACAGACCCTGAGACAAAAGCGGCAAACAAGGATGTAAAGCAATTTTTGACATCTGGAAATGTAGTCTTTCATTTAGTGGTTTCCATCAACGGCTATCAAAGCACGATAACCCGCTGTGCAACTCTAAAAGGACGGCAGATTAGAATCCTTAGCACCATTGATGGGACTGAATACACGACTGACACATCTTTTCAGCAAGTGCTACCGTCAACACTTGGCCACACTGTGGCACGTCCAACATTCAAACAAATTAAAAGACGTTTTTTTAGAGTTTTCAAAAAGAGCTCAAACCAAACACTCAAATACCTTCATTCATACACATCCGACGACGAATACCGTTTCGTCAACTTATACCTTTTCGGATTTGACGGTGAGGACAAACTCCAAAAAGAGTACAAGCTTAATAAACGCCTTTCAGACATTCAAAGCCGCCGGAAAGCTATACTCAACGCACGCCACCTCGCCCATTATGAAAAGCAACTCGCTAGCATAGACAAAGAGATTCAAATCCTTTCAGAGAAAGAAGAAGCGATTGATATCACTGGCGTTCAAGAATCTGTAATCCAAAAATTACAAGAGGTACGGTCGAAAATTGCCAACCTTTCATCCAGTGTCTCTTACCTAGAAATCAGATTAGTCTACTACAAAAAAACCATTGATGAATACGAAAACAAAGTCCAACAAGTAGACACACAGACTATAAGAAATATTTATGAAGAGGCCAAAGCTCTCATCCCAGACCTGTCAAAATCATTTGAAGAGACTGTCGCCTTTCACAATTCGATGCTTGAAAGCAAAGCCCGCTATGTAAAGGACCAAGTCGAAAAAATTGAAAAAGAACTTACGACTCAGCGACTCGAGCTAAGAGCACACCTAAAAAACGAGGAGAGACTGGTAAAAGAGGTCGCAGCAGCAGGTCAACTAGATGGCTTCATCTTGATCGAAAAAGCAATCCAAGAACAGCGAGAAAAACGGGGACAAGTTAATTTTGTAGTACTAGAAGTCAAACGTATTGATTCAGAATCAGAGCATCTCGATAGTGAACTGAAAAGGCTTCGAGCAATCAATGAAGAACTTGAGAACTCATTTAACAACAAGATTGCAGTCTTCAACAAGGAGTACACACCCCTTGCCCAAAATGTTTTTGGTGTCCCCCTCAAGCTTGAAAAGGAATCCAGTGATGACGGAAAAATCACTTTCAGTATTCAAAAGGAAGATGAAATTTCAGGTGATGGCGCACCTCGCGCCGCTGCAATGACTTTTGAGTTAGCGTTGGTGAAATACTCACAAGAAACAAACTCAAAACTTCCGCAATTCACAATGCAGGACTACATCGAAGCCGTTGATGACGACAAGATCGAAAAGCTTTTTAACTTTGCAAACAAGAACAAAGCGCAAACAATCGTGGCGGTTCTAAGCTACAAACTACATCCCTTAGGCGAAAAATTCTGTGACTCAAATACTGTTTTGACTCTTTCACAGGCTGACAAATTCTTCAAAGTATAGCATCTCGCAAGACAAGCAGTTTATTGCATTCATATGAACAGAAAAGAGTACTTTGAATCACCCGAAGGACAACGTCACCTGTTCGCCAAAAGGCGCAGAAGACGTCTTATGTTCACTTGGGACCTCGAACCCCGAAGACACGGGAAAATCAAAAGAAAACAAAAAATAGATTTCGTTAATCATTTGGTCCAGGAGATGACTGACCGAACTAGGAAAGCATACAGATCAAACTTAGCATTAAGCATAAATATTGACGTTTCATCCCAAAACCCACCGTCAATTGAAAAAATCCCTAAAGGGTATATCGACCTGTTGCATCAAAAATACCATCAGGATGATCCTTCTCTCTTGCCTCAAGGTGACAGGGAGAAGTGGCCTCGGAAAACTGGACCACTCGATAAGGTGGACATAAACTGCCCGAAGGAGGCAATTCATGTCCAAGACGAGAAAACGTTTCAGCGCGGAATTCAAAGCCCGAGTCGCCCTGGATGCCCTGTCCGGGGAACACACCCTGTCGGAACTCGCCAGCAAGTACGGCGTACACCCCAATCAGGTTTCCCAGTGGAAGAAGCAGGCCAAGGAAGGGATCGTGGCGTCCTTTTCAGGCAAGGCCGTCGGCCGTCAGGATAACGGGGCCCAGATCAAGGAGCTTCACGCCAAGATTGGCCAGCTCACGGTGGAGAAGGATTTTTTGCAACAAGCCTTCGCCAAAATTTGAGCTGTGAGCGAAGGCGAGAGGTGGTCGACAAGACTCACCCCGAGCTCAGTATCCGGCGGCAATGCCGAATTCTCAAGCTGTACCGATCGACGTACTACTACGAACCGATCGGCGAATCTCCGGCCAACCTGGCCCTTATGCGCCGAATCGATGAGTTGTTTATGGAGCTGCCGTTTTTCGGTTCCAGACAGATGCGTAATACCCTACGAGACGAAGGGCAAAGGGTCGGTCGTGAACGGGTACGACGTCTGATGCGTAAAATGGGCCTGATGGCGATTTACCAAAAGCCAAAGACAAGCCATCCGCATCCGCAACATAAGACGTATCCGTATTTGCTGCGGCACAAGGCGATTACGAAGCCCAATCAGGTTTGGTGTGCCGACATCACGTATATCCCCATGACACGCGGCTTCTTATACCTTGTGGCGGTCATGGACTGGCACAGTCGGGCCGTCCTGTCGTGGAGGCTCTCAAACACGATGGATGCTGATTTCTGCGTGTCTGCCTTGGAAGAAGCCCTGAATCGTTATGGGGTGCCGGAAATCTTCAACACCGACCAGGGATCACAGTTCACCAGCTACGAGTTCACACGGACGCTCAGAGAGGCTGGAATTCGTATCTCCATGGACGGTCGAGGCCGATGGATGGATAATGTGATGATCGAGCGTCTGTGGCGTTCGTTGAAATATGAATGTGCTTACCTGCGTGAGATGGGAACCGGAAGCGAACTGCGGCAAGCCTTGGCTTGGTGGTTCGATTTCTACAACAATCGACGTCCGCATTTTGCTTTTGACGGCAAGAAGCCGATGGAGATATATCAGAACCGTTCCAGGCCAGAGGGGGTACCCCCTCTGGCCTGGAACGAAAGAGCGGCGTAGCTCGTAAACGTGTCCACCTTAAAATCGTCGCTCAGTGGTCCGAAGAACCGAGGCCACTTCTGGGGTCGGCTGCTGATGAAAGACGACTCCCAAATAAAATTTCTAAGTGTCAACTTCTACTTTTTAAAAGAAGTGGACCCAGTTAAGCACATGAAACCTTGCTTACGACTCAAGGTTGATAAGCTTGACCACCTAGTCCAGGACTTAGCCCTATTAAACAATTTGTCCCCCCACCACCTAGATGAAGGCAATAGGTATCATCAAGAGCATGATTCCTCTTTTGATCCAGCAGATTATGATGGTGTGTTAGGAGACAAAGCAATCGCTGCGATGCAATACATGAGCGACAGCCAAAGACAAGAAGACCTCTTGGGAGTTATCGACTTCAATTTCGGCATGTTTGAAACGTTGATGTCCGGCTATGAAACTCATGAAGATTATTTGAAAAACTTAAAACAGGAACTTTACAAGATTCACCGCAGGCAAATCCTCGGTTTGCCGAGCTGTGTAGCACTGGGTTCTCCACCGTTGAAGCAAGGTGATTCCTCAGACTTCAAAGAACGGATTGAACAAAAGTTAAAAAAACAGATGGCAAAATACAGGCTTCAGAAGCCTCTTCTGCACCCTATAAGCTGCACAATAATTGTCATACAACCAGATGAAACCCAATACGCTGGAAAACAGAAGGATATTGACAATTACGCCTTCCATTTCATTTTGCCTACTGTCCACCAAGAACTTGCCCCACTCACCACTCTTGGCGGCATATTCAATGACACTTATCTGCATTCTGAGGACTTTGAAGGCTTTCCACCACAAAAGGGGCTACCAAAGAGCGTATTGCAATATACTATTATTGAGATTCCTCGACTGAACGACGACCCTAAAGAAGGTTCGGTGTTTATGTTTTTAGGAAAAGGTAGATTCCATGAATGCTATTGGAAAGAACTAGACCACAAGATTGATAAAGCCCTAGAAGGCGATGGACTATACTAAATCTGAGCCTCATCCTTCAAAAACCTGACCCATCCCACTTCTCAAGCAAATCCAAGAGGATAAGCGCATATAGCCGGAAGCCGCGACAAAATCGCACATTCCAACCCTGCGCGATTACTACCTAAAAATAAAAATGTGTCCGATGGATGTGTCCGATGTTTTTCGGACCAGAAAATAGAACAAGGATCTTAACCTAAACGATTAAGATCCTTGTTCTTTACTGGCGGAGCCGAAGGGACTCGAACCCTCGGCCTCCGGCGTGACAGAGCGCCAGCCGTTACCTGCTTTTCAAAAAAATACAGATATATATCACCTCCATGAGAGCTAGTTCTTTTTAGCTTCGGTTTGACCAACTACCCCAGTGTCGCATCTCGCGACACTGGGGTTTTATCTTTTCGAGGAGGTAATCATGAATTCCCAAATGAGTTCACCAGAAATTACGGAATTGGCGGAGGCGATGATTCAAGTGCAGCAGACTCTTTCTCCTGCGCTCAAGGATGCAGAGAACACTTTCACCAATAGTCGGAGTTGTGTCCCGTCAAGTGGTGTAATTCCGTCTTAGCTCCCAGGGTTACTACCTTCCTTTCGATCCCCTACGCGGCCTCTTCCAGGCCCAGCTCCCCCCGCGGGGGGAGCTGGGGCCGGGCGGCGTTGAGTTTGGCCATTGAGGCTTCGCTGATATAGCGCCGGGCCTCCATCCACTCCTCGTTCTCTTCGATCAGTACGGCGCCAACCAGGCGCTCCAGCGACCTCTCGTCAGGGAAGATGCTGACCACTCGGGTGCGGGCCTTGATTGTCCGCATGAGGCGCTCCAGCATATTCGTGGAGTACAGTTTGCGCCAATGCTCTGGTGGAAACGCCATGTAGGTCAGCACCTCGTCCTCAGCCTCCTCCACGAGCTTTGCCACGTCTGGAAATTTAGGCTCAAGCGCATCGACCACATTGCGCAGTTCCCTACGGGCCTCTTCCAGGGTGGGCTGCGCCTCCCCCCATCCTTTGGACCACTGATCGGTCTTTTTAAGGTGGAGCCCGGCGTCCGAGTTTGTGCCTCCGAGGAGGCGGGTCGCCATAGCCGTTGTGGAGCGTAGCCCGTCCCCGTAGGGGCGGCCCGAAGGGCCGAGGGCGGAGCGGAGCAACGGCTACGAGCCAAGTCAATGAACATTCAAGTTGCCCCTGTATACGTCAGCGGGAGTTCTTTTGTCCAACGACGAATGACCGCGCTCCTCGTTGTAGTACCGAAAATAGCGCGTAAGCCCATGGTATAGCTCGATCCCATCACAGTACGCCCTGGGGTAAATATCCTCATATTTCACCGTCCACCACAGCCGCTCAATGAAGACGTTGTCGATTGCGCGACCTTTGCCGTCCATGCTGATTGCAATTCCCTTGCTCTGCAGAACTCCGGTAAATTCACGACTCGTGAACTGCGCTCCCTGGTCCGTGTTGAACACCTCCGGCGTAGAGATGCGCAAAGCCTTGTTGAGCGCATCCACGCAGAAAGAACTATCCATCGAGTTCGATAGCTCCCAAGCCAGCACGAAGCGGCTCCACCAGTCTATCACTGCCACCAGGTACAGAAAGCCGCGCTGCATGGGGATGTAGGTGATATCAGCGCTCCAGACTTGATTTTTTCGTTCAATGGCAACTCCTTTCAGCAGATAAGGAAACACGGGATGCTCCGGGTTGGGGACACTCGTATGCGGCCCTGGAGTAATGGCCTGCAAGCCCATCATCTGCATCAGTCGCTCAACCCGCTTGTGGTTGACCTGATGCCCTTGTGTCCTCAGCCAATCTGTCATGCGCGGCGAGCCGTAATCAGGCTGACGCAGGTACTGCTCGTCGATCAGACGCATCAGGGCCAAATTTTCATCGGATTCGGCTACAGGCTTGTAGTAAAATCCCGAACGGGAAATGCCTGCCAACTTGCATTGCCGCCGGATGGAATACTCCCGATCTGGTTTGATCCACTGGCGGCGCACCTCAAGCGGCAGGCTTACAACTTTTTTTCAAGCCACTTGATGTCCATCTTGAGCCGACCGATCTCCTCAAATAACGGTGCGGTTATCTCCTCCTGGCTTTTGGCTTTCTTGCCACTGGAAAAGATGTCATCGACATTCTCAAGGAGCTGCCGCTTCCACGTGGAAATCTGATTGGGGTGCACTTTGTACTCCGCAGCCAGTTGCGCAAGCGTCTTCACGCCACGAATCGCCTCAAGTGCGACCTTGGCCTTAAACTTGTCCGAATGTTTCCGTCTTTTGCTGCTCTTTGTCATGCGTCCTTCCTTATCGGTTTAAGGACGCTGACTCCACCTTAACCGGTGGTCCGAATTTCGGGGGAAAGCGCAGGCTGGGCGAAAATGGTCTTGAGCAACGCGGACACCATTGGCTGATAGCGCTTGGAAACATGAGCCAGCATGGAGCGCATGAAGTGAACGCGGCAACGCTGCCAGCTTGTTCCGGAAAAAACTTCGGTGATGGCCCGCTTCAAACCTTCATGGGCATCACTGACTATCAGTCGGACGCCCTGCAACCCACGGCTGGTCAGATCCTGCAGGAAATCCCGCCACAGGAGATAGCGTTCTCCCATCGTGGGCTCCACTCCAAGCACCTCACGGTGGCCGTCCATGCGTACGCCAACGGCCACCAGCACCGCCATGCTTGTCACGCGGCCTTCCCGGCGGACCTTCTCGTAGCGTGCATCCACAAACACATACGGGAACTCGCCCTCCAGGGGGCGGGACTTGAACGCCAAAACCTCAGCCTCGATGTCCTGGACCATGCGCGAAACGAAATTCTTGTCCATCCGCTCGATGCCCATCTGCTGGCACAATCGTTCCACACGGCGCGTGGACACGCCTTGGACGTAGGCTTCCTTGATAACGCCGATCAGGGCCTTCTCGGAGCGCCTGCGGGGTTCCAGGAACGTCGGAAAATACGACCCCTCGCGGAGCTTCGGGATGTGCAGATCAATGTCGCCGACTCGGGTCGTCCACTGACGCTCCCGGTAGCCATTGCGGTGCGTGTTCCGCTCCGCCTTTCGTTCGCCGTAGCCGGCTCCAGCTATTGCGCTCACCTCAGCCTCCATCACTTCGTGCACGATCGCCGTGACCATCTCACGCAGCCAGTCGCCGTGGGACTCGACGAAAATCTTGTCGAACCCGTCCCGACCTGTCATTCTCTTCTCAGGCATGCCGTTCGTTCCTCCTTCGGGCTTGTTTTAGCTACAAAACCCTATGGAACGAACGGCGGCCTCTTTCAAGACCTTGAGGCTTTACCCCCAATTACACCACGTCGTGGGACACTACCATAGTCGGTATGCAACGCTTCATTCTGTCATGAATGCCTGCAGTGATGCTCTGCTTCAGCACGGCATCTGGCTGACCCAGTACCCGGTATCGGTCGAGGCGAACCAGCTTGGGCTGGTGACCAAAATCGTCCATGCTGAGACAGGACAATGGCAGGCATCATTGTTAACCATGCCGCTGCCGAAGAATGATCCCCAAGGATATGGCTCGGCCATGACCTATGCTCGTCGATATGGATTGTCGGCTTTGATAGGGATTGTGACCGAAAGTGATGATGATGGCGAAATGGCATCTCATCAAAGAGAATCGTACAACTCCTCATTTTCACCCCGTAGCCACGGGATGAATTCGGACGATTCACAGCCGAAATCGGTTGCCGTGGGTAGTGGTACTGGTATGGTTAATCTGCCTCGTCTTGATGGCGTACAGTATCGAAAAGGTACAGCCAGTGACGGCAAGCAATGCGTGCTTGCGACCGGTGATACCCACGCGAAGAAAGAATTCCTGCGTAAAGCCGGATTCCGCTGGGATGGCAATCGTAAGGTCTGGTGGAGGTATGCCGATGCAGCCTGATACAATCAAAGCACAGGAGCTGATGCGGCTGCTGACACAAGGCCTTCTGGCCCACGCCGAGGAGAAGACCGCCAGTGAACTTGGAAACCGCAGCCAGTACATCGGCATGTCAGACATCGGCAAGGGGGTGGAGTGTATGCGGGCAGCCGTTGCGAGTAAGCTCGGCATATCCGCTATTCCCGCCACAACCGACGTGGGGGAACTTGCCCATGAGGATCTGGTCCGTGTTCTTGGGCGACAGATCATCCTGCAGCGTGGTCACTGGCAGGAGTATGGCATTGAGAAGGCTCTCACAGCTACCGGCGTGAAGCTGGTGCCGCAGCTTGAGATCTCTATCGAGCACAATGGCGTGACTATCAAGGCTCACCTTGACTTCACCCTGGTTTGGGGTGGGAAACGACCTGCTGTCCGGATTTTGGAACTCAAGAGCAATGGGCGCATTCCGGAGTCACTTTATGCGTCGTACGAAGCGCAGCTCTATGGCCAGGTTGGACTGCTTAAGTCCTGCTGGGCACAGCCGTGCTTTTCAGTTCCACAGACGGATTTACGGCAAGTCACATTCCCGCAAGCCATAAAGAAAATGTTCGGCGTGGACCTTCCCGAGTCATCGGATAACGTGGATGTCGAGGCTTGGGTTCTTTCAATCTCCATGTCCGAAGTGAAACCGTTCGGGCCATACTTGCCGGATATGGATATGCTTGAGGCATGTATGCAAACGGCTGTGGCAATCTGGCGGGCGGCGGAAGATGTGCGAGCAGGCAACCTGGGGTTGAGTGATCTGGATTACTGCCGGGGCTTTCATCCCTTATGTGACTGGTGCGATGTCAACGGGGACTGTCCCAAGTTTCAGGCCGCGAGCATCCCCTCGGATTCCGCTTGCGGCTTGGAGTTGGAAGAACTTGCAATGCTCAAGGAAAGAAAGGCCGTCTTGGAAGAACGCATCACAGATGCTGAAGAACGTATCCGGCAGACGTACAGTTTGATCGGAACACAGGACTGGATCTCGACCGGCGCCCACCGTTTCCGGGTCACAACCGTAGCTGGTCGAAAGACGCTGGATCGCTCGCCGGTGGTGGATAAGTTGGCCTCATTGATCGGCGATGAGCTCAAGGTCCAAACCGCTTTGGAGCAATGTGAAAAGGAGGGAAAGCCGCATGATCGGCTGTACATCGGCAAGATCAACAAACCATTGAAGTTAGCAGCCTGAGTAAAAAAGGTTTACACTTCACCCCCTGTGGCATAATGTAGCTACAGATTGGAGGAGCAATGCAAGAAACAATTCGGGCGAGGGTCGATACCGCCCTCAAGAACAAGTTTGAAGCCATAGCCAAACGCGAAGGCAAAAATTCAAGTCATCTCCTGCGGGAGTTCATGGCTGACTTTGTGGCCGAGCATGAGGAGCAGGCGAAACGTCGCGAAGAAACTCTGTTGGCCATCGAAAGCATAGAGGCTGGGAGGTTCGTCGAAGGCGACGAGGTCTTTGCTTGGATGGACAGCTGGGGAACTGAAGCAGAAACGGATGCTCCGGAATGCGAATAAGGTTCTCGCCCGAGTCCGTTCAGGACTTGAAACGGCTCCACGACTTCCTGGCCAAGCATGACGTTGAGACAGCCAGCACGACTGTGCTCAACCTGAAGGCTGCCATCAACCGATTTATTGAAATGCCCCGTATCGGGCGACCTCTTGAGGATATCGAAAACGTCCGTGAATTCGTATTTGGTCGCTATGTAGTGCGCTACCTCGTGAAAGACGAGTCTGTGTATATTTTACGACTTTGGCATTCGAAAGAATCAAGATAACCGTTAAAAAAAATACAATTAAACCAAGCCCCGGATCTGCGCAAGCAGGTTCGGGGTTTTCTCGTTTCCAAAGGAGAAAAGCATGACTGATATTCTCAAGGAACTGCAATCTTTGCAGCCAATCGATCATGACGCCGGTGAAATTTTCAGTGGCAAGAAGTCCAAACGCAAGGTCCGTGGATTTGCGTCCGCATCTTCGTTCACCCCTGACCTTAACTCTGAGTACCTGTTCCATGATTCCAGCCGAGACGCGGTCGTGTGGTTCATGGATTCGTCCGACCCGCTCTATGTGTTCGGCCCTGCTGGCAGTGGAAAGACCAGCCTTATCAAACAGCTTGCCGCCAAGCTCAATTACCCCGTCTTCGACATCACCGGACATGGGCGACTGGAGTTCCCGGATATGGTCGGCCATCTGACCGTGGAAGACTCGAACATGAGTTTTCAGTACGGGCCATTGGCCCTGGCTATGAAATTCGGAGGGCTCTTCCTCCTCAACGAGATCGACCTGCTCGACCCGGCGACTGCTGCTGGCCTCAACGGAATTCTGGACAGCGATCCGCTGTGCATCGCTGAGAATGGAGGTGAAGTGATAAAACCCCATCCATTGTTCCGATTTGCAGCCACAGCCAACACTAATGGAGGGACGGATGAAACCGGTCTCTATCAAGGCACACTTCGGCAGAACCTGGCTTTCATGGACCGCTTTTGGCTCTGTAAAATTGGCTATCCCAAGCCTAAAGATGAGCGAGAACTGCTACACCGAAAAGCTCCCAAACTCCCGAAAGAAGTACGGACCAAGATGGTTGAATTTGCCAATGAGATTCGCAAACTTTTCATGGGTGAAGCTGATGGCAATTACCGTGACACCATTGAAGTGACGTTCTCGACCCGTACCCTCATTCGGTGGGCAGACCTCACTGTCCGATTTCAACCTCTCGCAAGGCAAGGCATTCAGCCTGTGACTTACGCGCTTGATCGCGCTCTTGGCTATCGTGCAAGTTCCGAAACCCGGACCATTCTGCACGAACTGGCTCAACGCATATTCCCACAAGAAAACAAGGAGTAATTATGGATACCCATACGGACATCACTGTGCTCGACAATTTGATGGCCTTAAATCTGGATGTAAACATCTGGACTGCTCGGAAGAAGCTGACACCGGCAGATTTTGGTGGTGCTGATTTGCCGCCTGAAGAGCTTGCTTCTCTTGGCAGCAAGAAGATCTGCAACCCTCAGGAGCTACGTATCTTCGGTACGCTCAAAGCGCGTGCAGTCAACCTGCTGGATAGAACCGGTGTTCGCTTCCTCGGTGGATGGGCCATTCCTGAAGATAAGGCTGATGACATTGTGTCTGAGCTGACCGTGATTCGAGATGACTTCCTGGCTGCAAAGGAACAGTTCCTCAATCGTTATGACGAGGCTGTGCGGGACTGGATCTCACAGCATCCTGGTTGGGAGAGTTTGATCGGTAGTTCTACCGTCAGTGCGGATTATGTGCGTAGTCGTATCGGCTTCAAGTGGCAGTTGTTCAAGCTGTTACCTCCAACCGATGATGCCGTACACCAGGGGTTGCAGGATGAAGTCAAAGACCTTGGTGGGACTCTCTTCGATGAGGTGGCTAAAGCCGCTACCGACACATGGAAGAGGTGCTTTGAAGGGAAAGACAAGGTGACGCATAAGGCGTTGTCTCCTTTGCGTTCCATCCACTCCAAGTTGTCTGGCCTGAGCTTCGTAGAACCTCGTGTTGTGCCGGTTGTGGACTTACTGGATACGACATTCAACCGTGTGCCTGCTCGCGGGTACATCCATGGCAGCGTATTGGTTCTGTTGCAAGGCGTGGTCTCGCTCCTACGTGATCCTGTGACGCTAATTGCCCATGGTCAGAAAATCCTGGACGGTCAGGATGCAGCCGACATCTTGTCTGGCCTGGTTGCGGATACGATCCCGGTTGTGACTGGTGAAATACCTTTGGACACCACTGACTTTGTTCCTGAACCGGTGCACGAGCATCAGATAGACAGCCACGGGTTGTGGTGATCGACATGAAGAATCAACTCATCATGCGATCATTGCCCATGGTGGCCTCGGTGCTTGGGCGCAAGTACGGCGTAAAAGTCGTCATCGGCGGCAGAGGGGCATATACGGATGGGAACACCATCCACCTGCCCGCATTGCCATTGGAATGCAGCGAGACGCTAATAGGCTTGGCTCGCGGTTACATCGACCATGAGGCCGCGCATATCCGAGAGACGCGATTTGACTGGCTCAGGCTGGCGAATCTGACTCCCTTGGAGATGCACGTTTGGAATACGTTCGAGGACTGGCGCGTTGAGCACCGGCTGGCCCGGCTATTCCCCGGCTGTCGGTCGAACTTCAACTGGCTCATCCGGCATCTTTTCGGGAATGCATCGGAAAACTCAACCAACCCGGCCATGGCCATTTTGAATTGGCTGTTGCTGTCGGTTCGGGCATGGGACGTACCGTCACTGACCGAACAACGGGACGATGTCGGCGACTTCCTTGAAGCCAATTATCCTGGCCTGATCGGGCGGTTGAATCATGTCTTGATAAAGGTGAATGCGTACTGCGATTCCACTCAGGACTGCATCCTCTATGCTCGGGAAGTCGTTTCGCTTCTCAAGGAGAAATTGGCTTCTCAGCCCCGGCAAAATGGGGGATCGAACTCAGGTAATTCGGCTGAAAAGGGGACGCCTAATGCACTACCTTCGGACGCTTTGAAACGGTTGATTCGTTTTGATGAGAATGATCTCCCTGATGACCTAGGTGAACTCCTGGCAGGCAGGCTGCGTAGGGAAACACCCAAAGAATTGGACGAATCCCTTCATGTCGCACAAGTTGGCATCAAGAAGACAAAACCTCTTGAAGCCGAGGATACTGCCGCAATAAGGCGGGCATCAATTGCCCTGCGGACGCAACTACAAGGTCTGCTTCAGTCGTCAGTAATGACTCGAAGCAAGGTTGGTCGTAATGGCCGATTGGATGCACGGCAACTGCATCGCGTGTCGGTGGCTGATGCTCGCGTGTTTAAGCGGGATGGTCAGCGTGTGGGTATCGACACCGCCGTGCATATCTTGCTGGATTGTTCCGGCTCCATGCGGCGGCGTATCGCGCTGACCACACAGGTCTGTCATGCCGTGGCCACGGCGCTGGATACCATTGACGGCATCAGTGGGGCTGTGACGGTATTCCCGGCAGGTTCTCCCACAGATGGTGGAAATGATAATGGCACTGGCCCCACTGTCTGCCCGATACTGAGGCATGGAGAACGGCTTCACGCCAACTTCGACATGAGCGCTACCGGCTTTACGCCTCTCGGTGAAGCCTTGTGGTGGGTTCTTCAGCAAGTGCAACCGCTTCACGAATCCAGGAAGATCATCCTTATTCTAACAGACGGAGATCCCGATTCTTTCAATTTGGCACTCGATGCCATTGAAAGTGGAAGGCGTTTCGGCGTCGAAATCTACGGACTGGGCATCATGTCCGAAGCCATCTCCAAACTGCTTCCCGATCATAGTCGTACTATCAACGACTTGACTGAGCTGCCCCCTGCCATGTTCGGTATGCTTTGTGGAGCACTTCTCAAATAACCGCAAACAATCATGAGGAGAATATGGATAAAGAGATCCCCAAATGCCCGAGCTGCGAAAGTTCGGCTTTCGTCGTTTTGGTAAATACCACCCAAAAAGCTGGAACCGCTGCTGGCGGCGTAGCCGGAGGATGTGCTGGATACTACGGCGCGTCTTCTGGCGCAGCGACAGGGGGAGTTATCGGCTCGGTGGTCCCGGTCTTCGGCACCTGCCTTGGAGTCCTTGCTGGAGGTTTGGCCGGAGCCCTTGCGGGCTTCTTTGCAGGTTCCGCTGTAGGCAACCAAGTCGGCGAGCACATCGATCGACATGTCATCTGCAAATACCGCTGCAACCGCTGTGGCACTGAATTCGAAATATAGACAAAGGTGATATCATGTGTGATTTATGGGTCTCCATCGGTGGAGTTGCTGTTGGCGTTATGGTTGTGACCGGAGTCTTCGTCAGGGAAGAGGGTGAAAAGTTTCGTTTCGTTGAACACGATGAGGACGAATTGGAGGAAGAGGACAATGAGAGTGGAGAAGAATCAAATGACGAAAAGTTGATTGTTCGGGAAATGTAAGAACGAAGAGTCGCTGGCATGTGCCGGTGACTCTTTATTTTTTATGGATTGTGCATGTTCTTACTATTGGTATTATCAATACACAGAGGGTGAGTACCGATAAGAAAAGTTGTACAGGGGTTGTACAAAATGACATAAAACAAAAATACTCTCAGCTAAGCGGCTGAAAGGATTTTATGTTTCTGGTGGAGACGAAGAGATTTGAACTCCCGACTTCTGCCTTGCGAAGGCAGCGCTCTCCCAGCTGAGCTACGTCCCCGGATTGATAGATTCCATTAGCCCGTTTTCTGCATTGAAACAACCCCCCTGTGGGATCAGGGGGATTGGATGGTCTCCAGAATCGTTGTGATGCGGTGGGCGTATGTGTGGTTGTTGAGGATATGCTGCCGCCATGCGTCGCGCAGAGCGCTCTTTTCCTGGGTTTCGTGTTTGAACTGAGCAAAGAGGGTGGGGATTTCACTCGCGGTTCGGAATGTAATTGGATCGCAGAGGTCCTCGGGGAAAAGTTTCAGGCCGGGGTTGTTGTCGGTGAGCAGAAAACCGCCGGCGGCCCAGACGTCGAAGTGACGCTGTGTCAGTCCGGCAGGCAGTTGGAGGCCCGTGATATTCAGGGTCGCCGCAGCGGTTCGATAAATAGCGGGCAGGTGGGCGTAGTAGTCGACAAACGGCCGCGTATCTGCCGTGATGCCATTAATGATCGACCATTTGTCATCGCCGAAAATTACGGTCGCATCACCGGCAGCGGACAGGCATCGAACCTTCCACGTGTATCCCGCGACTTCGGCCCCGATCCCCACGTGGCGGATATTGTTGCCGGGCCAGAGTTGGGCGCGGATATGCTCCTCCCACCAGTGGAAATGCGGGCGTTCCCCTTCGTCGAGCATGGCGACGGCGTTTTGCAGCAGGAGTTGATTGGGCGTCAGTCCGGCGAAGAATCGGTTCTTGCCCGGAAATTCGGAGCGTCCGACAAACACAAGCCGATCCTCAAGTCCTCCCGCGTGATCGGGGAGCGTGCCGCCCTGATCGAAAAATCGGGGCGAGGTGGCGAGCGGAAGGTGAGTGACATGGCTCGCACCGTACTTCATGAGCGGGCCGATAAAGGAGTGGTCAGTGACAAAAAGATTCGCTTCTTTCCAGTAACCGGATTTGACACTGGTCAGGATGTTGAACGGATTGTCCACCAACCAGATGGCAACCGGGACGCCCGCCTCTCGCAGCAGGTTGAACCCCAGTCCAAACGGCTCCAATCCCTTGAAATTGACGGAGAGAAACAGCTCGGGCGTTTCCTGTTGCAATAGATCGGGCAGCACGGTGCCGGGGGAGCGTTCCAACTGCTCGCGATCCAGTGCGCGTACCGTATAGCCTTGTTCTTCAAAGGCTGCGGTCAGCTCCTTGCTCAACAGGTCGGCTTCGCCCAGGGGGAGCCACACGGATTTGCTTGTCGTTCCCGGCTGGAGTCGCGAAGTGGCGGTGCGTGCCGTCAACGGTCCCCAGAAAGAAGGGAAAGCCTTGAGGCCGGGGCGGTATCGAATGATGGTGCATTTGCCTGCCATCTCAGGGGTGAACGCCTCGGGAGACAAAGGCGACATTGTGGCCGGAATACGGCTGTCCCACTTCTCAATCTGTCTCGCGATTTCAGGGTGTTCTATGTATCGGGCTTCGATATTGCGTGGAAAATAGTCGACCAGTTTGCCCGGTGCGGGACCAAGGCCGAGAAAAACCGTTTGAGGGCCGCCCGGTATGACCTCGAATTGTCCTTTGTCGTCAGGCAGCGTCTGGGCATTACCCAGTTCGTTGGTGATCGTAATTCTTTTTGGTCTGTTCACAACGGCACACTTGGCTTTTGTGGCGTATTCGGCTAGGTAAACGCTCCACGCCACATGGGAGTATTACCTATGAAACAGTATCAAGACAAATATTTCAAGCGGGCCAAAAAGGAAAACTACGCCGCACGGTCCGTGTATAAACTCAAGGAAATGGACAAGCGGTTTCGTCTTTTCAAAAAAGGCCAGACTGTCCTGGATTTGGGCGCAGCCCCCGGCTCCTGGACACAATTCGCCGGTGAAAAGGTCGGTAAAACCGGTCACGTGCTCGGTGTCGATATTCAGGAAACCAAGCATTCCTTCCCGCCGAACATAACCTTTTTGCAGGCAGACGTCTTTTCCGATTCGCCAGAACTGCTCGAAGCCATGGAACCCCATCGGCCCTTCGATGTCATCATCAGTGACATGGCTCCGAAAACCACTGGTATCAAATTCGCGGATCAGGCCAATTCCCTGGAATTGTGTGAACGCGCCTTTGAGGTCGCCCTCAAGTATCTGAAGAAGGGCGGTAATTTCGCCGTCAAGATTTTTGAAGGCGGCGAGACAAAGGAATACCGTGATTCCTTACGTCCATACTTCGGAAAAATCAAAAATTTCAAGCCTTACAGCTCACGCTCCGAGTCCAAGGAGATATTTATCGTGGCGCTTGGCTTTAAGGGCGCGGACGTATAAGATAACCGACCCCGATAACAATAGATCATATTGTATTGACCATATTCAGGAGGAAACATGGCCGGACATAGTAAATGGGCTAACATTCAGCACCGCAAAGGGCGTCAGGACGCCAAAAAGGCAAAGTTTTTCACCAAGGCCGCCAAGGATATCATTCTTGCAGCCAAGGCCGGTGGCGGCAACCCTGAGGACAACTCCGCCCTCCGGCTCGCCATCCAGAAAGCCAAGCAGGTGAACCTGCCCAAGGACAAGATTGAAAACGCCATCAAGAAGGGCACCGGCGAACTGGCTGGCGGCGATATTCTTGAGATTCTCTATGAAGGGTATGCTCCCGGTGGTGTCGCTATTCTGGTCGATGTCGCAACCGACAACAAGAATCGTGTCGTTGCCGAGATTCGTCACGCCTTTTCCAAGCATGGCGGCAACATGGCTGAAGCTGGCGCTGTGGCATACATGTTCAATAAAAAAGGCGTCATCGTTTTTGATAAAGAAAAATACACCGAAGACGAACTGATGGAAGTCGGTCTCGAAGCTGGTGCAGACGATATCATTGACGATGGTGACACCTTCACCGTTCAGACTGAGCCCGGCGATTTCATGGCCGTGCAGCAGGCTTTCACCGATGCGGAAATGGAATTCCAGAACGCAGAAGTCAGCCAGGTCCCCGAGAACCTCGTTCCCGTGGATGTCGAGACCGGCAAGAAAGTCATGAAGTTGTATGACACTCTGGAAGACAACGATGACGTTCAGAAAATCTACCTGAACGCCGACTTCCCTGACGAACTGTTCAACGAAGAATAATGAGCGGCAACGGTCTGATCGTTATTGGTCTCGACCCCGGTTCACGGGTGACGGGATATGGCATAGTCCGCGAAATATCCGGTCAGGCCGAGCTTATCGAAACCGGCACTATCCGTACTCCGGTCAAGAAAGACATGGGAACGCGGCTGGGTGTCATCTTTGATAAACTCGATGAGTTGATCAAGCTCCACGGTCCTGTGGAGGCGGCCATTGAAAACGTTTTTGTTTCCAAGAATCCTTCGTCTGCCCTCAAACTGGGGCAGGCGAGGGGTGCGGCCATGGCGGCATGTGCCACCAATGGCCTGACCGTCTCCGAATATGAACCGTCCAAGGTGAAAAAGAACATCGTTGGGGTCGGCAATGCTCCCAAGGATCAGGTGGCGTTCATGGTCGCCCACTGCCTCAGTGTCAAAAAGCCCAAGTGGGCTGAAGACGCCTCGGATGCTCTGGCGGTCGCCATCTGCCACCTCAATGAGCGGCGGATGCGCAAGCTGACCTGTACGCAGCGCTAATACTCAGCAGGCGCTATTTGTTTTTCCCTTTGCCCTTGTTCTTATTCTTGTTTTTATTCTTGCCCTTTCCTTTGCCTTTCCCCTTTCCAGCAACGGACGGGTGAACGCCGCATTCTTTGGCAATGCGCCCCCACCCCATGCCGGAATCGCGCATGGACTGGATTTGCGCCCTTGAAGTGCCGCACTCGCGGGCAAACGCATCAAGGCGAGCCGTGTCCAGTTTTTCCTGTGAGCGGCGATAGCGTGTTTCCGCTTCCTCCACACGATCCCTGGCCTGTTCTTGTTCTGCCTGTGTGCCGTTGCGGAGAATGACATCCAGCACCTCTTTGGCCTTGCGGACTTCTTCCGAGGCTTGGGTGGTCTCCTGAACGATGGCTTCGCCGACCAGGCTGATTAGTTCATCCTGCGCCGTACGAGGGTCCTGCGCATATGCGATGGCGGGAAGGAGAAGAGTGATAGCGAGACTGTAAAAAAGACGTTTCATGCTGGTTGCTCCTGTTTTTTCGCACTATATCAGACAATGCAGATTAATCCACCAGCGTTATTTCGTGCTGATTTATTGTTCGCTTAATCTTTGAATTGCACACGCTAATGCGGTAATACCTGCTTCAACGGAGGCGATTCATGATCGGATATCTTCAAGGAAAAGTTTTGTCTGCCACAGATAAGGGACTGGTGGTACTGACTCCGGGCGGAGTCGGATACGAAGTGGCCGCACCGACGTCGGTGCTTGCCAAGGTCCCGGGGCGCGGTGGTGATGTCGAGATGTACATTCACACCCAGGTGGCGGAAAAAGCCATTGATCTTTTCGGTTTTCTGGAAGCAGACGATCTGGAATTGTTCAGGACGCTGATTTCCATCGACAAGCTTGGTCCCAAAAAAGCGTTGGCCATTCTTTCCATGTTTGATGCGGAACATCTGCGGGAAATCGCATTCCGTGAAGATGTGACCATGCTGTCCACGGTGCCGGGCATCGGCCCGAAGTCGGCCAAGCAGATTTTGTGGCACCTGAAGGACAAGGTGAAGAAGCTTTCGCCCACCACGGGCAAGCGTGCTTCCGCGGCTTCCGCCCCCCAAGGTCCGCAGGGTGAATATCTCGATACTCTTGCAGGGTTGAAGGGGCTGGGGTACGCTGAGGATGAAATTCGTCCCATGATCCTCGAAACATTTGAAGCGGAACCAGACCTTGACGCCGCCGGTGCCATCCGCGCGGTATTGAAGAAAATCAACGCAGCACGTTCATGAGTAATACCCACCAAGAAGAAAACGTCCGACCCAGGAAGCTTTCCGATTTTATCGGGCAGCAGGACCTGCGAGAAAACCTCGATATTTTTATCCGGGCGGCCACCGAGCGTGAGCGTCCTCTGGACCATACGCTGTTTTACGGCAATCCCGGTCTCGGCAAAACGACTCTGGCTCGCATAATGGCTTCCGAACTGGGCGTGAATATGGTCTCGACCTCCGGGCCTGTCATCGAACGTTCCGGCGATCTGGCCGCTATCCTGACCAATTTGGATCGCGGAGATATTTTGTTCATCGATGAAATCCACCGCATGCCAGCCACCGTTGAAGAGGTGCTCTATCCGGCCATGGAAGATTTTCAGATCGATCTGGTCATCGGTTCCGGCCCCGGTGCGCGAACGGTCAAACTCGATCTGGAACCGTTCACACTGGTCGGTGCCACCACGCGCCTCGGGCTGCTGACTTCTCCCTTGCGGGATCGATTTGGCTCCATCTTCCGCATCGAATTCTACTCCCCGGAAGAGTTGGCACGTATCGTCGAGCGAGCTGCCACTATTCTTGGTGTGGAGGTTGCCCCGGACGGCGCCCTTGCCATTGGTCGCCGGTCTCGTGGAACCCCTCGTATTGCCAACCGGTTACTGCGTCGTGTGCGGGATTACGCACTGGTGCAGGGCGACGGACGGGTGACCAAGGAAATTGCCGAACGTTCTCTGGATCGCCTCGATGTCGATCAGTACGGTCTGGACAACATGGACCGAAAGATCCTCATGCTGATGGTCGAAAACTTCAATGGTGGTCCTGTGGGACTGAAAACCATAGCCGCTGCATGCGCTGAAGAAGTCCGAACCATCGAGGATATTTACGAGCCGTATCTCATCCAGTGCGGTTTCCTCAAGCGTACACCGCGAGGACGTGTCGCCACACCCAAGGCCTACAAACACCTCAAGTTGCGTCGGGAAGACGACGATCAGCACATGCTTATCTAAGCGGCGGATACGTTTGTGTCGCGCTTGCTGACCGAGGAACGCCCCCGTTTTGCTGCTGGCCTGCTGCCGTGGCAGAGCTATTTTCTTGCCTTTGTCCTTGGTGTTTTCGCTTTTCGATACCCTGTGGCTTCCAGTGCCGCACTTTTTGCTCTCATATTGGTCGATACGACCTTGCGCGGCTGGCTGCGACGGCTGCCGGCACTGGCGTTCCTGCTCTGTAGTGTGTTCGGATTCGCCTATGCAGCCCAGTGGGCGCCGGAACCGGTTGATCCCCCTCAGTGGATGATGCAGCGCGATGCCGTGATCATCACCGGGGTGGTGGAGCGAGTGGAGCCGAGGCCCGGGCATCGGTTGCGTCTTGTCCTTGGCGAAATAACCGCTCAGTCACAAGATGGCACAGCCATTCTGCCGGGACGGTTGGCATGGAGTTGGCGCAATCCCGATCATACCCCGGTTCCCGGGCAGTCTGTTACGGCCCGTCTTCGAGTTGTGCCGGTCCATAATTTCGGCAATCCCGGTGCGTGGGATTACGAGTGGTACTGGCAACGGCAGGGAGTGTTCTGGCGCGCATGGCCGGTGGGGCGACCCGCTTTTATCGAGTGGGGCGCAGAGCCGGAGAGTTGGTTTTCGGGGTGCAAGCAACGGTTGCGTCATACGGTGGCACAACTGGTGCCGGATACCCAGGGCGGAGCCATGGTCCGGGCATTGACCACTGGTGACAAATCCGGCCTGGATGTGGAAACCACGGATGCAGCGCGCAAGGCCGGGCTGGCGCATACGCTAGCGTTGTCCGGCATGCATGTGGGGTTTGTTGCGTGTCTGGGATTGGCCCTTGCATGGGGTGTGACACTGCTGTTCCCGGGGCTGCTTCTCGTTATACCAAGACAGAAATTGGCCGTGCTGATCGCCATCCCGCTTGTGCTTGGGTACGCATGGTTAGGCCAACCCTCCCACTCGTTGATCCGGGCCACTATCATGTACGGCTTTTGGGGATTGCTACTCTTTCAGGGGCGAGGGCGCATACTGCTCGACGGGTTGTTCTTTGCCCTTGCCGTGATTGTCGCCCTATCACCACTGGCTGTCTTTGATCTTTCCTTGCAGATGTCGGCCACAGCGGTGGCGGGAATCGGACTGCTGTTGCCCTTCATCACTCCCTTGTTCGGCAGGAAGGAGCAACTATGGAAAAAAGGGCTTGCCTGGGCTGGCGGTCTTCTTGCGGTGAGCATCTGCGCCAATATAGCGCTGCTCCCGATCATTTCCTGGTACTTTGGAACGTGGTGTCCCAATATTCTTCTTAATCTCATCTGGCTTCCTGTATTGGGCTTTATTGTCATGCCGCTCGGTATTATCGGTATGCTCCTGTCTCTAGTCGGCTGGACTGTCCCGCTTGGAAAAGCGCTGCTGACCATTGCGTCTTCGGCCATGGATATACTGCTGTCAGTGCTGCACTGGGTGGGCGATATGGGCATGGCTCCGGCGTTCTCCGTCCTTCGTCCGTTGTGGCCTGAAATCCTGGGGTGCTTCATTTTGTTGGTCGTGGTCATCGTTGCCTTGAGCAATCGACGCCTGTTCGTTGGATTGGCTGGAGTGGGGTTTGTGTGCCTTGTCGCTCCTCACGTCACAGTCATGGTGAGCGATGCCCGGGATGAGACTCGCGTTTCCGTTATCGATGTCGGGCTGGGACAGTCGGTGCTTGTTTCCGTGCCGGGCGGTCGGCAGTGGCTCATCGACGGGGGCGCTGGTTCCAAATATTTTGATATAGGTGAAGCCGTGGTCGCCCCGTATCTTACCTATGGACGCCCGCCCCGACTGGAAGGGGTGTTCATGAGTCACCCGGATGCGGATCATAGCCACGGGCTGCCGTTTATTCTCTCCCGATTCGATGTGGGGGCATTCTACACCAACGGCATGCTGCCTCGCGGTCAAACTGGCAAGCGCCTGCGTGCGGTCCTGGATCGCCAGCAGATCACCCCTGTGGTCCTTGGCGCAGGAGATGTGATCGAATTGACGGAAGATACACAGTTGGAGGTCCTGCATCCTTCTTCATCGTTCAAGGGAACGCACGCCAACGAGCGGTCACTGGTGCTCAGGTTGGTTCAAAATGATAAGGGATTGGCGTTGATCCCCGGTGATATAGAGGAGAAAGGGGTTGGTGCACTTTTAGAGGAGGCTGCTCCACTTCGTGCGGAGGTGTTGGTCCTGCCACATCATGGAAGCAAATCCAGTCTGAGTACGGAGTTTTATCAGCGGGTCGCCCCATCCCTGGCTTTATGCTCAAACGGTTTTCTGAATCGGTTCGATTTTCCGCACGAGGCAGTGACGCAGTCTGTGGGCGTTCCCGTGTTGACCACGGGGCGTCATGGATTGCTTGCTGCCTGCTGGGGAGAAGGGGAATCGTTGAAAACACGAGTCTTTCGTCCCTGAGTCCTTGCCAATAAACGGCATTCTTGTAATAAATGAATGGTCGTAATCAGGTCTGCCCAATCAATTATTCTGGCCTACTGAGAGATGTCATGACGTCGGTGATAGAAAAACATGAGACTCGTCAGCAACTGCTCGACGCTGTTGAGTTGATGCCCGAACTTCCCAAAAGTGTGAGGGAAGTGCTGAGGTTGTCCAACGATGCCACGACATCGCAGAAGGAATTGGTGGATGTGATCAAGCGAGACCCGGTGTTCACGCTTAAGATGTTGCGCCTGGTGAACTCTCCGTATTTTGGGTTGTCTCGTGAAATAACCTCCATCAATCACGCCAGCGTCTATCTTGGCTTGAACACGCTCAAAAATGTTGCTGTTTGCCTCGGTATAGTTGGTGTTGTTCCGCACTTCAATCCGGCAGGGCTGGAGATGGGGGCCTTCTGGCTGCATTCCCTTGCGGTGGCCAGCGGAACCCGGATGCTCGGCGCCATGTTGGGTGTCTCCCGCGATGAGGCTGCGGATTATTTTGCCGCTGGATTGCTTCATGATGTCGGCAAGGTTGTCATGGCGTTGCATGCGCCTGAGCAGTTCAGCCAGGTGCGTGAAATCGCCATTGAAACCGATGGTGTCCTGTCCCGAATGGAAATGAATCATATGGGCATGACCCACTCTGAAATCGGCGGCCTGTTGGCAGAAAAGTGGAATTTACCAAGGGGGTTGCATGATGCTCTTCGGTTGCACCATACCCCACTTGAGGGCAAGCCTTCACAACTGGTGGATTGTGTCTTTGTTGCTGACCAGATAGCCAAGAAGCTCGCTTTCGGGTCGGCAGGGGATTATACGGTTCTTGAACTGCCACAGCCCATTCAGGATCGTTTTTCATTGGACCTCAATGGACTGATCAAGGAAATGGGGTCACTGGATGAGGAAGTTGAAAACGCACGTATTTTCATCCAGTTGGGTGAGCCCGGTTGATTGTGGCCCTGTGCTGAAAATTCCCTGTGAAATGCGTGTGTTGAGAAACCTTGCACTATCTTCTTGTTCCAAAGTGGAAAACTGCTGACCTGAGTTGATTTTTCCATGATAAAATGCCAAATATCTATGCCGTTAGAGGTAGGTAACTATCACTCGTGGAGGCGAGCATGAAAGCGTTGATCGTTGATGATGATTTTTATAGTCGGAACATGATCCATGAGATCCTGCGCGGTGTGGCTCAGTGCGATATTGCCGTCAACGGCGAGGAAGCCATTGAAGCGTTTCGGCGTGGGGTTAAGGACGGCGAGCGGTATGACCTCATCTGTCTGGATTTGTTGATGCCGGAAATGGACGGCCAGCAGGCATTGCGGGAAATTCGGGCCATCGAAAAAGAGCACAAGGTCGCTCCTCAAAACGAGGCCAAGGTTATTGTCACCACCATGTTGGATGACAAGAAAGAAACCCACGATGCCTTTTTTCTTGGCGGTGCAACTTCCTATCTCGTCAAGCCCATCGATGAAGAGAAGCTTCTATCTGAAGTCAGGAGTCTTGGGCTTCTGTAATATTTCAAAAGATCATGGCATGTTCCCCGGGCGGACGCCTTTTGGGCGTTCGCCCGTTTTATGTATTGAGCGGTGATTTGCTCATGTTGCCTTTTTCTAATATGTTACTCCTTCTTCACGACAAATGCTCACCCGCAGGACGGGTTTATATATAGATAGGATAAAGAATTCATGAGCCAAATACTTGGTGTTAAATTCAATGATTACGGTCAGGTGTACTACTTCGGTTCAGGGCCGTTCGTGGTGCGCGAAGGGCAGCACGTTATCGTCAAGACCGATCAGGGCATGGGGCTTGGCAAGGTCATACTGACCAAACAGGCGCCTGTGGAAATCGGGGAAGATGAGGAAGGGCACAAGCCCATCTATCGTCTTGCCAACGAAAAAGACATGGAGTCCGTGGCAGAGAACGAAGAACTGTCCAAGGATGCCTACAAGTTCTGCCGCAAATGCATCACGAAACACAAACTCGGCATGAAACTGGTCGAAGTCGAAGTGTTTTTTGATCGCTCCAAAATGATATTCTACTTCACAGCCCCCGGGCGGATCGACTTTCGCGAACTGATCAAGGATCTGGTGCGTGAATACCGGACCAGGATCGAGCTTCGTCAGATCGGGGTTCGCCATGAAACACAGATGCTTGGCGCAATCGGCAACTGCGGCCAGATGTGCTGCTGCCGTCGATTCATGCGCAAGTTTGTTCCCGTGACCATCAAGATGGCCAAGGAACAGAATCTTTTCTTGAATCCGACAAAGATTTCGGGAATTTGTGGTCGACTTCTCTGCTGCCTGAGCTTTGAGCAGAAGGGGTATGAAGAGTTTCACCGCATGTGTCCCAAAGTGGGGAAAAAATATACGACATCCATGGGAGCTGTAAAAGTTCTAAGATCAAATTTCTTCAAGAAAACCTTGTCGTTATTGACGGAGGGATTTGAAGAAAAAGAAGTTTCCATTGACGAATGGAACGAAATAGTTAACAAGCCGCCCAGCAAAGAGGCCATAGAAGAGGCGAACAATCGCAACAATAAAGGCCGCCGCAGTGGGCGTAAACCTCCCAAACCTGCGGCCAATGCTGGCAAAGATACTCCAGACGGAGCCCCTTCGGAAGACAAGGGGAGCGCCGGACCCGGCAAGAAGAGCGAAAAGCGTCCGGCCAAGGGGAAAACCGGTCAGGACAAGCCGCGACAGGAACGATCGCGCAAGCCGAAATCCCGTTCGGGAAAGCCTGACACTGACGGTTCCGGGGAAGATAATAAAAACAAAAAGCCTCGTAGACCCAGAAGGCGTCGACGCAGGCCAAGGAAGTAACTATCCCGCCGGTCATCTGCGACGGGATAAGGAGATTCAGTTTGAAGCCTTTTTACATTACCACTCCCATTTTCTACGTGAACGCCAAGCCTCACCTGGGGCATGCGTATAGTGCCATTGTGGCCGATTCGATAGCGCGTTTTCATCGACTCATGGGCGAGGATGCCTATTTTCTTACAGGTACGGACGAGCACGGAGATAAAATCGTGCAGGCAGCCGAGGGCGAAGGAAAGTCACCACAGGAATACGTTGATACCATCAGCGCCTTGTTCCGCGACCTGTGGCCCAACTTGAACGTTTCCAACAACGATTTCATCCGGACAACGGAACCTCGCCACAAGAAAGTCGTTCAGGACATCCTTCAAAAGGTTTACGACTCCGGGGATATCTACTTCGGTGAATACGGCGGGCACTATTGCTTTGGCTGTGAGCGTTTTTATACCGAGAAAGAACTGGTGGACGGAAAATGCCCGGACCACCAAACCGTGCCTGAATATATTGCTGAGAAGAACTACTTCTTCAAAATGTCGAAATATCAGCAATGGTTGAAAGAGCATATCACCAATAATCCTGATTTCATTCGCCCCGAGCGGTACAGAAATGAAGTCATGAGCCTTCTTGAATCCGGCGAATTGGAAGATCTGTGTATCTCCCGTCCGAAATCCCGCCTGACATGGGGTATCGAGCTGCCCTTTGATGAAGAGTACGTAACCTATGTCTGGTTCGATGCACTCATCAACTACATCACTGCTCTGGATTACCCCGAAGGCGAGAAGTTCGAGAAATACTGGCCCAGCGCCAACCATCTCATCGCCAAGGATATCCTCAAGCCCCACGCCATTTTCTGGCCCACAATGCTCAAGGCCGCAGGTATCGAACCCTACCAGCATCTCAACGTGCACGGCTACTGGCTGGTCAAGGATACCAAGATGTCCAAGTCCATCGGCAACGTTGTTGAGCCGCTGGCCATGAAGGACACTTACGGCCTGGATGCGTTCCGTTATTTCCTGTTGCGCGACATGGTCTTCGGTCAGGATTCCAGCTTCTCCGAGGAAGCCCTTGTCGGTCGCCTCAATGCTGAACTGGCAAATGATCTCGGCAACCTGTTCAACCGCACGGTCTCCATGACCCACAAGTATTTCGGTGGCGAGATTCCTCGTCCCGATATCGAAGACATCGAAGAAGCCGAAATCAAGAAGCTCGGTCAGGAAGCCATGAAAGCATTCCAGGACCACTTTGGGGAAATGCGTTTTTCCCGCGGTCTGGAAGGGCTGTGGGAACTGGTGCGCGGCCTGAACAAGTACATTGATGCCACCGCTCCCTGGACTTTGTTCAAGAACGAAGACATGGGACGTCTCTCCACAGTGATTTATGTCCTGCTGGAGAACATGCGCAAGATCGCTGTCCACCTGTGGCCGGTCATGCCCGAAGCCAGTGAGAAAATGCTGTCCCACCTCGGGATTGCCTTTGATTCCGAGAAGGTCAACCTGCCCAAGGAATTGGATGTCTGGGGACTGCTCGAATCCGGTACCCAGGTTGCCAAGACCTCCACTTTGTTCCCCCGTGTCGAGCTTCCCGAGGCCAAGCCTGAAGCGGAATCCGGGAAAAACGGAGCAAAAGGGAAAAAGCAGAAAAAACAATCCAAGAAAAGCGGACAGGACGAGGTGCCGACCATCGAGTTTGAAGATTTCCAGAAAATCGACATGCGCGTTGGAACCGTCAAGGAAGTCGAGAAGCATCCTGATGCTGATCGTCTGCTGTTGGTCCGGGTGGATACAGGCGATGACAAGCTGCGACAAGTTGTTGCAGGTATTGCCGATTTCTTCTCCCCGGATGATCTTGTCGGCAGGCAGGTAGTAGTGGTTGTGAACCTGAAACCACGCAAACTCCGCAAGCAGCTTTCTCAGGGAATGATCCTGGCTGTGAAGCATGGCGACTCCATGGAACTGTTGACTCCTTCCGGCGAGGTTCCTCCTGGAAGTAAAGCAAGTTAGAATATATTCGCTGTACGTATCAAAGGCCCGTCGTTATCGACGGGCCTTTTTGTTTGGCAAAGTCTTTGCAAATGCAGCTTCGAGCCGTCAAAAAAACAAACTCGTGTCGGCTCGGGGTGGATAATGAAATTACGATTATTGACTCGTCGAACCATGGGGAATGGCTCGGCGAAGTACACCGGAGCAGGTATTGTCACATCATCGGAAGGGGGGAGCCTTGCGGATGTGGCGGTCGAGATTGCTCATCATGACTTGCAGTGTCTTATCTTTCAGGATGAGGCTCTGTTTCGGGATGAGTTGAGCGCTATCTCGTTTTGTAGCGAGATGCGTACGTGTAAAATCAATGTGCTCTGGAGCGCACGTCTTGACTCCTTGCCTACCCGAGTCCAGTTGCATGCAATGCGGCTTGCCGGATGCCAGCATCTGGAGCTGAGTTTGCCAGTTGAAGAGGCGGATCAGGCGTATGACCTTGTGAGAGAATATGGTTTCGACATGACGCTTCGACACCCGGACGGCACTCCATATGCGGTTGATGTGCCGGACTATACAGTCGCGGAGCGGGAAGCTGTGTGTGGTATCTTTCCTGATCTCCATACAGCTCAGTTCGATTTGGCCGTGGCCTATTTCAAGGCGCGACGTTACCGAGATGTGATGCTGCCATTGGCGAAATCCATGACACTCGGGTTCCCTGCCAACGAACTTTGTCTGAATTTGCTGGCCTGCCTCAGTGCTGCCAAGCATTATCCGGAAATGGCGGCAGGCTTGCTCAAGCAGGCCCGCTACGGCAACAGTCACCCCGTTGTCGATAAAAACGCCGACACCCTTCGGTCCTGGGTCCGAAATGGTGGCGACGTTCGGGGCATCCGGCTTCTGTTGGAACCGGCACGCGCATCACTGAAAATGGCATAACATCAGGCGTGATTACGGAGTTTCAGCTCCAGCGGGTGCGGGTTCAGGTAATATTGTTCCTTCAAATACGCGACATCGTACTTGCGGACATAATGGTTCATGAGCGTGACCGGAACAATGAGGGGCACCAGATTGTTTCGGTAGTTCTCTATGATTTCGAGACATTCCTGCTTTTCATCACCTGTAAGCATCTTTTTGAAGTAGCCGAGGATGTGCATGAGAACATCCACGTTCTTCTTGATGGTCGGCTTGAGCGATAGCGCTTTGGCAAGTCGAGCATGATACTGATCAAAGAGCGTTTCGATGCCGAGGTTCTTCCCATCAGCCACCAGTTTGCCGAGTTCTCTGTATCCCGCCACATCATGCGAGCGAATCAGCATCTTGTGGCGTGAGTGGAAATCGATAAGCCCTTTCATGGTCTTGCCTTCGTCTAACAGCTTGTTCCAGCGGTGTTCAACAAAGATGCGCTCGATAAAGTTGGAACGCAGCCTAATGTCGTGCATTCGTCCGTCGTCTTCAACCGGCATCAGCGGAAAACGGTCCATGAACATGCCGGCAAACAGGCCAACCCCGGCATAGCTGACCGGCTGGCCGCCTTCTTCTGGATAAATCTTGATTCGTTCCATGCCGCTGGATGGCGATTTGGCTTTGAAAATAAAACCGCAAAGCCGCTCATCCGCGAGCTTATCCAGGGTGCCTTCAGCCCATTGGCGCATGGTATCAGTCCAATCCTTGCCGCTTTGCCTTCCTACCAGACGTGGATTCTCGGGCGTGCCTACCAATCGTACGGCTTCACGGGGGACAGGCATGCCGCACCCGACTTCCGGGCACACAGGACGAAATTCCAAATAGTCGGCTAGGGTGCCGGTTAAGTGCTTCGCCAGGGCCGATTGGCCGTCATACCGAACGTTTTCACCAAGAAGGCAGGCGCTGATGCCTATGCGGATACGATCTTTCATGATGGTCCTATAAATGGTTGAGAAGTTTTAGTTCCGTGCTGTCCGGATTGAAAAACAGCTGTTGCAACAAGTATTGTTTGTCATGCTTGCGAGCAAAATGATTAATAAGCGTCACAGGGATGAGTAGCGGGATTTTCCTAGCCTTGTACGCATTGATCTGTGCCGTCAGGTCCTGCTTGTCACCTTTGTCGAGCTCCTGCTTGAGATAGCTGATTGCGTGCATGAGCACGTCGGCATTTTTTCTTGGCGTGGCTTTGAGCTTGAGTGACTGAAACAGGAGTGTGGCATAGGTGTCGAAAATTTCGTCAACATTGAAAACGGAGCTTTCTCCGAGCAATCGGCATAACTGTCTGTAGCCTTTCAGGTCGTGGGCGCGAATGATCAATTTGTGGCGGGTGTGAAAATCAACGAGGTTCCCGATTTGCATGCCTTTGTTAAGCATGTCCCTCCATCTGCTGAGTATAAAGACCCGGCGAACGAAGTTTTCTCGTGCGATGGGATTGGTGAGGCGCGAAGCCGTTTCAATAGGCAGAAGAGGGAAGTGCTCGACAAGTTTTCGAGTAAAGTATCCGGTGCCACGTCGAGCCGGTTTGCCGATAGTCGAATGGATGGTTGCCCGTTGTAGGCCGCAGGAGTTCGAGTCGCTTTTCAGAATGAAGCCGTCAAGATGCTCGGATTCGAGATCGGGCAGCACCTTGTGGCACCAGCGGTCCATCCGTTGCGTCCAGTCTTCCCCAGAGTCGCGACCGATAAGGCGAATGTCTCCGGCGCAATCAATCTGCCGTACTTCTTCTCGGGGGATACCCATGCCACAGGCCAACTCCGGGCACAGCGGAACGAACTCCACATATTTGGCCAGTTCTTCGGCAGCATGCAGGTCTCGGGCATGGCCGCCGTCACGGCAGACCTTCTCTCCCAACAGGCAGGCACTTATTCCGATTTTGATAGGAAGGGACATACGTTACGCTCCTCTGGTTCCTGTTTTGGAGCGTATCATTCTCGCAGATCAATTCAAGTGGAAACAGGTTATAAGATGACAAAAGCGATATTTGGCGAGTGAACAGGGGGAGCAATAGGAAACGCCCTGGCTGTGAGGGGCAGGGCGTTTGTAAAAATATGTGTTGTCAGTTGGTTAGGATGCTTTCATGTGCTGGGTCGGGCAGCAGTCGCAGTGCGGTCCTTCCGACGCTTCGTTCTCGACTGCCAGGATTTTTTCAGCCAGTCCGCAGCATAGGACCACTTCGGATCCCCGTACTCGAACACGGCAGCCACTGTGGTCTTCGGCCAGAACTTCCACGGGACAGCCGGGAGTCATTCCAAGTGCCAGCATTCGGGAGCGAGCTCCTTGTCCGCCGTTAATGTCGGCAACACGGACCACACTCCCGGACGGGTAATGGGTCAACGGTTTTTGTGTCATAGCTTCCCTCAAAGTTTGTTGAGGTTGAGAATAAGTTTCAAGATCGACACTGTCAACGGAAAAGAGGAGATTCGCTAAGTGGGTGTTCGGGAGGGGAGGAGGAGAGGCTAACATGGCTGATTGAATGGCAGAACTGCGGTAAGTCATGGACGCTATCCTCGGTATAATACCGGCATTGTCATGAGGGGCTAACACGTTTTGGCAACTGGTAAAACAAAGTAGGGATGTCGAGGATTCGTCTTGGTTCCGTATGGGAATCGTCATGTTTTTGCATTGCGTTTCGGCGCATAACACTATATGTAATCTGCTTGTCCGGCGGGTGGCGGCGTTGCCTGGCTGGACGGACGAGCTAACTGTTTTTCCCGACCTGAAAAATGCCGTAACTTCAACTTTTCATAAAGAATGCCGAAACGCACAGACATCAAAAAGATCATGTTGATCGGGTCCGGCCCTATTGTTATCGGGCAGGCCTGCGAGTTCGACTATTCGGGCACCCAAGCACTCAAAGCCCTGAAAGAAGAAGGGTACGAGGTTGTTTTGGTCAACTCGAATCCTGCGTCAATCATGACCGACCCCGAGTTGGCGGATGCCACCTACATAGAGCCTATTGAGCCGGAAACCGTAGCCCGAATCATTGAGAAAGAGCGTCCCGACGCTCTTTTGCCGACTTTGGGGGGACAGACCGGACTGAATACGGCATTGGCCGTTGCCGACATGGGCATCCTTGAAAAGTTCAATGTGGAACTGATCGGTGCCAACATCGAGGCCATCAACAAAGCCGAATCGCGTGAAGAATTTCGACAGGCCATGGAGAACATCGGCCTGGGCATGCCGGAATCCGGCATTTGCCGAAACATGGACGACGTGCGTGAGTGGGGGCAGAAGATTCCGTTCCCGATCATTGTTCGACCCGCCTATACGCTGGGCGGTTCCGGTGGTGGCGTTGCTTACAACATGGAGGAGCTGGAAGAAATCTGCTCCAACGGCCTTGCTCTTTCCATGAAAAGCGAAATCATGCTCGAACGTTCCATCCTCGGCTGGAAGGAATACGAGCTTGAGGTCATGCGGGACAAGAAGGACAACTGTGTCATCATTTGTTCCATCGAAAACCTCGACCCCATGGGTGTGCACACCGGTGACTCGATCACGGTCGCTCCGGCACAGACCCTGAGCGACGACGAGTATCAGCGCCTGCGTGACGCATCGCTGGCCGTCATGCGTGAGATCGGCGTTGAGACCGGCGGTTCCAACGTGCAGTTCGCCGTCAACCCGGAAGATGGTGAGATCATCATCATCGAAATGAATCCGCGTGTGTCCCGTTCGTCGGCTCTGGCTTCCAAGGCCACCGGGTTTCCCATCGCCAAGATCGCAGCCAAACTCGCTGTCGGTTACACCCTGGACGAAATACCCAACGACATCACTCGCGAGACCATGGCTTCCTTTGAACCGGCCATTGACTACTGTGTCATCAAGATCCCCCGGTTCACCTTTGAGAAGTTCCCCGGCACCGAGGACTATCTCACCACAGCCATGAAATCCGTTGGTGAGACCATGGCCATCGGCCGAACCTTCAAGGAAGCGCTCCAGAAAGGGCTACGCTCCCTGGAGACCGGTCACATCGGTCTGGGCAAGCGCTTTGATACCTGTGATATCGACAAGTCTGAAGTGCTCAAGCTTCTGCGCCGTCCCAACTCCGAGCGCATTTTTGCCCTGCGCAATGCGCTCCGGTGCGGCATGACCGTCGAAGAGGTGCATGAGGCCTGCAAGGTCGATCCGTGGTTCCTGCATCAGTTCGTCGAAATATTTGAGATGGAACAGCGCCTGATCGCATTCGGCAAGTCCGAAGGCGTCGGTGCAGATGTCGAGGGCATGGAAGACATGCTCCGCGAGGCCAAGGAATACGGCTATTCCGATGCGCAGCTTGCTGCCATGTGGCGGACCAGTGAAGACGCTATCCGAACCATGCGCAAAGAGCTTGGTGTCGAGCCGACCTACTATCTCGTCGATACCTGTGCTGCCGAGTTTGAGGCGTATACCCCGTATTACTACTCGACCTATGAAACCGGTCAGGAGAACAAGCGTGACGACATCAAGAAGATCGTCATTCTTGGTGGTGGTCCCAACCGGATCGGGCAGGGAATCGAATTCGACTACTGCTGCTGTCACTCCTCCTTCACGTTGAAGGAACTGGGAGTTCAGTCGATCATGGTCAATTCGAACCCTGAGACCGTTTCCACCGACTACGATACCTCGGACAAGCTCTACTTCGAGCCGTTGACTTTCGAGGATGTCATGAACATCATCGACTTTGAAAAGCCCGATGGAGTCATCGTCCAGTTTGGTGGCCAGACTCCGCTCAACCTTGCCATCCGGCTGATGAACGCAGGCGTGCCTTTGATCGGTACCAGCCCTGACGCCATTGACCGTGCCGAGGATCGCGAGCGCTTCAAGCAGTTCCTGAACAAGCTCAATCTCAAGCAGCCGCCCAACGGAACGGCCATGTCCATGAGCGGAGCCCGCGAGATCGCCGAAAACCTCGGCTTCCCGCTGGTGCTTCGTCCTTCCTACGTCCTCGGTGGACGTGGAATGGACATCGTCTACTCCATGGACGAATTCGAGCACTACTTCCGTCACTCCGCACGGGTCTCGCCCGAGCATCCCACGCTTATCGATAAATTCCTCGAATACGCGATCGAAGTGGATGTTGATGCGTTGGCTGACGGTGACGATGTGTACATCGGCGGCGTCATGGAGCACATCGAAGAAGCGGGCATTCACTCCGGTGATTCCGCATCGGTTCTTCCTCCGTACTCCCTCAGCCCGGAACTCATCCGCGAGATCGAGCGGCAGACCATTGCCATGGCCAAAGAGCTTGGCGTTGTCGGCCTGATGAACGTGCAGTTCGCCATCAAGGACGGCGAAGTGTACATCATCGAGGTCAACCCGCGCGCTTCCCGTACGGTGCCGTTCGTGTCGAAAGCCACCGGCGTTCCGCTGGCAAAGCTCGCCACACGCGTCATGCTGGGCGAGAAGCTCAAGGATCTCGATCCCAAGAGCATGCGCAAGCGCGGACACGTTTCCGTCAAGGAGTCCGTGTTCCCGTTCAGCCGCTTCCCCAATGTCGACATCCTTCTCGGGCCTGAAATGCGCTCCACCGGTGAAGTCATGGGTATCGATCCGAGCTTCGGCCTTGCCTACATGAAATCGCAGCTGGCTGCAGGACAAAAGCTGCCCACAGGCGGAACCGTCTTCATGTCGGTCAACGATTGGGACAAGTCCAAAATTGTACTGGTGGCAAAAGACTTCCTGGCCATGGGCTTCGAGGTTGTTGCGACCGGAGGCACCGCCGACTTCCTCATCGAAAAGGGTGTGGATGTCCGCAAGGTCTACAAAGTACACGAAGGACAGCGGCCGCATGTGGTTGATCACATCAAAAATGGCGACTTCGATCTGGTCATCAACACGCCTTCCGGAAAGAAGACTGTTGGTGATGCCAAGATGATCCGCCAGAACACCTTGCTGTATGACATTCCCTACACCACCACGGTGGCGGGTGCCCGGGCCATTGCTCAGGCAATTCACGAACTCAAGGAGACAGGCCTCAAGGTCGAGTCCCTCCAAAAATACTACGGCCAATAAGCGCCTTCATTGACGAGAGAGACGGCATGAAAAAAGAGTATTGCGGATTATTCGGTATCTACGGCAGCAAAGAAGCTGCCAGAATGACCTACTTCGGACTGTATGCCCAGCAGCATCGTGGGCAGGAGTCCGCGGGTATTGTTACCTGGGATGGCGAAAAGATTCGTGAGCAGAAGGGAATGGGCCTGGTGGCGGACGTGTTCAGCGAACGCCACCTGAGCAAGGAACTCAAGGGCAATATCGCCATGGGACACATCCGGTATTCCACAACCGGTGCTTCCCTGATCAGAAATGCGCAGCCCTTTATCGTTCGCCACGGCAACCTGCGATTGGCGTTGGCGCATAACGGCAACCTCGTGAACACCTATGAGTTGCGTCGTGAACTGGAGCAGAACGGCTCCATCTTCCAGACCACCATGGATACGGAAGTTATCGCCCACCTCATCATCAAGTTCCTGCATGAAACGGATTCCATTGAAAAGGCCATAGCTGAAGCGTGCAAGCGCATCCGCGGCGCTTTTTCCATGTTGATCCTGGCCAATGACAAGCTCATCGCCATCAAGGACCCCAATAGCGTCCGTCCTCTGGCTTTGGGGCGCGTAGGTGATTCCTACGTCTTTGCTTCGGAGACCTGTGCGTTCGATCTGGTGGAGGCCGAGTACCTCCGTCCGCTCAATCCCGGGGAGATGATTGTCGTCCAGGACGGGAAGATGTCGAGCACGCACTACTGCGATTCCCAGCCGAAACGCCAGTGTATCTTCGAACTCATCTACTTTGCTCGTCCCGACTCCACTGTTTTCGGTGATGTCGTCTATGAACGCCGCAAGGCCATGGGTGCCATGCTCGCCAAGGAAGCCCCGGTCGATGCCGACTTTGTCATGCCGTTCCCTGATTCAGGGAACTACGCTGCTGTTGGGTATTCCCAGGAATCCGGTCTGCCGCTGGAGCTGGCGATGATCCGCAACCACTACGTGGGCAGAACATTCATTCAGCCTTCGCAGGACATGCGCGATTTCTCTGTTCGAGTGAAGCTCAATCCGGTCAAATCCATGGTCCAGGGCAAACGTATCGTCATTGTCGAGGACTCCATCGTTCGCGGCACGACCATCCGTGCCCGTGTGAAAAAGCTTCGCGAACTCGGCGCTCGGGAAATTCACCTGCGTGTCAGTTGCCCGCCCATCAAGCATCCATGTTATTACGGCATCGACTTCTCCTCAAAGGGTGAACTGATTGCCGCAAATCACAGCCCCGAAGATATCGCGCGCTTCCTCGGCATTGAGTCGCTGCACTATCTGACCATCCCCGGTCTGGTGGATTCCGTGACCGCAGACGATGCCTGGTGTCTCGCCTGTTTCGACGGTAATTATCCCATTCCTCTGGCAGACAAGATGGGCAAGGATTGTCTCGAAGCCACTCCCGGGATCATCAAGGAATACTGTTAACGGAGCATCACCTGATGGAATGCACCTCTGCCAATAATGACTGGCTGAAACTGGCTCGTGACGTACTGCAAACTGAAATCGAAGGATTGCAGTCGGTCAGTCAGCAGCTGGGACCTTCGTTTGAAAAGGCCGTGACGGCCATGGCCCAATGTACCGGGCGCGTGGTCGTTACCGGCGTTGGCAAATCCGGCCTTGTCGGTCGAAAGATTGCGGCTACATTGTCGAGCACCGGAACGCCTTCCTTTTTCCTCCATCCGGTGGAAGGGGCGCATGGCGATATGGGCATGCTCAGGGATGAGGACGTCATCCTCGCCCTGTCCAATTCCGGCGGCACGGATGAGGTTAATGCGATCATCCCGACGCTTAAGGCCATCGGGGCGACCGTTATCTGCATGACCGGTAATACGGCCTCGGCCATGGCTGAGCTGTCGGACATCACCATTCAGGTCAGCGTTCCCAAGGAAGCCTGCCTTATCGGGCTGGCTCCCACGGCGTCCACCACTGCACAGTTGGCAGTGGGGGATGCGCTTGCGGTCTGCCTGATGGAGTGGAAGTCCTTTGGCCGTGATGATTTCAAGAAGTTTCATCCGGGTGGTTCACTCGGTCAGCGATTGGCATCCTGCGTGGATCAACTCATGCACCGCGACAACTTGCCGACGGTCAGCGTGGATGCTTCGTTGAAAGATGCGTTGGAAATTTTGAATGCCGGAGGCCTTGGTCTCGTGGGCATTATTGATGAAAACGGTCTGCTTGAGGGCGTGTTTACGGATGGCGATGTGCGCCGCGAGGTGTGCTGTGGTCCCTTTGACCTGAACCGTCCGGTGGCGGAAGTCATGACCCGAGGCCCGAAGCGGGCTACGGTGGGTGAATCCTCGGCTCATGTCCTTGATGTGATGGAGCAGAATGAGATAACAGTTCTGCCAGTGGTCAATGATGATGGCGCACTGGTGGGGATGGTCCACCTGCATGACCTGCTGGGCAAGGGCGCTCTGCGTTTTTCCGGTTCCGGCCCGGCCAAATAAGCCGCCTTGTGGCGGGAGAATTCATGACTCTGACCCAAGTGGGCGATAGCGATGTTTGCAGACGGTGTTCCTTGCAGGGCCCCACGTGCTGCCGCATTGCCACCGGTCAGGAGGAATTCTGCTTCCCGCTCTCACAGATAGAGAAAGAGCGGATTCAGGAGCACGTGCCGCATACCGGCGGTTTTGTCCTGTCACCCAATTCCAAGGCATTTGTGGACTACGTATGCCGGTTGTTCCCCGGTGAGGAAGAATTGGTTCGCGAGCTGTTTCCTGAAGGAAAAGAGCATTTTCGTCTTGCCGTGGACACCATGGGCGCCTGTCGTTTTCTCGGTCCGGAAGGGTGCGAGATTCCCAAGGAAGCCCGCCCGTATTACTGCCGCCTGTTTCCTTTTTGGATGGTCGGTTGTGATGTCATATTTTTTGATTCTCCCATCTGTCTGGCCAGACGGGAGGAACGGACGCTCATTCGGATGCTGCGTTCGTTGGACATGAATAAAGCCGATGTGAAAGACCTGTACGGACGATTGCGTCTGGTATGGGGGCTGCCGCCGACCAAAGGGGCGTGCAAGGTTAACAAAGGTTTCTGATATCTATGAAAATATTGAAAATTCTGCTTGTGGTGTTTCTTGTCTGTGTGGTGCTCGGTGTTGGCGGTGCCATAGGCCTGTATCAATGGGCTTCCAAGGATTTACCCGGATTCAAGAACATTACCGACTATAATCCGTCGCTGGTTACTACTGTTTATGCCAAGGACAATCAGGTCCTCGGGTACTTCTATAAGGAAAAGCGTTTTCTGGTCACCCTCGATCAGATGTCCGAGTGGGCGCCAAAAGCATTTCTCGCAGCGGAAGATGCAAGCTTTTACGAGCACGACGGTGTTGATATCACCGCTATTGCCCGCGCTTTTGTTGCCAACGTCAAGGCTGGACGCACCAAGCAGGGCGGCTCCACCATCACGCAGCAGATCATCAAGCGCCTGCTCCTGACTTCTGAGCGGAGCTACCGACGCAAGCTCAAAGAGGCCATCCTTGCCTTCCGGTTGGAGAATTATCTGACCAAGGATGAAATCCTCACCATCTATCTCAATCAGATTTATCTGGGCGCCCGTTCCTATGGAATTGAGGCTGCTGCCCGTTCCTATTTTGCCAAGCATGCCAAGGACCTGACCATTGCTGAATCCGCCATGCTGGCCGGTTTGCCTCAGGCTCCCAGCCGTTACAATCCCTACCGTAACTGGGAGCAGGCCAAGCTTCGTCAGCGCTACGTATTACAGCAGTTGCGTAATCTGCAATGGATCACCCCGGAGCAGTATGAGGAAGCCATGGCTGAGGAGATTGAGCTCAAGGCCATGCCTGATCCGTCCTGGGGTGTTGGGGCGTACTATCTCGAAGAAGTACGTCGCTGGCTCATCGAAGAGTTTGGCGAAGAGGCCGTGTATCACGCCGGTCTGACTGTCACGACTCCCTGTGATCTCAAGCATCAGGAAGCAGCCGAGAAGTCTGTGCGACGTGGCTTGCTCAATTCCGCCAAGCGCCGTGGTTGGATCGGACCAGAGGCCAATGTCAGTCCGGCCGATGCTGCCATCATATTGGATGAAGGGCCGCAGGATACGGAAAATTTACTGGAAAAGTCCGATCCGTTTAAAGCGTATGTGGACAAGGTCCAGAAAGATACTGTTTATGTCCGGTTTGGTAAATTCAAGGGAATTATTCCCATCAAGAATCTCTGGTGGGTTCGCGAGCCGGATATCAAGAAAAGCCATGAAGATGTGCCCAACCCGACTGATGCCCGCAAGATTCTCAAAAAGGGTGATGTTGTATGGGCCACGGTGGACAAGTCTCCCGAGAAACCCGAAGGCACGTGGGTTCTCGACCTTGAGCGGATGCCCGAAGTCGAAGGAGCGCTGGTTTCTGTAGAGCCGAAAAACGGTGAAGTGGTAGCCCTAGTCGGTGGCTATTCGTTCCATAAAAGTCAGTTCAACCGCGCCACTCAGGCCAAGCGCCAGCCCGGTTCCGCTTTCAAGCCTGTGGTATATTCTACAGCCATAGACAGCGGCTTGACTCCTGCAAGCATGTTGCTCGATGCGCCGATTGTTTACGCCGATGATGAAAAGGGCAAACTGTGGCGTCCCGAGAACTTTGAAGGCACCTATGAAGGGCCGACATTGCTCCGCACGGCCCTTGTCAAATCCAAGAACCTCGTCACCATTCGTGTGGCGCAGAAGATCGGCATCAGGCGGATCATTGACCGAGCCAAGGCGTTGGGTCTGGAAGCTGATTTCCCGGAAGATTTGTCCGTGGCGCTCGGTTCAGGTGTTGTGACACTCTACAATCTCTGTGAAGCCTACACGGCCTTTGCTCGCGACGGTTCCTACATCAAGCCGCGCACCGTGCTGTCCGTCAAGTCAGCGTGGGGCGAAGAAATGTATAAGTCCGAGCCCGAGACTGTCGATGCCATCAGCCCGCAGACCGCATACATCATGGCGACGCTCATGAAACACGTTGTCCAGAATGGCACCGGCTGGCGAGCCAAGGTCCTCGGAAGACCTGTGGCGGGTAAGACCGGCACGTCCAACATGGAACAGGATGCCTGGTATATGGGCTATTCTCCCTACCTCCTCACCGGTGTTTTCGTTGGCTTTGATCAGCTCACACCCATGGGTAAATGGGAGACCGGCTCCCGTGCGGCCAGTCCCATCTGGGTCATGTACCGCAAAGAGGTGGAAGAGGATTATCCGTACGAGGACTTCCCCCAGCCTCCGGGAATTGTTATGGTCCGTGTAGATGGGGACTCCGGCAAGCTGGCATCGCCAAGCTCCAAGCGTGACTACTTCCTTCCCTTCAAGGCAGGAACAGAGCCCACGGAAATGGCGCCGGATACTTCCAGCGGTCAGGATGTTCCCGCATCGGCTGACGACTTGTTCAAGCAGACATTTTAACACAAGGGGGAACCATGGAACTGGAAATCTATCAGGTGGACGCATTCGCCGAAGAGGTTTTCAGCGGTAATCCTGCAGCGGTTATCCCTTTGTATGAGTGGCTGTCCGACGAGTTGATGCAGCATATCGCTGAAGAGAACAATCTGTCCGAGACCGCTTTCTTCGTCCGCAAAGGCGAGTACTTCGAATTGCGCTGGTTCACGCCGGAAACCGAAGTTGACCTGTGTGGTCATGCCACGTTGGCAAGCGCCCATGTCATCTACGAGTTTCTCGATTACACCGATCAGGCCGTTGTCTTTGAGACCAAAAGCGGCCGTCTTTTTGTGGACCGTGACAACGGACGATACTCCATGGATTTCCCGGCATGGGGCGTGCGAGAAATACAGGTGACCGAGCGGGTGTCCGATGCCCTCGGTGTTCGTCCTGATTTACTGTTCATGGGCAAACGCGACATGATGGCCGTGTTTGAGGATGAACAGACTGTTCGGGATCTCAAACCTGATTTTGCCAAGGTTGTTCAGCTCGATGGCGTATGCATGATCTGCACGGCTCCGGGCCTAGATTACGACTTTGTTTCCCGCACCTTTGTGCCTGAAGAGGGCATTCTGGAAGATCCGGTTACCGGTTCTGCCCACTGCACGCTCGTTCCCTACTGGGCTGCCCGCTTGGGTAAAGATTCCCTGATTGCGTATCAGGCATCCCGACGCGGTGGGGTTCTGGAATGTGCCAATCTGGGCGACAGGGTGAAGATCGCCGGACAGGCCGTGACGTACATGAAAGGAACCATCACGCTATAGGGAGGCTGCATGCCGCTGATCAAAGTGGAGACCAACGTTTCGCTGGATGAGCCTGTAAAAACAGCTCAGCATTTTTCTTCTGTTGTGGCGGATATGCTGGGCAAGCCCGAGTCCTATGTCCTGACCATCGTTGAGCATGACAAAACCATGCTGTTCGGCGGTGAGGACAGCCCGGCCGCCTTTGTTACACTTGACTCCATCGGCCTGCCGGAAGATCGTACCGAAGAGTTCTCTGCAGCTTTGGCTGTGGTGATACAGCAGGCTCTCGGTGTAGCGTCCGAACGCGCGTACATCTCTTTCGGTTCCATTGAACGGCACCTGTTTGGGTGGAGTGGCAAGACGTTCAAATAATCGACTGAATTTTAGTGTGAGCCGTCCTGAAATAGGTTGACGGTTTTTGAAGGTTTCAATCAGGCTGTGGGGCTAGCCCCACAGCCTGATTCGTGTACATCGTTTGGCGTTCTCATTCCTAGGCTGAGATGTGGCCGTTGTGAATTGTATATCTCAACGGATTCCCTCACCAGGGTATTGAGCTCTGCAAAGTCGTTGCATTTGGTGACCATGAACTCTTGCTTCAGAATTCCATTCATCCGTTCCGCCAAGGCATTTTGATAGCAGTCATAGCCATCTGTCATGGAAGGAACCATGCCGGATTCCTGGAGTTTTCTCTGGTAGACCGAAGAAGCGTATTGGAGTCCTCGATCTGAATGGTGAATTGTATTCACCCTCCTTCGCTTGTTTTCAACTGCCGCGTCCAGCGCTTTGGTTGTGCTTTCCGCACTGAGATCCCGGCTCACGTTGTATCCCATTATCTTCCGGCTGAATGCATCTGTCACCAGCGACAGATAGCATGTTTGCTCACGTGTATTCACGTAGGTAATGTCGCTTACGAACACCTGCTCAGGACATCTCGGTTGAACATCTTTCAACAAGTTGGGATGCTTTTTTAGCCAATGCTTCGAGTTGGTTGTCTTTGTATAGTTTTTCCGTCGCTTGATGAGCATATGCTCTCGCCGCAGCAGGGAAAACAACCCATCACGTCCGAGCCTGATTCCCTTTGCGGAAAATGCGTCCTTCAACAGGTGGTACAGCTTTCGAGTCCCAAGGCGGGGCATCCTGGTCCGCACGTTCAGGACCATGGCCTTTGCCTCCTGATACATGGCTTCCCGTGCATCATGGCGCTTTTCAGCCTGATACACGGACTGCCGACTGACCCCGAGCTGCCTGCAACAAGCAGACAAGCTTATTTGTCTTTCTCTCTGAAGACTTCGTGCAGCTCGGGGGTAAGCTTTTTTCTTATAGAAGTCCCAAACTCGCGGTCGGAAATCTCAATCATTTTATTGAGAAGCGCGGTCTTGATCTTTTCTTCCTCAAGCTCTTTCTCCAGCCGTTTGATCTTCTGGACCGGTGTTTCTCTGGCTTTTGGGTCTTTTCGGGAATGTACCATGGACTTGCTCCAATCAAGGGTGCCGTGCTTCCTGAGCCACTTCAGCACAGTGCTTCGCCCTTGAATACCATAAAGAGCCTGAGCCTGCTTGTACGTCATCTCGCCCTTTTCCACCTGTGCCACAACCGACAATTTAAAGGCCATCGTGTAATCGCGTTGGGTGCGTCTAACTCGCTGTTTGGATTTGTCTTCCATAAATAGGTCCTCTGGGTGTCAACCTATTTCAGGACGGGACAGTGAATGAAAAAGGGCCACCTGTCAGCAGGTTGCCCTTTTGTTGTTTTGTCGTTAGCTCTCGTTTTACAGGAGCTTCAGCTTCCAGTTGAATGTACTGGTGCGTTTCGGGCGTGGCACGTTTCGCGGCCACTCTTCCTTCATGGTGATGAAGCTTCTGAATCCTACCCGCTCCAGCGTGCGGCGCTCGCCCACAAGATCCAGCTCCCAGCCGGGGTAGAGCCAGTTGTTCTGACCGTGTTTTCGGACAAACAACACTTCGTTCATCGGGGACTTGATGGATTCTTCCATCTTGACGGAATCCGAAAGGAATCGCGCTATGCCGAAGGGCCACAATCCCTTGGTAACAATGCCCAGCGGGATCGGCGGATTCTGGGCCAAGGCCAGGATATCCTCTTCCGGAAGTTCCGGTGCGATGATCGCAGACGAGCATCCCAGGTCCTTGAGGACATTGAGAGCGAGGCGGTTGGACGCGTTGCAGAACGGTCCGGCCACCAGCTTCACGTTTTTTCGATCCTCAAAATACGCAGCCTGCCACGGGGCGTTGATGACAAACTCGCGAGCACCTTTTTTGACGGCCTCACGGATCAGTGAACGATAGCGTTTGTCTTCATCGGGCCAGATAACGGGCGGAAGCCACCACTGGGAGCGTCCCACCTGTGCCTGCGGGGTCTTGCCGATGGTTGGGCGTTCAAGCCAGAAGGCGACCTTGCCGTATGTGCGTCCGCGAGGCGGCGTACGGTACAACGTGACCATTTCGGGTTTGATCTTGGAGCGGGCCGCGGTTTTCGGCCACTTGGGAGTAAATGTCGACTCCTTGCTCTTGGGAGCAGGGAAGAATTCCAACTCACCTTGCAGTTCCTTGATCTGCTTCATCAATTCCGGCTCGCGTCGATCCACAAGAAAGACCTTGGTGCCGGAGGGGATGTGGTTGTTCCCGGGCTTTTTGGAGAACGGGATATCCATGCGTCCGCGCTTTGGTACTCGGCGGCGAATGAAAAGGGTCCGGTGTCCCGGCAGATCTTCATAGCCGATACGTATGGCATCACCCGGATGGAGCGGTTCTCTCGGCTGAAAATACAGCTTTTTCTGATCCCGCTTTATTTCGCCGATCAGGCGTCCCGACCCGGTTTCCTCGCCCGGTGTGATGGGCTGGAAAGGGCGTTGGGGTAGAAATGTCGAGTGGCTTGTCGGACGGCCAAGGGCCTGCTCCAGCAGCTCTACAGCAGTCTTCTTGGCCTGGGCGTCCTTGGGATTGTCCCGAAGCATCTGGTAGGCACGCACCGTGTAGTACACATAGTGGGGGCCCTTTTTTCGTCCTTCGATTTTCCACGCCGCAACCTTGGGGATATCAAGAAGGGGCTTGGTCAGAACATCGAGGGAGAGGTCGGAGCAGGAGAACAGCCGTTGCGCGTGGTTCTTGTCCTGCTTGTACAGACGGCGACAGGGTTGTACACATCGTCCGCGCAGACCGGATTTGCCGCCAAGATAGCTGGACCAGTAGCAGCGGCCGGAAACGCAGTGGCACAACGCACCATGCACGAAAATCTCCAGATCGAGATCCTTGGGGCAGGCGTCGGCCATCATCTTGACTTCATCCAGATTCAGCTCGCGGGGAACAACCACGCAGTTTACGCCCAGCTTGCGGATGGTTTCAAGGCCGCTTGGATGGCTGAGGATGGCAAGGGTGGAAAGATGGACTTCTCCCTTGAAACCGACCTGCCGTGCCAGCTCGACCATGGCCAAATCCTGTACGATGATCGCAAAGGGTTTGACGGTCTGGCCCAGTCGATCGATCAGTCTGCCTGCGGATTCCACATCATTGGGCTTGACCAATGTGTTCATGGCAACATAGGTCTTGGTGCCGCGGTCGCGACCGAGGCTTGCCAGTTGCGCCAGCTCGCTGATAGAGAAGTTGGTGGCCTGCATGCGGGCAGAAAAATGCTTGAGGCCGACATAAACGGCATCCGCGCCCGCAGCCACCGCCGCTAAATAGGATTGCGTGTCCCCCGCAGGGGCCATGATTTCAGGTATGTGTTTTTTGCTCATAAGGGTTTATTTATGTCCTTGAGGAATTGCCGGACTGTAAAAGTATTGGAAGTGTCCCCGGTTGGTCAATTAAAAAGACCAGATGAATTTTTTGAGATTCGGTTGGAGTATCCCGACTGGAGCGGCTGGAAGCCAGGCCAGTTCGTCATGATCCGTCCGACGGGTTGGGAACTTGATATGCTCTGGGCTCGTCCGTTCTCCATCTCGTCCGCCGATGGGGATACCTTGACCCTCTTCATGCAGAAGGTAGGGCGGGGTACATCCCGTCTGGCGACCATGAAGCCCGGTGATAGTGTTACCATTTGGGACCCGCTTGGCAACTCTTTTGCCGTGGAGCCGGATACGCCGACTCTCCTTTTGGCCGGCGGTATCGGAATCGCACCTTTTCGCGGTTATGTCGAGTCCCATCCGAACCCGGAAAACCTGAATCTTTTTCTCGCCCATCGGTTGCCGCTGGAATGTTATCCGTTCGGTCAGCTTTCTGAGCAGGTAAGCGGGCAGTGTATGATTGAGGAAAAGCCCGAAGATCTGGACGGGATTATCGAGACCATGCGCTCCCTGATCAAGGAATACGCTGAAAAAGACGGTTTGATCCTCTCCTGCGGCCCGACCCCCTTTATGCGGACGGTTAAACGTTTCGCCCAGGATTTCGGCGCTCGGGCGCAGGTGTCGCTGGAGAATCGGATGGCCTGTGGTGTCGGTGCCTGTCTTGGCTGCGTAAGCAAGGACGGCAAGGGGCACCATGTGCAGGTGTGTACCAAAGGGCCTGTTTTCTGGACCAGCAACATCGAGCTGTAGGAGCTTTTCCCAATGGATATGAACGTTTCTTTCGGCGGTCTGGATATCAAGAACCCCATCATGACCGCATCCGGTACCTTTGGGTTTGGATTGGAGTTTGCCGCCTACGGCGATCTGAGCAAGCTCGGGGCCATTGTCGCAAAAGGTTTGTCTCTCAAGCCCCGCGAAGGCAACCCCATGCCGCGCATTGCCGAAACGCCCTGCGGCATGCTGAACGCCATTGGCATCCAGAATCCGGGCGTGGAAAATTTCATCACACAGGCGTTGCCCGCTCTCAAGCGAATGGATGTGGCTGTCATCGCCAATCTGTACGCGTGCGATGCGGAGGAGTTCGGTGAGCTGGCAGCAGTGCTTGCCGCTGAAGACGGTGTGGCCGCTCTGGAGGTCAATGTCTCCTGTCCCAACGTCAAGGAAGGGGGCATCGCGTTCGGGCAAGACCCGGCCCAGATCGGCAAGGTCACCGAGGCCGTCAAGAAGCGCGCCGGAGACAAGCATGTCATGGTCAAGCTGTCTCCCAACGTCACGGATATCGTTACCTGCGCCAAAGCTGCCGTGGATGGCGGAGCAGACTCCCTGTCGCTCATCAATACGCTTTCGGGCATGGCAGTGGATATTTACAATCGCAAGCCCCGTATCGCCAATGTCATTGCCGGTCTTTCCGGCCCGGCCATCAAACCGGTGGCTCTTCGCTGTGTGCATCAGGTGGTGCAGGCCGTGGATGTCCCGGTCGTCGGAATTGGGGGCATTGCCTCTGCCGAAGATGCGCTGGAATTCCTGCTGGTCGGCGCGCAGGCTGTGCAGGTCGGTACGGCCAATTTCCTCCGCCCGGACTTCGCGTTCACTCTGGTGGATGAGGTCGAAGCCCTTCTGAAAGAGGTGGGAGCCGGCAGTCTGGATGAGTTCCGGGGTAGTCTGCAACTCCCTCTGTAACAATTAGATAATTTTTCTGTAATTTTTTACTTGCCAAGCTCCGGCAATTTAGTTAGTTACTGCCTCTCAACGCGGAGAGGTGTCCGAGTCCGGCTTAAGGAGCACGCCTGGAAAGCGTGTATCGGGGTAACTCGATCGGAGGTTCAAATCCTCTCCTCTCCGCCACGATAATACAAAGGCTTGCAGCAGATGCTGCAAGCCTTTTTTATTGTGCTGATAGTGGGGCCAGGACTGAGATGGTGAGGGCAAGAGGCATTTCTGCGCGGGCTCGAATATTAGTGTCGTTCTTCCTTGTTGACAAAGCGTGCGGAGTGCGTATCCATTCTTTGATCTGACTGAGCCTGTGCGTTGTACTTCCTTTATTTGGGAAGATGAGTGGCGGTTTCGGTTCTTAACTCGATTTTCAATGAATGGTCGACTCCGGTGAACAAGCATAATTCTACCATATCGCAGCTTTTCGTGCTTCTTTTGTTGGCGGTGTATTTACCGGCAACAATGGTTGGCTGCGGCTATGCGAAGAAGGTGTCTCTGAATGGGGCCGCTTTCTCGGATATTCTTGTTGCCGAATTCGCGGAGTTCACCGAGAGCATTGCCGAGCCGCCGTCGAGAAGCAGTGGCAAACCCGGATTGAGAGATACGGGGGCAGCGCTCAGTCTGGCCGATATTCAGATCAAGGTCATCCGCACGGTTTCTTCCGGTTTCAGTGGTTTTTCCCAGCGTCCTGATATACAATATGAGCCGGGAGCCAAACCCGCTCGTGCTCCTCCTTTGTACACGATATAATAGGAAATTCCTTACTAATGTCACCCGGGCAGTAAGCTGCCGGTGGTGTGCGTAATTCCTTTCGTACAACGGAGGTCAGTATGACCAATCACGATTCTACGGCGGTAAAAGCCGATAATGTGGCTGTGGCTGAAGCGGAAATCGATTACACTCCCAAGAAAATGTCGTTAAAGGACCAATTGCTCTATGGGTCGAAGATGGTAGCTGTCATGGCTGTCTTCTTTGCCATCCTCTGGTTCAACGAACGATAAGACAACTCACCCTCAGTGAGTATATAGGCACGAAAGGCCTTGGTAGAGAGATACTGCCAAGGCCTTTATCAAGTGCTTTGTAGGGAACGCATTTAACGGCAGGGGGCGGGAATGACCCCAGACCTCTGAAACCAAGGGACCATCATGGGTATTGCAACCGATATCATCCTCATAGTCGTCTTCGCTTTTTTTGCCGGCCTGCTTGTGCAGCGGTTGGGACAGCCGCTCATCCTCGGGTATATTCTGGCCGGTGTTCTGCTTGGACCGCATACCGGCGGATATACGGTAGCAGGAGTTCATGAAATTGAACTGTTGGCCGAGATCGGTATCGCCTTGCTGCTCTTTGCCCTGGGCTTGGAGTTTTCGCTCAAGGACTTGAAACCGGTCAAAAAGATTGCGCTGATAGGTACCCCGTTACAGATGTTGCTGACCATACTACTAGGGTATGGGGCCGGACAACTCATGGGGCTGGATTGGAAATCGTCCATCTGGCTCGGGGCGCTCCTCTCCTTTTCAAGCACCATGGTCATCCTCAAAACCCTGATGAATCAGGGGTGGATGGGCACGCTTTCGAGCAAGGTCATGATCGGCATGCTCATCGTTCAGGACCTGGCCGTGGTTCCGCTGATGATTGCGCTGCCGGAATTGAACGACCCGGTTGTCGGACTGCCCAAGCTGGGCTTTGCCGCACTCAAGGCAGTGGGCTTCCTGACTGCCATGATCGTCCTTGGGACGCGACTTCTGCCGTGGATCATGACGCGCATTGCGCGGTTCGGGTCCCGTGAGCTCTTCCTGCTCGCCATTGTCGCCATTGGATTGGGTGTGGGCTATCTGACCTACCTTGTCGGCCTCTCTTTCGCATTTGGTGCGTTTGTGGCCGGTATGGTGCTCAGTGAGTCCGACTACGGCCATCAGGCGCTCAATGATATCATCCCCTTGCGCGATATCTTCGGCCTGCTGTTCTTCTCCTCGGTCGGCATGTTGTTTGATCCGCGATTCCTCGTGGACAACTTCTCCAACGTTCTGTGGCTGCTGCTGATCGTCTGCGTGGGCAAGGGAGTCATCTTTGCCGTGGTCTCCGCTTTCTTCAAGTACCGGAACGTCGTCCCGCTGGCCGTTGGTCTGGGCTTGTTTCAGGTGGGTGAATTCGCCTTTGTTCTGGCCCGAATGGGTGTCTCTACCGGCTCGATTTCCAATGATCTGTATTCGCTGGTCCTGACGGTTGCCATTCTCTCCATGGCATTGACGCCGATCATTTCCGGGCAGACAGCACGACTGTATCGACTCAGACGGCGTCTGTTCGTGCACGAAAAGCTTGAATCGACCAACATCCCCGATGAAGGACTGGGCGAGCATGTCGTCATCCTTGGAGGCGGACAGATAGGGGTACAGGTAGGGCAGATCATGAAGCGACTTGGAAAACCGCATGTGATTGTCGAATATGATCAGCGACGTTTCGAGCAGGCCAAGTCTTCCGGGTTGACTGTTATATATGGTGACGCCGGTCAGGAGATCGTGCTGGAGGCAGCCGGGATTCACTCGGCAGCGCTCGTCGTAGTGGCGATACCCGATTATGTCACGACACGATCCATAATCAAGCTGGTCAGGAAAATGAATGAGAGTCTGAAAATCGTGGCCCGGTCATCGTGTTATGAAGAGTTCAAGACCATGAAGGAACTGGGTGTTTCCGATGCCGTGCTGCCCGAGCTGGAGGGAAGCCTCGAAATAGCGCGCCAGTCACTTATCAACCTGGATATGTCGGCCATGGAAGTGCAGCGTCATATCGAGAATGTGCGCCAGGAGTTGTACTCAGTTCTGTGCGACGAGAATAACGAATGTCGGGAGCTTTCACAGCTTCGTAGTGCCGAGCGTCAGTTCGACTTGCAGTGGGTGACGCTGGCTGCAGATAGCCCGCTGGTTAATCGTTCGATAGGAGAAAGCAATGTCCGTATGATTACGGGTGCTTCCATCGTGGGTGTTGTCCGAAACGGCGAGCTGCGGACCAATCCCGATGCCAATTACAATTTGATGGCAGGGGATTATATCGCGATTATTGGCGGGGATGACGAGCGTGTGTCGTTTTGCCGAATGGCTGAACAGGCAGCGTGAGTGACTGCGAGGCCTTGCTGAGTGTTTGTCTCGAAAGCAATAAAAAAGGCGCGTTCCGTAGAACGCGCCTTTGAGTGGAAACCGGACACCCGATAGCAACCGATACCGCTGCTTCCTCTCGGACCTGACGGGGTTTTCGACGCTACCGCCGCCCGGCTTCCCTCCAAATGAGAAGATTGTTCCTACAGCTTTCGTTCGACTTCGTCAACCTTCCGGTGCAGATAGTTTCAGCCGAGATCATCATTGACATGCACACGGTTTTAATACACCCAATGCGGCATGCAAATTGACGCGATCCCCCGGTTCATCGAAAAACAGTTTCTTTTGATCACGATACTCCTTTGCTCTGTGGCATTGGCGTATCCGCCATCCTTTACATGGATCAAGCCCCACATCCCGCTTGGACTGGGCGTGATCATGTTCGGCATGGGATTGACACTTGAGTTCGGTGATTTCAGGGAGATACTGCGCAAATGGCCCGTCGTGCTGCTCGGTATGGCCGTGCAATACATAGTGATGCCGTTGGCGGCCGTGGCCATATCATTTGTCTTTGGGCTGCCGCCGGCCGTGCTGATCGGCATGGTTGTGGTGGGGGCTTGCCCCGGAGGGACTGCGTCCAATGTTATCGCTTATCTTGCCAAGGCCAATGTTCCGCTTTCGGTCACGCTGACGCTTGCTTCAACCTGTGTCGCCCCGGTCTTGACTCCCGCCATCATATATATGGTGCTCGAAAAACAGATTCACATCGACTTTTGGGGCATGGTTGAGTCCGTATTCTGGATCGTCGTGTTTCCATTGGTGGACGGGCTTATACTTCGTCGTCTGCTGCGGCGTAAACTCGATCCGTTAATCCGCTTCTTCCCCTCGGTATCCATTATTGTGATTGCGCTGCTCATAGCCTGCATCATCGGGTTGAATCAGCAAACCCTGCTGGCTTTCCCGCTGCTCGTGCTGCTTGCCGTCGCTGTACACAATGCTATCGGCCTCGCGTCGGGGTACGGGCTCGCTCGTCTGGCTCGTTGTTCCAAGCAGGATGCACGCACCATTGCCATTGAAGTGGGAATGCAGAACTCCGGTCTTGGTGTGGCCCTTGCCGTCAAGTACTTCGGCGCTGCCTCAGCCCTTCCCGGCGCCTTGTTTTCGCTCTGGCACAATATATCCGGTGTCTCTCTCGCCAGGCGATGGTCCAAGCCGGACAATCAGTAAATCCTATTGCATAGGTGTGCTATAAAATCGTATTCTCTGCTTGACATGTGTTACGATTTTCTTTCTAGTATGCATCAATCGTGTTAGAAAATGAAATTTGTGACTGTTCAAGTGAGTGAGGTACGTATGACTGGCAAGCGGATTCTGATGGCTTTGATCATGGTTCTGACACTGGGTGCAGGTACAGCCTGGGCGCATTTTGGCATGTTGATTCCCGACACGGATGGCATGGATCAGGACAAGCGTTCTGTTAACATGACTCTTTCTTTTTCTCATCCTTTCGAGATGGTCGGAATGGAGTTGGAGAAGCCGGCCGAATTTTTTGTGGTCGCCAACAATGAAGATAAAACCGACCTTCTGGGCACGCTCAAGCAGACCAAAGTCATGGGACACACCGCATGGGAAACCTCTTTCACACCTCGCAGTCCCGGCCTTTACACATTCGTGTTTGATCCGGTTCCGTACAAGGAAGATGCCGAAAATAATTACATTCGTCACATCACCAAAGTCGTGATCGATGGTTTCGGTGAAGGCGAAAACTGGAATCAGCCCCTTGGCCTCAAGACGGAAATCGTCCCTCTGACGCGTCCTTTTGGCAACTATGCGGGCAACGTCTTTCAGGGGATCGTCATGCTGGATGGCAAGCCTGCCCCGTATACTCGTGTGGAAGTCGAATACTATAATGAGAAAGGTGATAAGCAGGCCCCGGCCGATCGCATGATCACACAGGAAGTGATTGCTGACGGTAACGGCGTATTCACTTTTGTCTGTCCCTGGAAAGGGTGGTGGGGATTTGCCGGTCTTAATGCCGACAGTGAGCCTTATAATGGCCGTGAACTGGAACTCGGCGCGGTTATTTGGGTGAAAATGCAGTAACCATTTAGGTAGAATGACTTATGAAGCCCCATGTTAGCGCGGGGCTTTTTTTGTGGGCTTTTTTCGATTGGCCTGCATCATTTCGAGTATGGGGGTGATGAATTCATCGGGGAATGCGCCGGCCATGGCGCCGATGAATGCGCCCGTCATGGACCCGATGACAAGGTTGGCCCCGTCCGCGCTGTTTGCTGTCTGGATGATTGTCCCCAGAAGCGTGCCGAGGAAAGCGCCCATCATCCATCCATCATTGTTAATGCCCCGGTAGGGTGGCTTGCCGGACCATGTGCGAAATAAATCCTTTAAAAAGAATCCGGTAAAAGCACCCAAAAAGGCACTGACAAGTGTGAGCATCATGCCCGGAAACGCGGTGTGCAGGGTGAACCCGTAGCGGATGCTTCCCTCAATGATACCGGCAATTCCCCCTACAGCGAGTATTCCGTGGAAATTCTTTTCTTTTATGTCGAGTCGCGGCAGCATTTGTCCCCCTTGGATACAAGGAAAAATATTCCCATGGCGTAATGATTTGCCAGAAGTGTGCCGTTCAAACGCCGGATTCAAACAAGTGGTTTAAACCGCTGTTTTAACATTCTTTTTGTATGTTACCATATTTACACAATGTCATCTTTTGGTTATAGGTTCGGCGTTTGTGCAATTTTAACGTTAAACCTCGGTGCCGCCAGGACGGATGCATGTCTGTCGACTATCTGGGAGTGTCGGCGTCACTGAACAGACCATTGTCGCATTACGAGCGGCAATCGCCAAGGGGGAAGGATGAAACGTGCATCCGTTCTAGTTTACTGTAGTCTTTTTATTTGCCTGCTGGCTTCTACGGCCCATGCAGGCGGCTTCGCTCTCTATGAGTGGGGTTCTCGCGCCATTGGTATGGGTACAGCGAATATCGCCACCGGTACCGATGCTTCGGTTGTTGCATACAACCCGGCCCTTATGACCCAGTTCGATAGCGCACAGGTCATGACTGGTGTGGCGGCTATTACTCCGCAGATCGATGTCAACATCACCGATAATGGTGGTGGTCTTGGCGCTGTAGGTAACAATACCACAGAAAGCCAGACATTCATGGTTCCTCATGCCTACTATGTGCAGCCCCTCACCGATCGTGTCACCGCCGGTGTCGGCGTGTTCACCCGTTATGGTCTGGGCATGCGTTACGATGATGATTGGGGCGGACGTTATCTTTTGCAGGAAGTGCTTCTTGAGTCCTACTCCATGAACCCGAGCCTCGCGTTCAAAGTAAATGACAACTTTTCTTTCGCTTTCGGCGTTGAAGTCATGCAGGGCTCCATGAAATTGGACCGTGCTATTCCAGTACCTTTTCCCGCATACTCGACAGCTTCTATTGAAGTTGAAGGTACTTCTGTCGGTGGTAACATCGCCCTTGATTACAAGTTCAATGATCAGTGGAATGTCGGTTTCCAGTATCGCACTCCCACCGACTTTGCCGGGTATGGCGATGTGAACAATGACTATATTGGAAGTGACCACGTAAAAGTTTCCGCTACCTTCCCGTCCAGCTACAATCTTGGTCTTGGCTACCGTCCGACCGAAGATCTGACTTTTGAGTTTTCTGTGATCCACACCCGTTGGGAATACTTCGACAAAATGAAGTATAACTATGGTGGTGACAATCCGAATTACGAAGATAGCGAGACCGATTTCTACTACAAGAATACCTGGCGTTTTCAGCTTGGTGCCGAGTACTGGCTGACCGACATGTTTGCTCTTCGCGGTGGTTACGTCTACGACCAGACCCCGACCCGTCACGAGCATGCTTCCGTCATGCTGCCAGCCAACGACAGAAATCTGTTCTCCCTTGGCCTTGGCTTCAAGGGTGATCACTGGTTTGTTGATGCGGCCGGTATGTACATCGTCACTAAAGAGCGTCACGGAATTACCTACGAAGCTTCTGACACAGCCACATACAGCTATGATTTCAAGAACGGCTCCACCACCATCTTCAGTCTTTCCGGCGGATACCAGTTCTAGTTTGTTGCACATATGATGACAAAGCCCCTGCTTCGGCAGGGGCTTTTTTTATGGCGAACTCTTTGTGGGAGACTATCATTGCCTGGTCTGGTGTGTTGACAGTTAGTCGGCCTGTGATGGAAAGTGGTGGAGTTGCCAACATAAGGAATACTCATGATAAGGCTTACAAACGTCGATTACACATACCCCAGCGGTGGAACGGTTCTGTCCGACATTTCGATGCACGTGGAACGTGGCAAACTTATCGGGCTGGTCGGAGCTAACGGTAGCGGCAAATCTACGCTGCTCTCGCTCGTGTCTGGATTGTTCTCTCCGGAGAGCGGGACGATTCAAGTTGGTGGCGTAATGAGCCCGGGATACGAGAAGCGTATTCGCTCGATCTGTCGCATGGTCATGCAGGATGCCGACTTGCAGATACTTGGAGCAACTGTCGAAGAGGATCTGCTGCTTGGTCGGACACGGAATGCGGATGCAGAGAGTCTGGCCCGCTCGATGGCTACACGATTTGACTTGATCGAGGCATGGGAACGCCCTGTCCAGACTTTGTCATGGGGAATGAAGCGAAAAGTTTGCCTTGCCGCGGCATTGCTTGACGATCCCGAAGTCCTTTTGCTTGATGAACCGTTCAGCGGGCTGGATTATTCGGGCATGCGGGAAATGCGGGCCATGATAGTCGAAAACAAAAAGGCTGGCCTGACGCAAATGATTTCATCGCACGATTTGGAATGTCTGGTCGATCTCGTCGATGAACTCGCTGTACTGGATCACGGACGCCTAGTCGCTTCCGGGCCACCTGAGCAGGTCCTTGATCGTGTCCGTGAGCATGGTGTGCGCCCGCCCAGCTCTTGGAGCGCCGGGCTGGGGATCGTACCATGGGATGGCGGTAAGTGATGCTACAGCGTGTGGCAGCTTCAGCACGAGCGCTTGATCCCCGTTTGAAAATGGGAGCGGCTTTGGTGCTTGGTCCACTCCTGTGGGCAATGCACCCGCTGGCTGTGGGCAGTTGGGGAGCTGTCTTGCTGCCGGTGGTGTGGGCGCTTTCTCTGGCTCAGCCTCTTGGCAGGAAAATGATATTTAGTTTGTTCGGTTTTGTTGTTTTCTGGTGCGGCATGAAGTTCCTGCTCGATGCCATGACCGGATTACCAATTGGAACTGTGGTCGCTGACTCTCTATTGCTTGGTGTACGCCTTTCGGCGCTGTTGTTATTGGGACTCTCACTCGCCTTATCCACATCGGCTCGTTCATTGGGGCTTGCTGTCTCATGGGCTCTTCGCCCCTTTCTGGGCAGGGAGCGGGCATGGAAAGTTGCCCTTTCTCTTGCTCTCATGGTTCATTTCCTTCCGCTTTGTCTTTCCACTATGAATCAGGTCAAACAGACGCTGTCGGTTCGTTGTCCTGATTGTGGGTTTTTCCGGAAAATGGTGCTGATCCCCCAGGCGGTGCTCCGTGCACTGGGGCAGAAAACATGGAATCAGACCCTTGCAGTCGCTTGTCGTGGTTTGGAAAATGGTGATGCTTGGCAGCCTGATTTCGCATGGAATAGGCAGGACACTGTCGCGGTAGTAGTCGTTTCTTTCGCTTTGGTTTTGTCTTCGCTCTAATAATACTCCAAGATATTGACGCAGAATTGTCTCCTGTCGTAGGATACATCTTTTGAAACCAGTAATTCTTGAGGTGTGCATGTCCAGTTCGGTGCAGATGATGAACAGTGACGAGGCTCGTCAGTTTGTAAATGACAACAAGCCCGATTCATTCACTTTGCTTGATGTCCGGCAGGACTGGGAATATGAGGAGTTCCATCTCCCCGGTGCGCGGCACATACCTCTGCCTGAATTGCCGGATCGGATGAATGAGATTGAATCGGACAAGCCTGTCCTTGTTTACTGTGCGGTTGGCGGACGATCCATGGCTGCGGCGTCGCTTCTGGAAGGACAGGACTACCCGAAGGTCATCAATCTGGTCGATGGTGCCATGGGATGGAATGGTGATGTTGCATTCGGACCTATGGAACTGGGCATGATCGAGTTTGACGGCAAGGAAACGCCGGTCGAGATGGTCCTGAAATCCTATGCCATGGAACACGCTCTACAACAGTTCTATCTGGACGAGAAGTCAAAGGCTCAGTCGAAGGATCGTATTGAGCTGTTCGACGAACTGGCCGGTTTCGAGGATAAACACAAAGACACCCTGTATACGCTCTACAAACGACTTGTTGAGGGCGGCGCACCACGCGAGCCGTTTGAAGAACAGGCGCTCAAGACCATTGGCGAAGCGGCCGAGGGTGGGGTTGTCATTCAGGAATTCATCGACGAGTACGCCGGAGCATTTGATACAGAGGAAGGGGTGCTTCAGGTCGCTGCCATGATTGAGGCCCAGGCGCTTGATTATTATCTGCGGTGCGCAGCCCGTGCGCAGGACAGCAAGACCAAAGACATATTGCAGTTGCTCGCGAGAGAGGAACGCGCTCACCTCAAGTTGCTGGGGCGCTTCATGGACAAGCGTTCTAAAGATTAAGCTGCGGCTTTGAGTCTTCTGCTGACGATAAGGGCGCGAATGTTGGGGATGACGATGCCAACAACGATCAGCAGACATCCGCCTACTTGCAGTAGTACGACGTTTTCCTCCAGAAAAAAGGCGGCGCCCAGCAGGGTGACGATTGGTTCAATGGAGGAAAATATGCAAGCGTACGCGCTACCGACTTTTTCAATGGCCATATAAAGAAACGTCACTGCTATGGCGCCCGGGATAACCCCCAGCGACAGGGCGATGGTCATGGTATGCCAATTGTGGTCAAACCACGCAGAAGGGTTGCCGGAAATCGAAAATGAGATGGAAGCGAACAGCATTACGTAAAAAGTTGCTGTGAGTGGACGTATCCCTTTGAGAAGTACCTGCACCAGTATGAGGTAGCAGGAGAAAAACGCCATGGCTCCAATGGCATAGAGCATACCGGTGCCATCCACAGCCTTGAGAAATGCGTCGTAAAAGACGAGACAGCAGCCGATCATCACCAGTCCCAGCGATGAGCCGAGCACACGGTCTATGGTCATTTTCAGCAGGATGGCCGAGAGGATTGCCACGGTGACCGGGTGCACATACAGCACCAGTGCCGCAGTGGAAGCGGGGATGGTCGCCAGGGCATTGACGAAACAACTGGTTTGCAGCCAGTAGACCACCATCCCGATGAAAGCACACCCGAAAAGTCCTCGCCCGGGGATTCTCAACAGGGAACGATCCTTGATCAGCAACACGGCCAAAAGGATCATGCTACCAATGCCGAACCGGTACTGCATCATTTCGCTGCCGGTCAGGCCTGCCTGATAGCCGACTTTGACCAATATCGCCAACACGCCAAAGGCTGTGGCCGAAATGACAGCATAGATGAGTCCCTGCAGCATGGTTTACAGCAGGCGTTTCATGTAGGCCAGATATTCCTGGTTGCCCTTGGGCCCCAATATCTTCGAAGGGACGACCCCCTCGATGATAAGGTCCAACTCTTCTCGGCAGAAGTTGGTAACGATATCGATGGCCTGTTGGCGCAGGGCGTCATCGCGAACAACGCCCTTGTCTGTCAGTCCGGGACCAAGTTCAAATTGCGGCTTGATCAGGACAACCAATTCGCCCCCAGGCCTCAGAAACTGCATGCATGCCGGGAGAATCTTGGTCAGGGAGATGAACGATACGTCAGCCACAACCACATCCACGGTTTCGGGGATCAGGTCCGGTTCGGCGTGACGAACATTGGTTCGTTCCAGGTTGATGACCCGCTCGTCCTGACGGAGCTTCTCATGAAGCTGCCCATACCCGACATCAGCGGCATAGACGCGCAGGGCGCCGTGCTGCAACATGCAGTCGGTAAAGCCGCCGGTGGATGCCCCGGCATCAAGTGCGACCTTGCCCTCAAAGTCCACGCCGAACGTTTCGATGGCGGTCAGGATTTTGTAAGCACCACGGGAAACGAAACGATCATCCCCAGGGACCACAAACTCCGTATCGCCAGGAAACTGCTGGCCCGGTTTGGAGACAGGCGTCTTCTGGCCCTTGTCCATATAGTGGACTTTTCCAGCCATGATCAGTCGCTTGGCTTTCTCCCGGCTTTCAACCAGACCAGCCGCTGCCAGTAATTGATCGGCACGCTGCTTTTTCGACACCGACACTCCCACCTACTTCTTTTCAAGGCCCAGCTTGGCCACGACGTTTTCAGCGGTGGTGCGGGTGTATTCATCGGCGGATAAAGACTGTTTCTCTTCCGGCGTAATAACCAATTCCGGCTTGTTGGCAAGCGCCATGTCCGGGGTCACTTCAAATTCAGCCGGGAAGGAATTGTCAAAGTACATGGTCTGGAAATCCACGAACTTGAGCTGGTGGGCCGTGGAGTCGAGTACACACATTTCATTGTCGGAAACAAGACCCAGTTCCTTGGCGCGCTTGGCTCCGGCAAAGGTCTCGCCGCCCTGAGTACAGGCGATATGGCCGTTCATGTTGGCCTGAATCATGGAGTCCATGATCTGCTGCTCGGTGACCTGCAGAACCTGGAATGCTCCCTTGCCGCCGATGGCTTCGAACTTCTCGGCAAAGTGACGTACGCGTGGGAATGAGACCGGATTACCGATCATGGCGGCCTGAGCAACCGAGGCAGTGACTTCTACCGGCTCGTATTGACGCTCCTTGGGATCGTCGACGGCGTAGTAGCGGTAGACCGGATCGGCATGATGGGACTGAACGCCGAAAATACGGGGCAGCTCATGGATGATTCCCAACTCGTGGAGCTTCAGGAAACCGGCCATGATGGCGGTGATGTTACCGGCATTGCCGATTGGAACGAAAATACATTTGTCCTTGAGGTCCCAGTCAAACCACTGGGCGCACTCAAATGCGTAGGATTCCTGGCCGAGGATGCGCCATGCATTCTTGGAGTTGAGCAGGGCCACGCGGTAGTTGTCTGCGAGGTGTTCAACAACCTTCATGCAGTCATCAAATACACCTGGAACTTCCAGCACGATCGCGCCGGAGCCAAGGGGCTGGGCGAGCTGGGCCGGGGTGACCTTGCCATGGGGCAGAATAACAACGGACTTGATGGCACCGCCCACATAGGAGGCATACAGGGCAGCAGCGGCAGAAGTGTCGCCGGTGGATGCACAGACCGTCAGAATCTGATCCCAGCCGTGTTTGCGGATAAGAGCATTGAGATAGGAGAAGCCGCACGCCATGCCGCGATCCTTGAAGGATGCAGACGGATTCTGTCCGTCGTTTTTATAGGCGGTGCAGAGGCCAGTGGCTGCATTGAGGCTGGGGCTGGATTCAACGATGGGCGTATTGCCTTCACCAAGGTACACGATATCCTCTTCATCTAACACAGGAGCCATCAGCTCGTAGAAGCGGAAGATACCGCGCAGGGCGGTTTTCTTCGAGGCGGCGCGGGCATCGAAAATGCTTCGCCACTCCTGGCCGGTGGTTTGCTTCAACTCATCGAAGGCGAGGTTTTCGAGCAAAAATACTCCACCGCATTCAGGGCAGGTGTAGTACAGTTCGTCGGTTGGGTAGCGCTTGCCACAGCCAAGGCAGAAATATTCCATGCGACCGCGATAGGTCGGAAAAAAGTCGGCAGTCATTGTTGCTTCCAGGTCTTATGGTTCGTTATCGAAAAGTCTTGCAAACAGGGGTCTCAGGTTCGCCCAAATTTTTACGGGGTGCAAGTCAAAATGTCACCTTGATTCCCATTGACCTTCCGTAGATGCAGCGTGCTATAGTGAGAAAAAGTTCATAAGGAATAAGGGATGGATACAAAAAAAACGGTTTCACTGGTTTTAGGTAGCGGCGGTGCTCGCGGTCTGGCTCATATAGGTATTATTCGCTGGCTTGAAGATAACGGGTACGACATTGTCTCCATCTCCGGGTGTTCCATGGGTGCTTTGGTGGGCGGCATACACGCCAGCGGCAAGCTGGACGAGTATGAAAAGTGGGCCTGCAGCATATCCAAAAGCGACATGATTGCGTTGATGGATCTTTCCATCGGCACGGACGGGTTGATCAAAGGGGATCGGATCATCAATACGCTCAAGAATCTCGTGGGAGAGAGTCAGATTGAGGATCTGCCCATAGAATTTACCGCTGTGGCTGCGAATATCACCCGGCGCAAGGAGGTTTGGTTTAACAAAGGGTCGCTTTTCGACGCGATCAAAGCCTCTATCTCACTGCCGCTTTTCTTCAAACCATTCCCGCATAACGGCGATGACCTGATTGATGGCGGCATCTTGAATCCGGTCCCCATTGCACCGACATTCAGCGATCAGACCGACTACACCGTGGCCGTCAACCTCTGCGCACCGCACAAAAAAGGTGCAGCCATTGGTAATGGAAAAAAAGTCGTAAAAACTGAGAACGGGTCCATTATTTCCAAAACCATCGGTGATTTCATTGGGAACATGACCGATAAATTGACCCAAAACCGCATGGATATCCGAGCCTATGAGATTTTGTACAAGTCGTTCGATGCCATGCAGGGAACCATTGCCCGACAGAAAATTGCTGCCTATCCACCGGACTGTGTTGTGGAAATACCGGCAAACCTGTGCTCGATGATGGACTTTGACAAAGCTTCGTTGCTGATCGAGTACGGGTACCGAAAGGCGTCCGACGTTCTCCCCGGGGCGCTGGAAAAGAAAGACTAGGTTCGTAAATTAAGTTCGTTACCGATGAACGAGTGGAAGGATTGCGCAGTCTCGTTAGTGCGGTCTGCTGCCAGATGCAGGCCGATAGCCACCGGGGCGATGGGGGGAAGTCCTTCTGCTCCGGTGGTATGACGGCAGCCGGCCACTCGACTTGAACGCTTCACCGGAGCGATTGCCAATCCTGCTCGTACTGCAGCCAATACTCCTGCCATACTGGGGCTACTGTATGCGATTCGATATGGAATCCCGGCGTTTTCCAGTGCGGTGAGGCAGTTGTGACGATACAGGCAGCCTTCATGGAACAGTGCCAGTGGCAACGGTGATTCATCAAGAGGCCCGCCGTGATCTGCTACAAGCCACGCCAGATCAAGCTGGTGCAGGTACGAGCCTTCACCGTTCTCTTCGGTGGTCAGCATGACATCCAGCTTGCCACAATCAAACCGCTTCCTGAGCCTCGGGCTTGTGTCACAATATACTTCCACGGTGACCATGGGATGGACCGCTGCAAAGCGTTTCAGCGCCTGTGGCAAGTATTGAGCTGCGTAATCTTCGGGTGCCCCGAAACGGACGACCCCGTCCAGTCGTGGACCGGAAACAGCGGCCAGCGCTTCATCGTGTAACGACAATAGACGCTTGGCGTACCGGTAGAGTGTCTCGCCTTCTCCGGTCAGTGCCACGCCACGCCCTTCCCGGGTGAAGAGAGTACGTTCCAGTTCTCCTTCCAATCGTTTCATCTGCATACTGACGGCTGATTGCGTTCTGTGAACGAGTGAAGCTGCCTGAGTGAAACTGCCGCTATCTGCGGCTGCCACGAATGTCCGAAGTTGATCCGGTGTTAATTGCATCATGTCGTAGGCATGAGTCATGCTTATATGTTATATCAAAATCATTTGATTGTCGAATGTCTCGCCCTGGACCATGATGTTGAAAACACGAACAAAGGAGATTCATGTCATGGAAAAACAGTTGGAAATCAAATCGATGATCAGTGGTAACTGGGCGGAGTATCGACGTTTAATGCCCGAAGTCGGAGCGTTGCACGAACCGTTGACTGAAGAGGTGTACAAGGACGGTGTTATCAGCGGTAAGAACAAGCGACTCATGGCACTGGTAGGTGGTCTGGTGCACGGCTGCCGTGGGTGCATTCTTTCCCAGACTGAGTATGCATTGCAACTCGGGGCAACGTCCGAGGAATTGCTCGAAGCATGCGCGGTTGCAGTCTCACTTGGCGGTACAATGGCCGCTGCAGAAAGTACGAGAGTCGTGGCATATCTTACGGAAAAGGAACTGCTGTAATGAAGAACGCCCCGAAACAATTGTCTCGGGGCGTTTTATTTAAAGTGTATGAGTGTGGGCTTACGGCCATATTCTTGGCATCGACATGACCACGATCACTGCACCTATGGCTATCTTCATGGTAAAGCCCAGAGCTTTACCGACGAATGCGCCTTTGGCAGCACGCATGGCTTCCGGGCGTGTGCGGCCGGGCATTTCTGCCAGCAGGCAACCAGCGTAGGCACCGCCGAGTGCTCCCAGAAGAGCGCCAAGGCCAAAGAAGAACGGAGCGCCGAAAATTGCACCGGCAATGGCACCGATGATGCCTCCTACGTTCCCGCGATTGGATGCACCGTATCGTCCGGCATAGCGTGCCTGTAGAAAGAATTCCATGACTTCGGCCAGCGTTGCCATGATTGTAAGGACCAGGATGAACGTCCAGGTCATGGAGAGCGGGTAGGCTATCTTCCATAGGACGACCAGCCCAAGCGCAACCCAGTTGGCAGGCATGGAAAAGAGTTGCAGTACTTGCGACAGACAAAGCCCCAGAATGAGGAGCACTGCCCACAAATAGACAAGATACTCCACGCTTATTTCTCCCGCTTGTCGACAACGCGCACGGCCTTGCCTTCTCCCTTGGGGATGGAGTCGTGCTGACACAGCTCTACGCGAGGAGTGATCAGAATCTCGTTGCAGAGATTCTTGGCGATCTTTTTCTGCAATCCCTGGAGTGCGCGCATGTCTTCGACAAAGAACTGATCCTTGACTTCAACCTTGACCTTCAGCTGATCGGTAATGCCTTCGGTCACCAGCTCGATCAAATAGTTCTGGCCGACTTCAGGCATGGCCATGAGGCATTGCTCAATCTGCATCGGGTAAATGTTCACACCCTTGAGAATCATCATGTCATCGGCGCGACCTGCAATGCGGTCGATGCGACGATGGGTGCGTCCACATTCACACTGACCGGGGATGAACCGAGTCAGATCGCGGGTACGGTATCGGATTATGGGCATGCCTTCGCGGGTCAGCGTCGTCATGACCAGTTCGCCGATTTCCCCTTCCTTGACGTGTTCGCCGGTGGTTGGGTCGATGATCTCGGCGATGTAGGCGTCTTCCCAGACGTGCATGCCGTTTTGGTGCACACATTCAAAGGCAACGCCGGGGCCGTTCATCTCTGAAAGACCGTAGGAGTTGTATGCCTTGATGTGCATCATTTCTTCAATTTTGCGGCGGGCTTCCTCGGTGTGAGGCTCCGCACCGATCAGTGCGATTTTCCACGGCATATCAGCGGTATCGAACCCGGCTTCTTCAACCTTTTGCGCGAAATAGAGAGCAAAAGACGGAATGATATGCAGAACGCTGACATTGAAGTCGCGAATCAGCTTGATCTGGCGCTTGGTATTACCGGCACCGGCTGGGACCGTGAGCATTCCCAGTCGCTCAGAGCCGTAATGGATACCCAGGCCACCGGTGAAAAGACCGTAGCCGGACATATTTTGCAGAACATCCGACTTGCGGCAGCCACATGCGTACATGCAGCGAGCCATCAGATCAGCCCAGGTGTCGAGATCCTTTTGCGTATAGAAAACTGCTGTCGGGGTACCGGTGGTACCGGACGACGCGTGCAGCCGAACAAATTCATCCTTTGAGCGGGTGAGCATGCCATACGGATACTGGCTGCGCAGATCGTCCTTGGTCGTAAACGGCAGTTTGGTGATATCTGCCGCCGACTGGAGGTCCTCCGGATTGATTCCGGCCAACTGTTCCTTGTAAAACGGCGCATTCTTGGCGTTTTCAAGGGTCGATTTCAGGCGCTCAAGCTGAAGTGATTCCAGGCTGGCGCGATCCATGTTTTCTGCTTTATCGTAGTACATGACAGCTCGGTGCTAAAGGTTAGAAGCGGTGGAACACACCATTTACTTCTTCCGACTGAAAAATTCAAACCTTTGTATGGAATAGTACTGATCGAAAGGAAAGGGTGATGTCGTGCGGGCGTCTGGAAGTTACATGCCCTCGGGCAATTCGGACGGATACGGCGTGACATCCATGTTTTCGAAAAGGGTGAATTCCTTCTTGAAAAAGAGCTCGCACTTGCCGACCGGGCCGTTACGCTGTTTGGCGATGATGATTTCCGCATGGTTCTTGAGCGGATTGTCTTCGGCTTTGTTGTAGGCGGCATCACGATACAGGAATATGATGATATCAGCATCCTGCTCGATGGCGCCTGACTCACGAAGGTCAGACATCATCGGGCGCTTGTCGGTACGTTCTTCAACCTTACGGTTGAGCTGCGAAAGGGCGATGACCGGTACGTTCAGTTCCTTGGCAAGGGCCTTGAGCGATCGGGAAATTTCGGAAATTTCCTGTTCGCGTGAATCGACACGACCGGAAGCACGCATGAGCTGCAAATAGTCAATGATGATCAGACCGAGATTGTGTTCGGCTTTGAGGCGTCGACAGCGTGCCTGGAGTTCCAAGGTGGAAAGTGCAGGTGTATCATCAATGAAAATAGGTGCTTGCGAAAGGACGTCGCCTGCCTGATACAGCTTTTGCCAGTCAGAGTCTTCGAGATACCCGGTACGGAGGTTCTGCAGGCCGACATGTGCCTGTACCGCCAGCAGACGAGTCATGAGCTGTTCCATGCTCATCTCAAGAGAGAATACAACGGTTGGTGCTTCAGAGCGGACTGCTGCACGAAGAGCGACGTTCAGTGCGAACGCGGTCTTACCCATGGAAGGACGACCGGCCATGATGATGAGGTCGGAGTTCTGCAAACCGGCAGTCATGTTGTCGAAGTCGTGGTAGTGCGTGGCAATACCGGTGATGGATGACTTCTGCTCGTACTTTTTCGTCAGGTCTTCAAAGACGCGGTCCAGTAGGCGCTTGGAGTCCAACTGGTTGGCTGCGGTCTTGGCCTGCGCAATATTGAAAATTTCTTTTTCCGACTCACCAAGTAGTTGGTCCACATCGGCAGCTTCATAGCAGTTCGTGATGATGCTTGAAGACGCATCGATCAGCTTGCGCAGGATGGACTTATCGCGAACGATCTTGGCATGGTGGAGGCTGTTGGCAGAGCTGACAACGGAATCGGCCAATTCGAAGAGATAAACAGGGCCGCCAATAGTTTCAAGGGTACCGTTGGTCTCAAGCAGGTCTTTGACCGTAACGAGATCGATGGGCTTTTGACTGTTGTACAGATCAATGAACGCCTGAAAAATGGAGCGATGGGCCGGCGAATAGAAGTCGTCAGGATTCACCAGATCCACGAGTTCGTGGAACATGGTGTTCGATTGGAATACGGAGCCGATAACGGCTTGTTCCGCTTCCAGATTCTGGGGGGGGACTTTACGTAAGAGAGCGGAAGAGGCCCTTTCAAGGGCCTCTTCCGGATTAGAGGCGTATGGGCCTGATTTAGGCCTCTGCTGCTTCGGCATCTGCGGCATCTACGGATTCCGTGACGGCTTCAGCTTCAACAGTCTCTTCTTCAACGACAACCTCTTCTTCGACAGGACCGCCGTGGCGGACAACATTCAGCTTCAGCTCGGCACGTACGTCCGGGTGCAGCTTGATTTCGATGTCGAATTCGCCCAGGGAGCGAATGGGGTCGCCGAGAATGATCTTGCGACGATCAATGTTAACACCAGCGGCTTCCATTGCATCACCAATGTTGGCGGTGGTAACGGAACCGTAGAGTTTGTCGCCTTCACCGACGCGAACTTCGATCTCAACCGGAGTGGCTGCGATCTTTTCAGCCAGACCTTCGGCCTGGGCGCGCAGGGAATCAGCCTGCTCCTGAAGTTTGCGGCGTTCGAGTTCGAAGGCCTTAAGGTTAGCTTTGGTGGCGGGTTTGGCCATTCCCTGAGGAATCAGGAAGTTGCGACCATAGCCGGGCTTGACGGTAACGATGTCTCCGAGTCGACCCAAAGAGTCAACATCAGCGCGAAGGATAAGTTTCATTTGGTCTCCTCCCTTACATGGAGCTACGCTTTTTCACATCAGTGCTGTGAACGGTGGTGTAGAAAAGGAGGGCCATCTGACGAGCGCGTTTGATTTCGTTGGTCAGGCTACGCTGGTGCTTAGCACAGGTGCCGGTGATACGACGGGCAATGATCTTGCCGCGTTCGGTAACGAAGTCGCGCAGGATGTCCGGGCGCTTGTAATCCATGGGGAGTTCTTTGTCCGCACAGAAGCGGCAGAACTTCTTCCGAGGGGTGAATTTTTTGCGAAATGCCATGGTAGGACCTCCTAGGCAGCCAGTTTGACGGTCATGAACTTGAAGATGCCGTCGGTGAAGCGGATGTTGCGTTCCAGCTCAGCCACCAGCGCACCGGGGGCATCGTAGACCAGACGGACGTAGTAACCGCGGGTCTGTTTCTGGACCGGGTAGGCCAGCAGGCGCATGCCCCAATCATCGGTCTCAACCATTTTGCCGCCTTCACGTTCCACGATGCTGGTGAGGTTATCCAGGATTTCCTTCCTGTTTTCCTCAGCCAACTCTGGAGACAGAAGAACGAGCGTCTCGTAATTGTTAACCATTTTTAAATCTCCTTTTGGTCATTGGCCCTTCCCCCGCATAGGGGAGAGCAAGGCAAGAGAGCTTTATTAGATGGAATAGATGCACCTGTCAAGTCGGGCATCCGCTCTCTTGGTCAACTATTTATCTTGATCACTTTTTTCTTTCGACGTCCAGTCGCATCTGCTGGAGGGGCCTCAACCGCCTCCGTTGCCGAATTTGCGACGGATCATATTCCCGACGACAACGCCGAGAATAATCAGTCCGATGAGTTGTAACCACTCCAGCATGGTGCCTCCTTAAACTTCCAGTTCGCTACCGGTCAGCAACTTGTATGCTTCCAGGTACTTGGCGCGAGTCTGTTCAGCGATGTTTTCCGGTACGTTCGGTGCCGGCGGCTGTTTGTTGAAGCCGATTTCGACGAGCCAGTCGCGGAAGTACTGCTTGTCGAAGCTGGGCTGAGACTGGCCTGGGGCGTATCCTTCCATGGGCCAGAAGCGGGAAGAATCAGGTGTCAGGACTTCGTCGATGAGGATCAACTCGTCACCGAGCATACCGAATTCGAACTTGGTATCCGCGATGAGGATGCCTCGTTCCTTGGCGTAGTCGCGAGCACGGATGTAAATATCAAGAGCCAGCTTCTCTACCTTGCGCATCATCTCTTCACCGATGAGATCGGCGGCTGCATCAAGAGTGATGTTCTCGTCGTGATCGCCGATATCGGCTTTGGTGGACGGTGTGAAAAGCGGCTTTTCCAGCATTTCGGATTCCTGCAGGTTGGCCGGGAGCTTGTGTCCGCACACTTCACCTGTCTTCTGGTAATCCTTCCAGCCGGAACCGGTGATGAATCCGCGCACGATGCATTCGATGGGCAGGGGCTTTGCCTTTTTGACGAGGACAGAGCGATCCTGCAACTGCTCTTTGTATTTGTGCAGCGGCTCTGGGTAGTCATCCACATTGGTGGCAAGGATGTGGTTGGGGGTCAGGTCCTTGATCATATCCATCCAGAACAGGGTGATCTGGTTGAGGACTTTGCCCTTGTCCTTGATCGGGTCAGGCATGACCACATCAAAAGCGGAAATGCGATCAGTCGTGACCAGAAGCAACGTCGTGTCATCAATTTCGTAGATGTCGCGAACTTTGCCCTTTGAGACCAGAGGGTACTCGGTGATGTTTGTTTCAAGTACGGCTGTCATGTTTCTCTCTCCATTATGATAGGTGCTTATATAATGATATATCCCGGCTCGGCCGGTGAAAACTATTTGTTACGGCACTCCACGCTGCGAGCGTGGGCCTCCAATCCTTCCAGTCTGGCCAGTCTGGCTATCTTGTCCCCGTGCTTTGCCACATAGCCTGGCGTTGTTGCGATCACGCTCGACTTCTTGCAGAAGTTCTGGACGGACAAGGCGGATGAGAAACGGACAGTGCGCAGGGTCGGCAGAACGTGGTTGGGACCGGCGAAGTAGTCGCCCACCGGTTCGGGGGAAGTGTGGCCCATGAAGATCGCGCCGGCATGTCGGATGCCGCCGAGGATGGCCCACGGATCGTCCACTGCCAACTCAAGGTGCTCTGCTGCCAGGTTGTTGATTATTTCAACACCCATCTCTGTGCTTGGTACCGTGATGATGGCTCCCCACTCCTCAAGAGATTTAGCGGCAATTTCACCACGCGGAAGAGCTGCACACTGAGACTTCAGTTCCTTGGCGACTTCGGTGGCGAGATTTGTATCAGGTGTCACGAGAAGGGAAGCGGCAAGGGGATCGTGCTCTGCCTGTGAAAGCATGTCGGCAGCAATCCACTTTGGATTGGCGCTTTCATCGGCAAGGATGGCTATTTCGCTCGGACCAGCAACCATGTCGATACCAATCTGTCCGATCAGTTGTGCCTTGGCAGTTGCAACAAAAATATTACCTGGCCCGGCCAGTACGTCACAGGGCTGAATGGTTTCGGTGCCGTAGGCAAGAGCGGCGATGGCCCATGCTGAACCGGCGAGGTAGAGTTCGTCCAGTCCCAAGAGAGCTGCTGTGGCAAGTATGTAAGGATTCAGCGTGCCATCGGCTCGCGGCGGGGACGTCACAGCAATGGACTCAACCCCGGCGACCTGTGCCGGAATGGCGTTCATGATCAGGCTTGAGATGAGCGGTGTTTCGCCACCCTGACCACCAGGAACATAGAGTCCAACACGATCAACCGGGCGAACCATCTGGCCGAGAATGGTGCCGTCATCACTGGTGGTCCACCAGGATTTCTCTTTCTGGTTGGCATGGAATGTACGAATGCGATCAATTGCCTCTTCGAGGATGGCAACATCGGACTGAGGAATCGCTTCAAGGGCAGCGGAGATGGCCTCGGTAGGGACTTTCAAGCGATCAGCCGTGAAAGATTCACAGTCAAATTTGCAGGTGTATTCGGCGATGGCACTATCGCCGTTCAGTCGGACATTTTCCAGTATGTCGCGGACGATGCCGTCGACCTTGGTGTCCGGATCTTTTCGTTTTTCCAGCCAATCGGCTATGGGAGCCCAGTCAGCCGATGTGTCGTATGTCAGTTTTCTGCAGGGCATGATGACCTCGATTCAGCCTTTTCGGATAGGTGGTATTACGGGGGCAGCCGCCTGATCCCCGAGGGGGATGTGTATATATGAGAGTGGTTCAAAAGTCGAGAAAATGAGGAGGCAAAGAAAAAGGGCCGGGGTTTGCACTCCCCGGCCCTTGGCGTCACTTAGGTGAAAGGTAAGTTCGTTTTCTAAGCTAGCTTAGAAAGCGTAAGCGATACCGGTGCTGACCTTGTAAGCGGAACCACCATCTTCGCCCCAAACGTCTTTATCAGCGTCGAGGTTCAGGTAGCCGAGTTCCAGACCAACAGTCAGTTCGTCCATCAGCTTGTAGTAGGTGTTGAAGTCGAGCTCGATCAGGGAGTCTTCTTCGGACAGGGTGCGGCCATCGAAATCCTGGGTCTTAGCCCAGTCTTCGTCGTTGGTACCCTGAGCGTAGATGACGATAGCCTGGTGAGTCAGACCTTCAGCAAAGGAAGCGATGTCGTTCAACTGAGCACCGAGGGCCCAGAAACCGAGGACTTCTTCATCAATGGAACCCTGCAGGAAGTAGTCACCGCCGAAGAAGAAGGTACCGATAGCCCAGTCGGGATCGATCTGGGGCAGACGCTCGGAACCGTCGGTGGTGTCATCGTCTTCACCGGAGGTGTAAACGAAGTAAGCTTCGGGGGTCATCATGTCCATGCCGGTGTAGGCAACGTCCAGGGTGAAAGCCCAACCGGAAGCGTCGTTAGCTTCGCCGTCAGCGTCGAGGTTACCGTAGTTGATGTCACCTTTTACGACGATGGGGTCGAAAGCGTTGACAGCGTAGGTGGTACCGAGCCAGTAAGCGGAAGCATCTTCGAGGCCAGCAGTCTCGTCGTCACCATCAGGATCGGTGATGCTGTTGTTGTCGCCGATGTTGCCGTAAGCAACGAACGGGGTCATGCCGAAACCATCGAAGGTAACGGGCAGAGCAGCAGCGTAAACGTCGAACTGAGCATTGGAGGTAAGGTTAGTATCGCCAGCTTCAGAGTCAACACGAATGTAAGCGCCCATGTAGTCAACGTTCTCGGTGAAAGCACCGGAAGCAACTACAGCAGTAACTTCTTCGTCCAGGATCAGGGAGCCACCAACTTCGTTAGGAAGGGTGACAGGCAGGAAACCGGTCTTGAAGTTAACGCCAGCGTAGTTGAAGTCGAGGTATACACGGCGGACGCCAATAGCAGCATCAGTTGCACCAGCTGCGAACTCGTCCTGGCCCCAGAGAGCGTCGGTACGAGTGTAGAAAACTGCTTTCAGGTCTTCAGAAGCGACGACCTGGAAGACGAGATCCATACGAGTCTTCAGGTCAAAAGCAGAAGAGTCTGCTTCGTCATCGAAGTCCCAGCCGCCCATCCAGGCAGCGTCAGTCACGAAAGCACCGGAGACCTTGAGGTCTGCGGCAGAAGCAGCGGAAGCGCCGAGAACGAAGGCGCAAAGCACTGCGAGCATGATCAAACGTTTCATAATAAATCTTCCTTTTTTTGCGGTTTTCACCGAGTGAACGCCTTAAACTGATACTTCGTTTACCTGTTCCTTTTTGCTTTTGCAAGGGGAATCGGCAAAAAAGATGGGGTGGGTAAAAATTTTTATACCGTACAAAAAATTTGACCACACTTCTTTCTCTGTGTTTTCATTTATCTGATTTTATTGTGTTTATTTAGATTGAGAGTTGGGTGATTTTGTAGCCCAAATGCTGTAGAGTCTTTTTGAAACAAATTTTGTCGAAAAAAAAACACACTGCCATGAGTACACAGTTCAAATTTTTTGCCGCTGATTATCCGGACACACCCGGCGTCTATTTAATGAAGAATGACCGGGGAACGATCATCTATGTGGGAAAGGCCAAACGTCTTCGGCGCAGGCTTGCCTCCTACTTTCAGAAGAGCACTGGACATACACCCAAAACAAAAGCTTTGGTCGCCAAGGTTCGCAAAGTGGATGTGCTTCTGACTGCGACTGAGAAGGAAGCTCTGCTTTTGGAGTCGGGCCTGATCAAGAAGCATCGACCTCGATATAACGTCGTATTGAAGGACGATAAACAGTACGTTCTTTTCAAGCTCGACAAGCAGTCTCGGTTCCCTCGGTTGACCGTGACACGCAAGGTGCTTCGCGACGGCGCGGTCTATTTCGGTCCCTTTACCTCCGGCGCTGCAGCCCGGTCCACGCGCAAGCTTCTTGGCAAGGTGTTTCCCTTGCGCAAGTGTTCGGACCACGCTTTCAACAACCGGGTCCGCCCATGTCTATATTATGATATTCACCAGTGCCTGGGACCCTGTGTGCTCGATGTGGATCGTGACCTATATAATGATTATGTCCGGCGGGTGGAGATGCTGCTGTCTGGTAAATCCAGTGAACTGGTCAGTACGCTGGAGAAGCGTATGGAAGCGGCGTCAAAAGATTTGGCATTCGAAAAGGCGGCGGAGCTTCGGGATCAGATACGGGCCATCAAGAAGACGGTTGAAGGGCAGGTGGCGGTCATTCATGATAACCGCGACCGGGATATCGTTGGGCTGGCCCAGACGGATGATGGCCTCGGTTTGGGATTGCTCTTTGTTCGGCAGGGCCGCCTGCTCGACCAGAAACAGTTTTTCTGGCCGGGGCTGACACTGGAAGAAGGGCCGGAGGTGGTCCAGAGTTTCCTGTTGCAGTTTTATGGCAAGGGGCGGTTTATCCCGTCAGTGATTGTTGCACCACACGATGTTGAAGAAACACTGCTTTCCGAAGTGTTGGCAGAGCGCAGAAACGCGCCGGTGCGTATCGCTCCACCGCGTTCTTCTCAAGAGAAGAAGTTGTTGGAGTTGGCACGGGCCGTAGCGTTTCAGGCAAAGGAAAAGAAAGATACCATCAGTGTCCGCCTAATGAAGAAGCTTAAGCTTGGCGTGGAGCCGTTTCGTATTGAATGCGTTGATGCTTCTCATCTTGGCGGAAAAGATATGCGTGTCGGGCAGGTGGTGTTTGAAGATGGGCGGCGCAACAAGGAGGCTTCCCGTATCTACTCCTTCCCTGAACTGGAGGGGAGCAGCGATGACTATGCAGCGCTTGGAGCCTGGGCAAAGCGGCGTGTGGAATCCGGGCCGCCGTGGCCTGACCTCGTGCTTATTGATGGAGGGCGCGGACAACTTTCTGCCGTGGAAGCCGCCCTTACCGAGTGCGTTGATGATATGTGCTGGGAATTGGCGGCAATTGCCAAAGGTCCGTCCCGTCGCGCCGGTGAGTTGGATGATCTGATCTTTCGCCCGGGGCGTAAGAATCCCATGCCGTTGAAGGGCGGGAGTCCCGAGTTGCTCTTTTTGCAGATGGTGCGAGATACTGCCCATCGATTCGTACTGGGCAAGCAGCGCCGTTCGCGCAAGAAGACTGTGTTGAACAGCCAACTGACATCATTGTCCGGTGTCGGACCCAAAACCGCTCGACTCCTTTGGGATCGTTTCGGCTCCCTCGCCTCAATGACCGGGGCTTCTTTGGCTGAGATCCGCGAGCTACCAGGCGTGGGCAAGAAAAAGGCCGAGCAGATTCACTCGGCCTTGCAAAGTCTACGGCATTGATCAAACTACAGGGTGACAGGTTCCCCGATGGGGACTTCCTTCATCCTGGTGTCCGGCGCATAGAGTGCCAGTTGTTCCCGCATGGCTTTGGTGTTCTTGTCTAAAATGGGCCATGTTCCCCAGTGCATGGGGATGAGCGTGTCGCATTTGAGCAGTGAACAGGCGTAGGCCGCTTCCTGCGCATCCATGGTGAATCGACCACCTATGGGCAGCATGGCGATATCGATATCGTGGAACTTCGCGAACAGTTCCATATCGCCAAACAGTCCTGTGTCGCCCGAATTGTAAATGCATGTCCCGTCGGGCAGGGTGAGGATGAATCCCACCGGTACGCCGTTGACGGAGGAATGCAGCGCCTGCACCATCTTTATTGAAATACCGCATCGCTCAACCGTGCCGCCGATATTCATGCCGACACCCAGATGCTCAGGCAGTCCCATGGGAAGCAGCGATTGAATGATATCAAAGATCGCCACGACCTCGGCGTCGTGTTTGACGGCAAGCTCAAGGGTTTGACCGATATGATCGGCATGGTCATGGGTCACGAGAATGAGATCGCACTCTTCAATCTCTTTGTACGTGGTCGGCGATGAAGGATTGCCGACGAAAAACGGGTCGATAAGGATGGTCGCGTCGCCGGCTTTGAGTCGAAAATTCGAGTGACCGAACCAAGTCAGTTCCATTGCTAATCCTCCTGTTCGCCCCAGCGCTTGTACAGCGTGTGGGGAATGTCCAATTGGTCGAGTATCTTGCCGGCCAGTTGATCGGCAAGGTCTTCAATGGTTTTCGGACCGTGGTAAAACCCCGGACTCGCAGGGACAATCGTGGCCCCGGCCTGACGGGCTGTGAGCATATTATTGAGATGGATGGTACTCAACGGAGTCTCTCTTGGCACCAGCACCAGCGGTTTACCTTCCTTGAGTGCCACATCGGCGGCCCTGTGGATGAGATTGTGGCCGAAGCCGGTTGCAACCGCTGACAGGCTTGCCATGGAGCACGGGCAGATAATCATGCCATCATGTTGCCATGATCCGCTGGCCGGTGGCGCGGCAATGTTTGCGGCATGGTGAACGGCGTGGGCGTTCCCGGTGATTGCTTCTATGGACTCGTCTGTTTCCAGCGTCAGTACCTGAACGGCTGCATCGGATACAATGACGTGAAGCTCAACGTTATCCATGTTGCCAAGCGCCTTGGCAAGTCGGATGGCATAAATGCTTCCACTGGCGCCTGTTACGGCCAATATGATTCGTTTTTTGTTCATTTATTCCTCGTATTGCTCGGGAAGGAGGCTGCAAGTGCTTCTTGCCCGGCATCAGAACTCTTATAGACTTTTTTTAGATTTATCCGCAAGAACCTTTTGTTTACGCGGTATCCCGGCCACCAGTAAGATGGTGAACTCAGTAAAATCATCCTTCAAGTATCCTTGACAAAGGTGTATGGTGAGGATAGCTACATCGTTCGCGCGGGCTATTAGCTCAGTTGGATAGAGTGCTTGCCTCCGGAGCAAGAGGTCACAAGTTCGAATCTTGTATAGCCCGCCAAAAATTTCAAGGACTTATCGATTTATTCGATAAGTCCTTTTTCGTTTTTATAGCGGTTTTCTATCTTAGGTCTCAAATGGCGAAACCCAGTGAAGGCCGGAGCCTAGGCTTTTGAGCGCATGTAAACGGTATAGCGTTTGTCTTCGTCCATGATGTGCCGCGTCAGCCACCTGCTCAGATAGACGAAGAGTTTGGACAAGTTGGTCTTTTCGTATTTCTTTTGCTGGAATTCTTCCACGTCCTTCTTGAATCGGACGTGTTTGAGCTTGTGTGCTTCCAGCCCCGGATAGTTGTTGCGCTTCATGTAGGATTCTTCTGTTTCAAAATGAACGGCCGCATATTCCTTCATTTTTTCGAGCAGCGCAGGAATCTTATCTTCATCATGGCGTTGGAGCGCCTCATAGGACTCATTGACCAGCAAAATGAGTTGGCGGTGTTGGATGTCGATTTCTTCAACACCGACTGACATGGTTTCATCCCAATCTATCAAGCCCATCAGTATCTCCAGTTATGTGGTTTCATCTTAAGTCAGCCTAGCCTAATTTCGAGCTTCGGAAAAGTGGAAGAGTGCGTCTTTTGCAGGATGTTATTGTATTCGTGGTAGTTGCATTTTTCTACGCTCATTTACTTTTGGCAGCTCCTGGGCAGAGGGCAAATTATAATACTCACCCGGAGAATTCTGTGCTTGTCATATAAGGTGAGATTGTCCCGTTTTTGGAGGTTTATGATGCGTAAAATGTTAATTATGTCAAATGATTGCCTCGAGTGCGTTTTCCATAGAAAACGTTGTATGCTCGGGAAAAGACGACCCTGGAATGCATCAAGGTGTGATGATTACAGGCCTTATTGTCTGATCTGCAATTACCCCCGTCTGTTTTGCAATACATGCCGAAACAACGGCTTTCGATACCTGAAGCCGCTCAGGGAAAAAGTCCTGACCAGACAGCGCCAATGGCATCATGGTGATTATGATTGCGTGTGGCAACCGTCAACGCAATCGCAATAGCTGCCACGTCGATACAGCCGGTTCCCCAGCAGCATAATCCGCTTAACTTTTCCTGCCTTTCCGTCTAGATTGGGTCGCCATAAACGCAAAGGGAACCAAAATGGGATACAGAAATACACGTGAATGCCTCGAAGCACTTGAGGCTAAAGGTGACCTGATTCAAATCGATCAGGCTGTCGACGCCAACATAGAAATTGGTGCTATTCAGCGAAGGGTCTTTCATGCCGGTGGTCCGGCCTTGCTGTTCAACAACGTGAAGGGATGCCGCTTTCCCATGGCTGCCAACATTTACGGCACCAGAGAGCGCATGCAGTATATTTTTCGCGATACAGTGGAAACGGTCCAGCGCCTGATGAAGCTCAAGCTCAGCCCCATGGATGCGCTCAAGCGTCCATGGCAGTACCTTGGTGCGCCAAGAACTGCCTGGCATACACTGCCCAAACGGGTTTCGTCCGGTCCGGTGATGCAGGGGCAAACAACCATCTCGGGGCTGCCCAGCCTTGTGTCGTGGCCCATGGATGGCGGTGGCTACGTGACATTGCCACAGGTGTATTCCGAAAGCCCGGGATCGCCCGGAATAGCCGGGTCCAACCTGGGAATGTACCGTGTCCAGTTGAATGGAAACGACTTTGTGCAGGACAAGGAAATCGGGCTGCATTACCAGATTCATCGCGGCATCGGGCACCACCATGCCCAGGCTATTGAAAAAGGCGAACCGCTGAAAGTGAATATTTTTGTGGGGGGTGCACCGTCCATGGCCGTTGCTGCCATGATGCCGCTGCCGGAAGGCTTGGCTGAATTATTCTTCGCCGGTGCGCTGGGCGGTCATCGGATCCCCATGGTTACCCGCGAAGGCGAACTGCCAATCCCGGCTGAAGCGGATTTCTGCATTTGTGGCGAGATCGTTCCCGGTCTTGAGAAGCCGGAAGGGCCGTTTGGCGATCACCTTGGCTATTACAGCCTTGCCCATGACTTCCCCGTGATGAAGGTCAATGCGGTTTACCATCGTCCTGATGCGATATGGCCGTTCACCACCGTGGGCAGGCCGCCTCAGGAAGACACCATGTTCGGTGAATTCGTCCATGAGTTGACGGCCGAGTTGGTTCCGTCTGTCTTCTCGGGCGTCCACGAGGTGCATGCTGTTGATGCCGCCGGCGTCCATCCGTTGCTGTTGGCTGTCGGTAGCGAACGGTACGTTCCTTACGCCGAAGAGCGTCAACCCCAGGAATTGTTGACCAATGCCATGGCTCTGCTTGGCAATACCCAGACTTCGCTTTCAAAGTATGTCCTTATTGCCGCCAAGGAAGACCTTGGTCCTGACGGATCCTGTCATGATATCCCGGTTTTCTTCCGCCATATGCTGGAACGCGCGGACCTGACTCGCGACCTGCATTTCATTACACGCACGACAATTGATACCCTGGACTACTCGGGCATCACGCTCAATCAAGGTTCGAAATTGGTCTTTGCCGCAGCCGGATCGAGAAAACGAGAGCTTTCCACTGAGCTTTCTTCCGATATCAATCTGCCCCATGGTTTCCGTGATCCCAAGGTCATGGCTCCGGGCATTCTGGTCATCAAAGGTCCCAAACACCGTCGCAAACGTGACCAGCAGGATCCGGCGTTGAGTCGAGTGGCCGAAGGGTTGAGCAAGGTCAAAGGCATTGAAGGCTTCCCGATGATAGTGGTTGCCGATGATGCCGACTTCACCGTTCAGAATTGGGACAATTTCCTTTGGGTCACCTTTACCCGTTCCGATCCGGCTACGGACATGTACGGTGTGGGTGAGTTTACCCATGCCAAGCACTGGGGCGCGGAAAAGGCAGTCGTCATCGACGCACGCCTCAAGACGTATCATGCTCCGGCTCTGGAGCCTGATCCGGAAGTGGAGAAGCGTGTGGACGAGCTGGGCGCAAAGGGTGGCCCCCTGCACGGCATTATTTAAGCGATAGGCTGTTTTGGAGTATGAGCGGGTAAATCCGTCAAATCCATTGTTTCCTCCATTGAAATGAGGTACTCATCAGCGTCAATGGAGATAGATAATATGGATGAAAAAGTACTCGCCGATCTGAAAATGGCTTTTGCCTGTGACTTGTATGAAACGGTCAAGGCCGCACGAAAGAACCGTGATGAGGCGGTGTTCCGTCACACCATGGCTAATGAAACTGAACAGATGGTCTTTGCTGCCGTGTTTCCGAAACAGGATATCCTTGATTTTCCTGATCTGACGGAAGAGTTCGTAGCAAAGCTCAAGACATTTAATCTGCTGGGTGTGGTGACTGATGGGAAAAGTGGCCTTGATATGTTTTATCTGGGCGGCATCAACAAACCATTCACATCGCTGACCGAAGCCAAAGACATCGCGAAACTGCTGTCTGATGAAGCGACGATTGCGTTTTTGCAGTTGTACTTCAAGGCCAAGGGAATCATGATTGATTTTACGCGCATGAACCATGACGAGTTCGTGAAGGCCGTAGAAAGTGAGGTGTTCAAGAATACCTCGTTTGCGCAGATGCATGAAGCGGGAGAACTGCTCAAGAATCTCGAAAACTGATCGCGAGATTGGTGATCGATTAGCCTGAGCCGTCCTGAAATAGGTTGACGGTTTTTGAAGGTTTCAATCAGGCTGTGGGGCTAGCCCCACAGCCTGATTCGTGTACATCGTTTGGCGTTCTCATTCCTAGGCTGAGATGTGGCCGTTGTGAATTGTATATCTCAACGGATTCCCTCACCAGGGTATTGAGCTCTGCAAAGTCGTTGCATTTGGTGACCATGAACTCTTGCTTCAGAATTCCATTCATCCGTTCCGCCAAGGCATTTTGATAGCAGTCATAGCCATCTGTCATGGAAGGAACCATGCCGGATTCCTGGAGTTTTCTCTGGTAGACCGAAGAAGCGTATTGGAGTCCTCGATCTGAATGGTGAATTGTATTCACCCTCCTTCGCTTGTTTTCAACTGCCGCGTCCAGCGCTTTGGTTGTGCTTTCCGCACTGAGATCCCGGCTCACGTTGTATCCCATTATCTTCCGGCTGAATGCATCTGTCACCAGCGACAGATAGCATGTTTGCTCACGTGTATTCACGTAGGTAATGTCGCTTACGAACACCTGCTCAGGACATCTCGGTTGAACATCTTTCAACAAGTTGGGATGCTTTTTTAGCCAATGCTTCGAGTTGGTTGTCTTTGTATAGTTTTTCCGTCGCTTGATGAGCATATGCTCTCGCCGCAGCAGGGAAAACAACCCATCACGTCCGAGCCTGATTCCCTTTGCGGAAAATGCGTCCTTCAACAGGTGGTACAGCTTTCGAGTCCCAAGGCGGGGCATCCTGGTCCGCACGTTCAGGACCATGGCCTTTGCCTCCTGATACATGGCTTCCCGTGCATCATGGCGCTTTTCAGCCTGATACACGGACTGCCGACTGACCCCGAGCTGCCTGCAACAAGCAGACAAGCTTATTTGTCTTTCTCTCTGAAGACTTCGTGCAGCTCGGGGGTAAGCTTTTTTCTTATAGAAGTCCCAAACTCGCGGTCGGAAATCTCAATCATTTTATTGAGAAGCGCGGTCTTGATCTTTTCTTCCTCAAGCTCTTTCTCCAGCCGTTTGATCTTCTGGACCGGTGTTTCTCTGGCTTTTGGGTCTTTTCGGGAATGTACCATGGACTTGCTCCAATCAAGGGTGCCGTGCTTCCTGAGCCACTTCAGCACAGTGCTTCGCCCTTGAATACCATAAAGAGCCTGAGCCTGCTTGTACGTCATCTCGCCCTTTTCCACCTGTGCCACAACCGACAATTTAAAGGCCATCGTGTAATCGCGTTGGGTGCGTCTAACTCGCTGTTTGGATTTGTCTTCCATAAATAGGTCCTCTGGGTGTCAACCTATTTCAGGACGGGACAGCCAGAAAAAAAGGGCCGCCTCCATGCAGAGGCGGCCCTTTTTCGTTGGTTTCGCTAGGAACCTTGTTCTTCGAGGGTTCGCTTTACAGCCATTTCCAGCATGGCCGTATGGAGTCGGATGGAAATCTGTTCGCTTTTTTCCACATTCTCGATCATCTCACGGAGCTTGTCCACGGATTCGAGAGAGGCCGTTACCACGATCTCACTGGTTTTCAGCTCGCACTGTCGAATTTTCTCCAGAACGTTTTCCAGTTTGTGGGCCAGCATTTCGATGTTCACCAGTTTGAGCAGATTGGCGCCTGCCTTGACCGAGTGAGCATCTCGAAAAATGGAATTCACCAGCTTGGGATCGCAGGTGTTGTTGCCTTCCAATGCCAATAGACCGGCTTCGATTGAATCGAGCCGTTCCATTGTTTCTTCGATGAATACTTCGAGAACATGATCGCGTGGGATCAAGCCTGCCTTCCTTTGATGAGCTTAAAGGCTTCTTCGGGAATTGTGTGCAGGTCCGGCTTGGTGATTTGCAGGTCTGCGCCCACCGAGTCGCCCTTGTGTTTCAATTCCTTCGTGATGATGGATGAGTACAGTATGACAGGCAGCTTTTGCAAGACCGGATCTTCCTTGATGTTCTTCGTCAGACTGAAGCCGTCCATGAGTGGCATCTCGATGTCTGATACGACAAGGTCCACGTATTCCGTGATATCCTTGCCTTCGGATTCGGCCTTCTCTTTCAGCTTCATGATCTTTCGCAGGGCTTCATCGCCATTATTAGTGATAATGGGCTCTATGTTGGCATCCTTGAGGCTCTTTTCGATCATCATGCGAATGGTAGCGGAGTCATCGGCGACGAGCGCTGTAATTCCAGCTTCGGCAACGAAGGAAGATTGGGCTCCCTTGGGCTGCAGTTGTGTCAGGATGGTTTCCAGGTCGAGAAGCTGAACAAAGTAGTCGCCTTTGTCCACCAGGCCGACGATGGCGTCGGTTGTCTGGGAAATGACACTGGTGGGCGGAATGACTTCACCCCAACCCACGCGATGGATTTCCGTTACGCCCGAAACCAGAAATCCGGTCACGGACTTGGAAAATTCGGTGACGATAACGATATCCCGTTCGGTCTTGGGCATATTCAATTGCAGCCATACTGACAGGTCAAGGACCGGCAATATGAGGTCGCGCAACGGAATCGTTCCCATGAACGACGGATGCGGCGCGGATTCCGGAGGTTCCAGGTTGGGCGTTTCTATAACCTGCATGACCTTGGCGACGTTAATGCCGAAGTAGTTTTTTACCTCTTTGCCGTCTTCCAGGGTCTCGACTATATAAAACTCAAGAATCTCAAGTTCATTTGTCCCGGTTTCCAGGAGTATGCCGGTGTCGATGGCGGTTTTGCTCATGGTCTGCCTCGTGTTAGGTTCTCGACTATCCAATCTCTGTTGAACACAAGTTATATCCCGCAGGTTTTTTTATGTCCACGGTATTGATGCAGTTTTAGGTAATTTATAACGCTTCAAAAAGTAGCCGTAAAAGTACTGACTCCTTGACTATGGTGGTACACCCATGCACAAAGGTAATAGGGAAATAGTTTGTTAACGTCCAATGGAGAGAATAATGAACGATAATGCCAAAGCAGACCCGTCGGAAGTTCGGCTCAAGGTGGAAAATAAACTACATGAGTCGTTAGCAGAGATTGTTCCATGGTTTCTGAAAAATATGCCCGAGTATTATTTCAGGACCCACAGCGAGGAGGAGCAGACCAAGCACATCATGGCGCTTGCCACGGGAATGGTGCGAAGGGAAAAACAGTCGATGGTCATGCACAGTCCGTGCGGTACCATGGTCACCCACATCACACCGGGCGGAGATATGCGCGCCCTGGCCGGTGTTCTCAGGGAATATCTGGATAAGGATATTCAGATTGCCCGTATTTACTCCAGTCGCGACGACTCCATTCGTCTGGACACACTGGTGTTTGGGCCGCAGGCAAAATGCTCTGGTGGAGATAAGCTCGAAGAAGCTCTGGCCATGGCCCGCGAAGGTATCGTTTCCTTTTCATCCGACGAAATGCAGGGGTTTGAGCATTTCCTTGCCGAAGCCAGTGAAGATTATATCGAGAAATTCGAACCGGGCAGGGCCGTTCGTCATTTCAAGACCTGTGAGTGCGTGGAAAACCATGAATCCGTCCAGGTTGAGCTGGAAAAAGACGTGCACCCCGGGTTCGACAGAATCTCCATTGCCATGGAACATCCGCCCCGAAGGGGGCTACTGCTGCGGGTTGTCAATGTATTTGCCCGCGAGAATATCCCGGTAGATAGGGCGTACTCAGACGAATTCGAACGTGGAGCCAAATCGCCCATCGTTACCATGAGCTTCTATCTTGATCGCGATCGCATCGATCTGAATGAAGAGTCGGAGCAGTGGCTTCGGTTGAAGCGCCAGTTGGAGATAACCAAGTGGTTTGCCTTCCATGGCCTGGAAGCGTTGGCGGATGAAGACGGCTGGGAACTGGGCAAGGTCATGCTCATGCAGGCAGCCTGTGAATTTGCCCATCAGTTCCTGATTCGGGAAGATATCCACGCCTACACATCCAGCCGAATCACCTACGCTGTCCTCAAGAACAGAAGTATCGTCAATCTGCTCATGGAGTATTTTGATGCGCGTTTCAATCCCGATTTTGAAGGAGACCGGGAAGCCGTCAGAAACGAATGTCGGATCATCATACGGCAGGCTCTTCGACAGGTGGATAACGATGTTCACCGGAAAATTCTCACCTATATCTACAAATTCTTCCACTACACACTGCGTACCAACTATTATCTGCCCAAAAAGCTGGGCCTGAGTTTCCGAATCGATCCGGTTATTCTGGCACCTCTCCCGCTGAAGGAGAGGCCATTCGGAATCTACTGCTTTCATGGACCGTACAGTTTCGGATTTCAGGTGCGGTATCGCGATACCGCCCGCGGCGGCGTCAGAGTGGTTCGCACTTGGTCACAGGAGCAGTTCGAGCTGGAATCCAACCGGCTCTATGATGAGGTTACCAAACTGGCAAGCGCACAGCAGTTCAAGAACAAGGATATACCCGAGGGTGGATCAAAGGCGGTTATTCTGCTCGGACCCGATGCAGATATCGATCTCGCGGTGAAGTCCATGGTCGATTCATTTCTGGATCTGCTCATTGTCCCGGAAGGAACCGAAGGGTTCGTACAGCCCGGAATCGTTGATTATCTCAACCGCGAAGAAATCATATTCCTTGGACCTGATGAAAATATCACGCCTTCCCATATTGAATGGATCACCCGGCGGGCTGCCCTGCGGGGATACAAACGGCCGAACGCGCTCATGAGTTCCAAGCCTGGTGCCGGTATCGCTCACAAGCAATACGGCGTCACCAGTGAGGGGGTCATTGTTTTTGCGGACGAATTGCTCAGAACGATGGGCATAAATCCTCACAAGGAACCGTTTACCGTCAAGATCACGGGTGGACCGGCTGGTGATGTGGCCTCCAACGTCATCAAGATTCTTGTGCGCGAATATGGGGATAATGCTCGGATCGTTGCCATGACCGATGGACATGGTGCAGCCTTTGACCCTGAAGGCATGGACCATGCTGAACTCCTTCGGCTGATTGAAGGAGGATTCAAGGCTTCCCATTTTGACAAGACCAAGTTGAAGGGGGATGGGGCGCTGGTGGTCTCTACTGAAGAGCCGGAAGGCGTACGCATCAGAAATGAACTCCACAATACCGTTGTGGCGGACATTTTTATACCGTCAGGCGGCAGGCCGGATACCATCAACATGTCTAACTGGCGCAAATTCCTTCTTGATGATGGAACCCCCTCGGCCAAGGGATTGGTTGAAGGTGCCAACATCTTCATTTCTGCGGATGCCAGAGCTGAGATGGAGAAAGCGGGTGTCCTCGCTGTCCCGGGGCCTTCCGCCAACAAGACCGGCGTCATCTGCTCGTCCTACGAGATTTTGGCCGGTCTCATCCTGAGCGAGGAAGAGTTCCTCGAAATCAAGGATGTCTATGTCGAACAGTTGCTGGATATCCTGCGGCTGCGTGCTCGAAGCGAAGCGCGAGTTCTCATGCGCGAGTTCAAGCAGAAAGGCGGGGAGCGCTCCATCACACAGCTTTCCTATGAACTCTCGGAATCCATCAATGCCCTGGCTGATCGCATTGCGGAGGTTCTGGAAGGAAATGTTGTCAAACTCAGTGATGACGAGAAACTGTGTGAAGTCATTCACTCCTATTGTCCGGCCATACTGGTCGAGAAATACGGCGACCGGATCATAAACGACCTGCCTCGACGGCACCAACTGGCGCTTATCGCATCCTTTGTGGCTGCCAAGATGCTGTATCAGGAAGGGCTTGGCTGGACAGACCGACTGGTATCCATTCGCGATGTTCCGGCTGTTGTCTTCGGCTACCTTGAGGAAGAGAAGCGGCTTGCCGCACTTATCGCCGAAGTCCGGGCCTGCGGTCTGGAAAATGAGGATGTTGTCATTGATATCCTTGATTTCGCCGGTCGCAAACACCTGACATTAAATAAGCTCGGCCTGGGTTAATCGTACATGACACCATGCTCCGTCGAACGAGTTTCGACGGAGCATTTCTTTTGGTTCTCCAAGCATTGTTGCCATCATGTAGAGTGTGCGATTAATTGGTCAAATGATGATCGCTTTTTGGTATGTGCTCGTTATTTATTGTTTTTTAAGCAGGAGAGTGTAAGAAAAAAGAAAAGACTTGGAATAAATCCCCACGGCGTGATACCGTGGTTCAACTCAAGTAATCACTAGCATTCAAGGAGATATTAATGACTGAAAGAAATGGAGCGATAACGTTTAAGGGCAACCCGCTCACCCTTATTGGTGAAGAAGTCAAGGTCGGCGATACCGCACCGGATTTTTCCCTCATTACCAATGATCTTGGTCCTGCGACCCTGGCAGACTATGAAGGCAAGGTACTGGTCATCGCCAGTGTGCCGTCCCTCGATACACCGGTTTGCGATATGGAAACCAGACGCTTCAACAGCGAAGCGGCCGCTCTGGGCGACGACGTCAAGATCCTTGCGGTCTCCATGGACCTGCCCTTTGCCCAGGCCCGTTGGTGCGGCGCTGCAGGAGCAGACGCTGTGCAGACGCTATCTGACCACAAGGATGCTTCCTTTGGTGAAGGGTGGGGCGCACTTATCAAGGAACTTCGCCTCCTGACCCGTGCCGTGTTTGTTGTTGGCAAGGATGGCAAGGTCACCTATGTCGAGTATCTCAAGGAAATCACGGAAGAACCGAATTACGATGCCGCTCTGGAAGCCGTGAAGAAGCTGATCTAAATCAATTGATCATACCTTTTTTAGCCGCCTCTTTTTCCATGGAAAAAGAGGCGGTTCCTTTTGCTCTTGACTCCTGGATTTTTCGTGGGTACATTTGTTACATCTGAGCGAACATTCATAAGAGGTGTACATGTCGAATTTTGCTTGCAGTGATACGGATCAACACGCGGTAAATGTGAACAAAGTCAAAAACGGAATGCTTTCCGAACGGGATTTTCTGTTCATGGCCGAACTTTTCAAGGCTCTGGGAGATTATACCCGGGTCCGTATTTTGTATGCGTTGTCGATAAACGAACTGTGTGTTTGCGCACTTGCCGAAGTGTTGGAGATGTCTCAGTCGGCCATTTCGCATCAACTGCGTCTGCTTCGGGCTGCAAAGCTCGTGCGTTATCGCAAGGAAGGAAAGAATGTTTTTTATGCCTTGGATGACGATCATGTTCGAAATCTCGTCACTCAGGGACTGGATCATATCAGAGAAGAGGGCTAAGGCCCTTTTCTCTTTTTTTTGTCACCATGTATGAATGCGTGCTCACTTATCGGTTTGACCGTAATTGTGCCGCAGCTTTCCGAAGTTTTTAGGAGTCTGAAATGCCTTGGGCAAAACAGGCCCTTTCGCACTTCGCGATTAATGTGTCCGGTCTTATCAGAGTGGGGGATGGATACATGTGGTGAGGATTCCCGTGGCAGGTCGTTCTTCCAGTGCAGGATCGAGAGCGGCTGGGGGTAGCTTCTCGAAGCGAAGTGCAAACATGACGATACTGATTCATGCGTTAAGAACATTCTTTTGTTGCAAGACGAAAGGATGTTTTGTTTCGTGAACCCTGCGGTTAACGGCCTTTTCAATTTACCGATTCCATCCGTTCGGGCTTCTTCCCTTTCATGGTTGGGCGTGATACAGAAAACCGACCAAATCAAGGGAGATATATACATGAAACGGTTTGCTTGGGCCATGTTGCTGGTGCTGGCGTTCGCAGTGAGCGGGCATGCCAAGGACACGAAGATTCGATTCGGCATCCTGCCGGTGCTCGATACGTTACCCCTCCAGGTTGCAGTGCATGACGGGCTATTCAAAGTCCAGGGTTTGGATGTGGAGCTGATCAAGTTCGCATCAGCCCTTGAGCGCGATACTGCCATGCAGGCCGGTCAACTGGACGGGTATTTTGGTGACCTCATCGCTACGTATATGCTGATAGACAAAGACGTCCCCATGTATGTGGCTCTGATTTCATGGCGCACCACGCCCGGGTATCCCATGTTTGGCATTGCCAATTCCCCTGCTAACAAGACGAAGAATATAGCTCAGATGCGTGGGAGCAAGCTGGGTCTGTCCAAATCCACGATCATGGAATTTCTCGCTGATAAGATCGCCTGGAAAAAAGGGTTGAGCGAAAATTACTTTGACAGGGTGGAGATTAAGAAGGTCCCCATTCGATTGCAGATGCTCATGACGGATCAGTTGGATGCCGCCCTGCTGCCCGAGCCGCTGTTGACGCTGGCCCGTCACAAGGGCGGTAGTGTTCTCACCACTGCCGAGGACCTGCGCATGCCCCTCACGGTCTTGTGTCTGAATCGCAATTATTTCAATGGTGGGGCAGATGTGTATGTTCGGTTCATTACCGCCTACAAGGAAGCGGTGGTAAGGCTGCATTCGCAACCGGAGCAGTACCGGAAGCTCATGGCAGAAACCTGTCGTATCCCCGGGCCGTTGGTCAGTCAGTTCCCCATTTACCCGTACCCCATGCCGACGTTGCCGGAACCGAAGGAGCTGGATGAAGTGCAGGATTGGATGATTTCCAAAGGTCTGCTGAGCGAACGAATCCCGCATAAACTGGTCTTATCGCCGCTGATTCCCTAGCGTATGCTGAAAGCCGAGTCTCTGAGTAAATCCTATCGCGGCGAAGCGGTCCTTGAAGACGTGTCGTTTTCGCTGGGGCAGGAGGATACGCTGGCCGTTGTCGGACCTTCCGGTTGCGGCAAAACCACGCTGCTTTATGTCCTGAGCGGGTTGGCTTCGCCCGACAGCGGCAGTGTCTCGCTGGATGGGTGTCCGATCACGGCTCCTTCTACGGATATCTCTATCATTTTGCAGGATTACGGGTTGCTCCCATGGCGTTCCGTGCTGGATAATGTCGCCCTTGGTCTCAAGGTACAATCCGTACCTAAAAAAGAACGGCTGGAACGGGCCAGACATCAACTTGCAGAGGTCGGTATTGTCGGTAGAGATGCGGAATACCCTGCCAATCTCAGTGGCGGCGAACAGCAGCGTGTGGCAATTGCCCGCGCCTTTGTCACCCAGCCCCGCCTCATGCTCCTTGATGAACCGTTTTCATCGCTCGACGCTTTGACCAGAGAGCGACTGCAACGCGCATTGCTTGATGTGTGGAGCGTGCGAAAAGTCCCTTATGTTTTGGTGACCCACTCCCTTGAAGAGGCTGTTGTTCTTGGTCGCAAGATCATGGTCATGTCCGGTCGACCGGCCCGTCCTGTGGCTGTTTTTGACAATTCCGGGTTCGGTGATGCCGCCATCCGCGATACGCACCAGTGTTTTGAGCTGCTGAAGACACTGCGCCACACCGTGGAGGACGTATGGTAAAGTGGGCCAGCGTGCTTGGAAGATATGCCAGTGTCATCGCTGTGATCGGCATCATATGGAAGCTGGCAGCGGTTGCTCTGGGCGGCGTGATTCTGCCCCATCCCGAAGAAGCGGTGCGGGTATTTCTGTTTGCCATGACAACGCAGTTGTTTTGGGAGCATTTTTTTGTAAGCGCCTACCGCGCCGTGGCTGCCATGGCTATCGCGTGGGGTGTCGCGTTTCCACTTGGGCTGATAATGGGCAGCGTCAAAAAGGTGGATGACCTGTTGGCGCCATTCGTGTTCCTGACCTATCCTGTGCCGAAGATCGTTTTGCTTCCCATTTTTCTCTTGTTGCTCGGCCTCGGTGATTCTGCCAAAATCGCCATGATAGCCGTGATCCTCGGGTACCAGATTCTGGTCACCACACGTGACGGGGTGAAGTCGGTACACCCCAAGTATTTCGACTCCATCCGCTCCCTTGGCGGATCACGCTGGGACCTGTTTCGCGAGGTGCTGCTTCCCGCAGCCTTGCCCCATGGATTCACGGCGTTGCGGCTGGGAACCGGTGTGTCGGTGGCCGTGCTGTTTTTCGTGGAATCCTTTGCCACGTCCCGGGGGCTGGGATATATGATCATGGACGCTTGGGGCGCCATGGATTACCTGACGATGTTTACAGGAATACTCGGAATGTCCATGATGGGCGCCGCGTTGTATGAAATAGCAAATCTTCTTGAGCGGCGCTTATGTCGCTGGATGTTTTTACGGAATAAAGGTTAGGAGGAAATAGCTCTGTCCACTACCAAACTTGAATTTGACGACTCTCAGCTTGCGAGCCTGTTGTTCGGCGCGCAGAATCAGCACCTCAAGTTGCTTGGGGAGCGCATTGGCGTGCGGCTGGAAAGTCGCGGTAATGCCATATCTATCATTGCGGCCGATGGTGAGGAAGACAAGATAAGCCTTGCCGGACAGGTGTTGACCCAACTGTATGCCATGCTCAAGGCTGGCAAGAATCTGTATCCGCAGGATGTGGATTTTGCCTGCCGCATCCTTGAGCGCAAACCGTCAGCCGATATTGGTGAAGTCTTCAAGGGCGATGTGTACGCCACCTCGGGTAAGCGAACCATTTCACCCAAATCGTTGAACCAACGTGAATATCTGGATGCCATTCGTAATTCCGATCTGACGTTTGGCGTAGGTCCGGCAGGTACAGGCAAGACCTATCTGGCCGTTGCCATGGCCGTGGGTGCCTTGTTGCGACGGGAAGTCAAGCGCATCGTGCTCACCCGGCCTGCCGTTGAAGCCGGGGAGAAGCTCGGTTTTCTGCCGGGCGACCTTGTTGAAAAGGTCAATCCGTACCTTCGGCCCCTGTATGATGCGCTCCATGACATGCTCGATTTCGCCAAAGTGCAGGAATATCAGGAGACGGGCGTTATTGAAGTCGCGCCATTGGCCTTCATGCGTGGCCGGACGCTCAATGATGCTTTCATCATCCTGGATGAGGCCCAGAACACGACTCCCGAGCAGATGAAAATGTTTCTGACCCGTCTGGGATTCGGTTCCCGGGCCGTGGTTACCGGTGATGTCACGCAGATTGATCTTCCCTCCAATGCGAAGTCCGGCCTGCTGCATGCCCGAGCCATCCTTGATAACGTCAAAGGCGTCAAGATCATTGACTTTGATCAGCATGACGTCATTCGTCATCCTTTGGTCGGACGGATCGTTCAGGCGTACGACAAGCACGAGCAGGGGAGATAGTCCGCATGGAAAGCCGTATCTCCGTATTGCGTGAAACACCGCTGAACCCGAACTTCCCGCTTTCCCGGCAGGAGTTCAGGGAAGTGCTGGAGGTCATACTTGAGGCCCTTGGGCTTGAAGATCATGAGCTTGAGATTCGGCTGGTTGACGATGCGGAGATTGCCCGATTGAACAAGGAGTTCATGGGGTGCACAGGCCCGACCAACGTGTTGAGCTTCCCTGCTGCGGACGATGATGACGAGATGGTGATTGTCTCCGATGATGAAGAATCCATGCAGCTGGGATCACTGGCTCTTTCCGTGGATGCTTTGGGTCGGGAAACAGACCTGTACGGCCAGGAGCCGGTCCTGCACCTTTCGCGGTTGCTGGCACACGGCATTCTCCATTTGGCAGGCCATGATCATGGTGACCTGATGTACGATTTGACTGACGCCGCCGTTGCGGCAGTGGAAGATGTCTATTGCCCGGCTTTAGCGGATGACGAAGAAGGTGGTAACCATGAGGCGTAAGGCGCTCAGGGGTGCTCGTTTATACGACATATTGTTTTTCGGCGTGATTTTCATTGTTCTGGCTGTGGGCGCTTTGGCGTTCTGGGGCGTGCGGGAAATCCGTCAGGACGCGGCTGTTGTAGCCGTGGAAAATTCGGCCAAGGGAATGGCCGGAGCCGTGACCGTTCTGGTCAATGCGATCACCACCTCCAATCAGGAGATGGAAGAAAAGACGCTGACCAGCCTGGAGCCGGATCGGTTGCGTGATATTCTGGCAAACAGGCTGAAAAACAACTCCAATCTTTTGTCGATCATGCTCTCTGATGCCAACGGGTTACGGTATATGTTGACCCGCAAGCCCGACGGTATGCTGGAAGGTGTGCCCTCGTCGGATGTTCCCGATAAGCTCCAGTGGGTCTTCATCGATGGCGATGGAGAGGTTCACGACAAGGGCCTCGATGCCACATTCGACCGACGGGCGGCTGACAAAGCCCTGACCGATGAGTTTCACCACCTTCAACCGGGCCAGATCAACTGGCGCAGCGCCTATCGTTTCCATGAGTTGGGAGAATCCCGGATAACTGCTTCAACATTGATTGATAAGGGTGGGGAGCAGTATATGCTCTCGTACGTTCTTCCAGTAAACGCACTGCTCAACCATCTGGAGGGAGCTGACCCCGGAGGGGCCGAGAAAGTCTTTTTGTATTGGGATTCCGGCAAGGTGCTCCCGGTGGGGGGCGAAGTGGCCAGCCTCAATGGGCAGGACCCTTCCCGAGCACAATCTGCCGGACAGGTTGTTGATCCCGTGGTGGCCGAAACGTTGGAACGCCTTGATGATTTGCGGGAAAAACTTGGGGATCCATTCCCGTTTAAAGTCGGAGAGGAAGTCTGGTGGGCGTATGTCCATCCGTTGTCTATCTTTGGCGATACCATGGCTCTTGGCGTAGCAGTTCCCAAGCGCAATATCGATTCGAGCCTGACCAGCGATACGTTTCTGCAAGTGGCAGGAGGGGTGTTGGTCCTGTGTGCCTTTGTTGCCTTGTACTTCATTCACCGCAATCGCGCCCGTATCATTGCCATGGGAAGTCGCCAGAAGGCGCCTGTCAATGAGTTGGAAGTGCTACAGCTTATTGCCGTGGGAGAAGGGCGGGAACTTGAGTTCAAGCAGACCCTTCGTTTCAATCTCAAGTCGGGAAAGAACGGCAAGGAAATCGAGCACGCGTGCATGAAATCCGTAGCAGGGTTCATGAATTCAGGTGGAGGCACACTGCTGGTCGGTGTGAATGATGAAGGTGATATCACCGGTTTTGAAGAAGATAACTTCAAGAGCGAAGACAAAGCGCTTCTTCATTTCAATAATCTGGTAAATCAGTATATTGGGACAGAATTTTCGCGATTTCTGGATACCGTGATCATTGAGGTGAACCAGAAGAAGATCCTGCGTGCGTACTGCCTGCCTGCCAACACCCCGGCTATCCTCAAGAATGGCAACAGCGAGGAAGTATATGTGCGCAGTGGGCCGGCCAGTCGGCAGCTTTCGTTCAGCCAGTTTTACGAGTGGCTGCAGGAGCGTTGATTTCGCAGTGGCGCGAACCCTGTGGTACGAGGTGTTCTCAGCTTGGGCATCGTCGTAAAAATCTTTACTTTCATATGATATTGGGACAAACTTCTCCTCTTTCGTAAGATATTGGCACTCGAAAAATGGAGAAACGCACGATGCTCAAACATTTTCTGACCATTCTGGACATCCCTAGGGATGAGGCTCGGCAGGTTCTCCTGCGCGCCAAGGAGATGAAGGACAACAATGTCCGCACTGATCTCCTGGACGGCAAGGTCCTGCTCATGATTTTCGACAAGGCTTCCACACGTACCCGTGTATCCTTTGAAGTTGGCGTGCGCCAGCTCGGTGGCGAACCGGTATTCATCGCCTCCAAGGATTCCCAGCTCGGCCGAAGCGAACCCCTCAAGGATGCTGCGCGCGTGCTAACGCGATATGCAGATGGTCTCATCGTGCGAACTTTCGGCCAGGACAAGCTCGAAACCCTGGTCGAATACGGTAATATCCCGGTGGTCAACGCGCTGACCGATGAATACCACCCCTGTCAGATCATGGCCGACGTACTGACCATGTACGAGCGGACTCCCAACCTCGAAGAGATCAAGGTCGCCTGGGTTGGTGATGGGAACAACATGGCCCATTCGTTCATCAACGGTGCTGCCACTTTCGGCTACGAGCTCGCTCTGGCGTGCCCCGAAGGGTATAAGCCCGACAATGCCATCCTCGAAAACGCCCGTTCCCTCGGCGCCAAGATCACGCTGACGGAAGATCCGGCCGAGGCCGTTGCCGGTGCTCACTATGTTCACACGGACGTGTGGGCATCCATGGGACAGGAGGAAGAGCAGAAGAAGCGTGAGGCCGCATTTGCCGGTTTCATGGTGGATGACGCGCTGATGGGCAAAGCTGCCCCTGATGCCAAATTCATGCACTGCCTCCCCGCACATCGTGGGGAAGAAGTTTCAGAATCCGTGTTTGAAGGTCCGGCTTCCATTGTCTGGGATCAGGCCGAGAACCGTCTGCACATGCAAAAAACCATTCTCGAATGGATATATAAAGATTAATTGAGAATTGAGGAATAGAGAGATGAGTAAGATAGATAAAGTCGTTCTCGCCTACTCCGGCGGGCTGGATACCTCCATTATTCTGAAGTGGCTCAAGAACCACTATGATTGTGAAGTCGTCTGCATGACCGCTGACCTTGGTCAGGGTGAAGAAATGGACGGCATTGAAGACAAGGCCCTCGCGACCGGCGCGGTCAAGGCGTATGTCGAAGACATGCGTGAGGAATTTGTTCGCGATTACGTTTTTCCGATGTTTCGTGCCAATGCCCTGTACGAGGGCCGTTACCTGCTCGGCACCGCAATCGCCCGTCCGCTGATCTCCAAGCGCATGGTTGAAATTGCGGAAATGGAAGGGGCGCAGGCTGTTTCCCACGGCGCAACCGGCAAGGGAAATGATCAGGTCCGTTTTGAGCTGGCCACCATGGCTCTCAATCCGAAGCTCAAGACCATTGCTCCCTGGCGTGAGTGGGAACTCAAGTCCCGCACCGATCTCATCAATTTTGCCAAGGATAACGGCATCCCCATTCCGGTTTCCCGCAAGAAGCCGTGGTCCATCGATGCCAACCTGCTGCACACCTCGTTCGAGGGCGGTGAGCTGGAAGATCCGTGGAACTCGCCGGGACCGGACTGCTACCGCAACATCACTCCGCCGGAAATGTGCCCGGACGAGGCTGAGGAAATCACCATCGATTTCGAAGCCGGTGATCCCATTGCCGTCAACTCCGTCAAGTATTCTCCGGCAGCACTGCTCGCCAAGCTGAATGAACTGGGCGGCAAGCACGGCATCGGCCGTGTCGACATGGTCGAGAACCGCTTTGTCGGCATGAAGTCCCGCGGCGTGTACGAAACTCCCGGCGGCACCATCCTGGCCCAGGCCCATCGCGACCTTGAAGGCGTCTGTATGGACCGCGAGATGATGCACCTGCGTGATTCCCTGATTCCCCGCTATGCCAAAATGGTGTACAATGGATACTGGTTCTCGCCGGAGCGCGAAGCTCTTCAGGCACTTATTGACAAATCTCAGGAGAAGGTCACCGGTACCGTCCGCGTGAAGCTCTACAAGGGCAACTGCACGCCGCTGGGCCGTAAGTCACCTTTCTCCATGTACAATCCGGAACTTGCCACGTTCGAAGAGGACTACATTTACGATCAGGCTGATGCCGAAGGGTTCATCAAGCTGGTCGGCCTGCGTCTTAAGGGGCGCATGCAGCAGTCCAAGTGGGGTGGCAAGGATACCGAAGACAGCTGCGAGTAATCAATGGCTGAAAAAAAAATGTGGGGCGGGCGGTTCTCTGAGGGAACCGCCGCGTCCATGGAAGCATATTCCGAGTCCGTGTCTTATGATTGGCAGCTTTATGCCGAGGACATCCGTGGTTCGCAGGCTCATGCCCGCGTACTGGCCAAACAGGGTTTCCTGACCGAAGAAGAAGCTCAGCGCATCTGCGACGGGTTGGATACGGTCAAAGCCGAAATAGAGGGCGGTGATTTCCGTTGGAAGACGGAGATGGAAGATGTTCACATGAACGTTGAGTCTCGTCTGACCGAGATCATCGGTCCCCTGGGTGGCAAGCTGCATACAGCGCGTAGCCGCAATGATCAGGTGGCCCTGGATTTCCGCCTGCACGTCGCAGCCCGTCTGGCAGCATGGCAGGAGTACCTTGCCACGCTCATCGATGTTTTCGTGGCCCGTGCCGAAGAGCACAAAGAGACTCTGTTGCCCGGTTGCACGCACTTTCAACCGGCCCAGCCCGTCAGTCTTGCCCATCATCTGCTGGCATACTGCCAGATGTTCAAGCGTGATTTCGAGCGCGTGACCGACTGCCTCAAACGTGTGCGCGTCATGCCCCTTGGAGCGGCTGCTCTGGCTGGAACCACGCACCCCGTCAATCCGCAGGCTGTAGCCGAGGACCTCGGGATCGAAGCCATTTTCGCAAACTCCATGGATGCGGTGTCCGACCGGGATTTTGCCCTTGAATCCGTTTTCGCGGGTAGCCTCATTATGACCCATCTCTCTCGTATGTGCGAAGAGATCATTATCTGGGCCAATCCCAATTTCGGGTACGTCAAGCTGCCGGATCAGTATGCTACCGGCTCTTCGATCATGCCGCAGAAAAAGAATCCCGACGCCTGTGAACTGATGCGCGGCAAAACCGGTCGTGTGGTCGGCTCGCTCATGAGCCTGCTTGTGGTCCTCAAGGGACTGCCGATGACCTACAACAGGGATTTGCAGGAAGATAAAGAGCCGTTTTTCGATGCGGACAAGACTGTTTCGGCATCCGTAAGTATCATGGCCGACATGATGCGTCAGATGGTATTCGTACCGGAAAAGATGCTTGGTACTGTCGAGCGTGGCTTCCTGAATGCCACGGAACTGGCCGATTACCTTGCTGCCAAGGGTGTACCTTTCAGGGAAGCGCACCACATAACGGGTGCGGCTGTCGCCTATGCCGAGGACAAGTCTGTCGGTCTCGAAGACCTGACCCTCGATGAATTGCGACAGTTCTCCGACAATATTGAAGAAGATGTTTTTTCTGTTCTGGACTACAGAGCCTGTGTGGAGCGTCGGACGTCGTCCGGTGGCACGGGACCCGAATCTGTCAAGCAGCAGATCAGTGACCTCAAGGCCTGGCTTGCTTCAGTGAAATAGAACTGTCCAAGCTGGAAAAGAATGAAATACAGGTTTTTTTCCTCGTATCTCTTGATTTTTCGTGCAAGGGCATTAATCTACAAACTCAACAAATCGATAAACAGCGGCCGTCAATATGTTGAGCGGCCCATTCAAGTTGGGCAGTGAATTGACCCTTCATGCGCCCGGAGGAAAGTCATTTGAATAACCATATGAAAAACCTGGTTATCTGGGCAGTCATCTTTATTTTGATGGTTGTCCTGTTCAATCTTTTCAACCAACCTCCCGTACCCAAGGACAATCCGTCCTACAGCCAGTTCCTGGCCATGGTTGACAGCGGCGGTGTCGCCGAAGTCAAAATCCAGGGACAGCGCATCAGCGGTACCAAGAGTTCTGGCGAAAAGTTCCAGGTGTTTGCACCGAATGATCCCAAACTGATTGATACGCTCATTCAAAAGGGTGTGGAAGTGAAGGCGGAGCCGCCGGATGAGTCCCCCTGGTACATGACGTTACTTCTCTCCTGGTTCCCCATGTTGCTCCTCATCGGCGTCTGGATTTTCTTCATGCGCCAGATGCAGGGAGGCGGCAGCGGTGGGCGTGGAGCCATGAGCTTTGGGCGTTCCAAGGCACGGCTTATCAATGAGGAGACCGCCAAAGTCACCTTTGAAGATGTGGCCGGTGTGGACGAAGCCAAGGAAGAACTTTCCGAGGTCGTCGACTTCCTGCGCGAACCCCGCAAGTTCACCCGTTTGGGTGGCCGCATCCCCAAGGGTGTGCTGCTCGTCGGTGGTCCCGGTACCGGTAAGACCCTGCTGGCCCGTGCCGTTGCAGGTGAAGCTGGTGTGCCATTTTACACCATCTCGGGCTCCGACTTTGTTGAAATGTTTGTTGGTGTGGGTGCTTCTCGTGTTCGTGACCTGTTCGCTCAGGGCAAGAAGAACGCTCCCTGCCTGATCTTTATTGACGAAATCGATGCCGTCGGCCGTCAGCGTGGTGCTGGCCTTGGCGGCGGTCATGATGAGCGCGAACAGACCTTGAACCAGTTGCTGGTCGAGATGGATGGCTTCGAGTCCAACGAAGGTGTTATCCTTGTTGCGGCGACAAACCGTCCCGATGTTCTTGATCCGGCTCTGCTGCGTCCCGGTCGATTTGACCGTCAGGTCGTCGTGCCTGCTCCTGATCTTCGTGGCCGTGAGCGTATCCTGAAGGTTCACAGTCGCAGAACGCCGCTGGCGTCCGAGGTTGATCTGGAAACCATTGCTCGCGGTACTCCCGGTTTTTCCGGTGCTGACCTGGAAAACCTCGTCAACGAAGCGGCTCTTCAGGCTGCCAAGATGGGCAAGGATCAGGTCTCCATGGAAGACTTCGAGGAAGCCAAGGACAAGCTGATGATGGGTGGACGTGAGCGTCGCTCGTTGATCCTTTCCGAGGATGAAAAGCGCACCACTGCCTACCACGAAGCCGGTCACGCACTGGTTGCCAAGCTGCTCAAGGGAACCGACCCTGTGCACAAGGTATCCATTATCCCTCGCGGACGGGCTCTTGGTGTGACCATGCAGCTTCCGGGTGAGGATCGTCACAACTACTCCAAGGAATTCCTTGTCAACAACATGGCTGTTCTCATGGGTGGTCGTGCTGCTGAAGAAATCGTCCTTGATCAAATGACGACCGGTGCTTCCAACGATATCGAACGTGCCACCAAGACCGCTCATTCCATGGTCTGCATGTGGGGTATGTCCGAAAAGCTGGGCCCCCTGAGCTTCGGCGATAATCAGGGAGAGGTCTTCCTTGGCAAGGAACTGATTCATAATAAGAATTATGGCGAAGAAACCGCCAAGATGATCGATAGCGAAGTCCGTCGATTCGTTGAAGAGGCCTATGACAAGGCTGTTCAACTGCTCAAGGACAACCGTGAGGCATTGGAAGCCATATCCATGGCCCTGCTTGATCGCGAAACCATTACTGGTGCGGATATCGATCTGCTGATGGATGGCAAGGAATTGCCTCCCATGGACAAGACTGGCGGGAATGGATCAAACTCCGGTTCTGGTGGCACTGCGCCTTCCGGTTACACTGCCGAAGGCAAGACAGCCTCTGGGCCTGGTTACAAGCCAGTATCTGAATCCAATGATGATGACGAGTTCATCATCGAGGAAGAAGAGAAGCCTGGTTCCGATGAAGGCAATGATCCCAAGGTACAGTAGTCTCTTGGTATTCAGAATAGAACCACAATGAAAAGCATAACGTGGACTTTAAAGGGGGGTACGGTTCTCGGACCGGCCCCCTTTTTTATAGCCGGAATCGTCAACGTGACGCCGGATTCCTTCTATGATGGTGGCAAGCACGAGAAGCCGGAATCGGGATTTGAACATGGCCTTGCGCTCTCGCGCCAGGGAGCGCACATCCTCGATATCGGAGGAGAGTCGACCCGCCCCTATGCCGAGAAGGTTTCCGTGGATCAGGAGATGGAGCGTGTCGTCCCTGTGATTCGTGCGCTCATGGCGCACGGTGTCCCCAGTGTCATCTCCGTTGATACGTACAAGGCCCCTGTCGCTGCTGCAGCAATGGATGCCGGAGCTGTTATTCTCAACGATGTTTCCGCTTTCGAATTTGATTCGGACATGCTGGACGTGATCGGGCAATACAAGCCGGGGTATGTTCTGATGCACAACAAGGGGCGTCCTGAAACCATGCAGGATGCACCAGAGTATGCAGACGTCATTGACGAGATGCTGGCATTCTTCGAGTCCAAACTGGAAGCGTTGGACAAGGTTGGATTGCCCAAGGAACATATTGTTCTTGACCCGGGGATCGGATTCGGGAAAACCCTTGATCACAATTTGACCATCCTCAGGGAAATTAAACGATTCGAGACTTTTGGACTGCCATTGTACATGGGGTTGTCCAATAAATCGATTTGGCAGGGGCTGTTGGGGCTTGAGGTAGGAGAACGACAGAATGCCACACAGGCGGCTACCGCGATACTGGCGGCCAAGGGTGTACCCATTCATCGCGTGCATGAAGTAAAAACTACCTGCCAAACATTGACCATTGTTCAGGAAATAGCATAGTCTAAAATATGTTTGAACTTTTCGGGATACAGATCACCTGGCGGGTCGTGCTTGATATCGGCCTCGTCGCATTCTTGTATTACAATATAATTTTACTGGTCAGAGGGACTCGGGCAGCCGCTGTTCTGTACGGAATGGTTGTTGTTCTGGTGATCTATTACATCTCGGATTTATTCAATCTTTATACACTCAACGCTCTTCTTGGCGAATTCCTGGCATCCATTTTTCTTGTCGTCATCATCTTGTTCAAGAACGATATCCGCATGGCCCTTGCCAGTGTGGGGACGAAGCGATTCTGGGCCAAATCAGTGGTCCGTGACGACACGCTTGATCAGTTGACCCAGGCTGTCATGAACATGTCGTACAGCCGTACCGGTGCGATCATCGTCATCGAAAAAAATATGCCCCTTGGCGATATTGTTGAACGTGGCATCGAGTTGGACGCCAAGGTCATAGAGCAGTTGATCGAGACAATTTTTGTCACTGACACGCCGCTCCATGATGGGGCGATCATCATTCGTCGAAACCGTATCGTCGCAGCAGCGTGCATACTTCCGCTTTCCAGCAAGTTGCGCGGGCAACCCAAGTACGGCACACGCCACCGGGCAGCCCTTGGGATCAGCGAAGGATCGGACGCCATTACAGTGGTTGTTTCCGAAGAGCGTGGCGAAGTGTCTGTGGCCATGAATGGCCGGTTGACAACCAGCCTGGATGAAACGCGGTTGCGCCGCGTGTTGAAGAATGCTCTGGGGCGCTGATATGTTCAAAAACTGGTCAACAATGGTACTGGCGATCGCCCTGGCGATATTCACCTGGTTTCTCGTCACTGGGCGGGAAGTTGTTGAAGCATGGCTCGAAATGCCGGTTGTCATGACCAATCCGCCAGAGGGAATGATCATTGAAGATGGCCTAGTGGACAAGATTCAGGTTCGTCTTCGTGGCCCCAAAGGGTTGGTTGATTCCTTGTCTTCCCAGCATCTCACATACTCCTTGGATGTCAGCAAACTCAAGATCGGCCAACAGGTCCTTGATATTGACGTTGATAGCCTTCCGCTGACAGCTTCCTATGAAATTATTGAGGTCAAGCCCAACCGTCTTAAGCTCATGGTCGACCGACGGGTGGCGAAGAAAATCCCACTCGAAGCTGCGTGGGCGGGAACATTGCCTCCTGACTACAAGTTGCTGGAGGTGTTGGCGTCACCGCCAATTGTAGAGTTGAAAGGGCCTGAAACCAAACTGCGAAAAATCAATAAAGCCCGCGTTGTGCTTGAAGAGAGCTTTGAAGAAGATGTCCCGGCAAGCTGGGCGGCCGATGTCGGCATAGATTTGGATGAAGACATTACCGCTTCCCCTGCACAGGTTCATGTTGAAGCCTTTTTCGGACCCAAAACTCGTGATATATGGGTTAAGCTGCCGCTCAAGGTCTCCGCTCCCAAAGGCGTTGATGCGTCCGTTGAGCAGAGTTTTGTGAGACTGCACATCGAAGGGCCGGTTTTCCTTTTCAGAAATAATGAATTTCGGAAAAGTATGGAGGCGATGCTCACGGTGGGTCCCAATGTCAAACCCGGTACATTTGAACTGGATTACGGCGTTGTGTTGCCCGAAGGGTGTCGTTTATTGAAGAAAAATCCTGAGATGGTTAGAACCATCATCAAAAAATAATTATTTGATTTCATCCCATTGTGGAGGGTGCAATGACACAACGACTGTTCGGTACCGACGGCTTGCGGGGGCAGGGAAATATCTACCCCATGACCCCGGAAATCGCCTTGAAGCTTGGTCTTGCCGCAGGGCAGTATTTCCGTAATGGAAGTAAAAAACACCGCGTGGTTATCGGTAAGGATACCCGTTTGTCCGGGTATGTTTTCGAGACCGCGCTGACCTCCGGGCTTTGCGCAAACGGTATGGACGTCTTTCTTGTGGGCCCCATGCCCACCCCTGCCATTTCATTTCTGACCCAATCCATGCGGGCTGATTTGGGCGTGGTTATTTCCGCTTCGCACAATCCGTTCATGGATAATGGTATCAAGTTCTTTGATCGAAACGGCTTCAAACTGCCCGATGCTGTCGAGGACGAAATCAGCGAACTCGTACTGGCTCAAGACCCACAGTGGGACTATCCGGCCCATGAATCCATCGGTCGCGCACATCGTATCGAGGATGCCCGTGGGCGATATATCGTCTACCTCAAGAACAGTTTTTCCAAGGATCTTACCCTGGATGGGGTCAAGATCGTGCTGGATTGTGCCAACGGAGCCGCATACGGTTGCGCTCCCTACGTTTTTGAAGAGTTGGGAGCTGAAGTCATCAAAGTGGGCATGAATCCCAACGGCTTGAATATCAATGAGAAATGCGGTTCGCTGTACCCGGAAGTCATTTCCAATATTGTTGTCGAGGAAGGTGCCGACATCGGTATCGCCCTGGATGGCGACGCCGACCGTTTGATCGTTTGTGACGAGAAAGGAAAGGTGCTCGACGGCGACCAGATCATGGCACTCTCCGCCCTGGAGCTGATGGAAAAGAATGCGCTGCCCAAGAACATGCTTGTGGCCACCGTCATGTCGAACATGGCGCTGGAAATTTTCATGAAAGAGCAGGGCGGGCAACTGCTGCGTACGGCTGTTGGCGATCGATATGTTGTAGAAGCCATGCGCCAGCATGGAGCCACCCTCGGCGGTGAACAGTCCGGTCATCTTATTTTCATGGACCACTCCACAACGGGTGATGGTCTGCTCGCGGCTTTGCAGTTGTTGCGTATCATGCGCGAAAAGGAGCGTCCGCTTTCCGAGTTGGCCGGTCTTTTGGAGCCGTTCCCGCAGGTGCTCAAGAATGTTCACGTCAAACGCAAAATCCCGTTTGAAGATGCGCCTGCCGTTCAGGATGCAGTGAGAAAAGTCGAGGAAGCCATGGCCGGAAAAGGGCGTGTTCTGCTTCGATACTCTGGTACTGAAGCCGTTTGTCGTGTTATGGTCGAAGGACCTGATCTCGATAAGGTTGAAATGTATACCAATGATATTGTTGAAGTGTGTGAAGAATATTTGAAATAAAAAGCGAAGGATAGGTTCATGCAAGTCAAGAAAGCTGTCATTCCCGTTGCCGGATGGGGTACTCGATCTTTACCGGCCACCAAGAACGTTCCCAAGGAAATGCTTCCCATCTTCCGCAAGCCCATTGTTCAGTACATTGTGGAAGAAGGCATCAAGGCCGGTTTGACTGATGTGGTGTTCGTCACCAACCAGAACAAGACTATCATCGAAGATCACTTCGACCGAAATTTCCTGCTTGAACAGCTTCTGGATAGAGCGGGCAAGGAGCAGATGCTCGAAGAAGTCCGCCGCGTAGCGGACATGGTCAATGTCATCGCTGTTCGTCAGAAAGAGCAGCTCGGACTCGGACATGCCGTGCTTACTGCCCGTGAAGTGTGTAAGAACGATCCGTTCGCCGTTATGCTTGGTGATGATCTGATGTTCGGCATTGATACGGGTATCGGCGCGTTGATCAAGGCTGCCGAAGAATCCGGCAAGGCCGTTGTCGGCGTTATTGAAGTCCCGGAAGAGAAGGTCTCGAAATACGGTGTGATCAAGGGCGAAGAGCTGGAAAACGGCACCTTCCGCGTTACCGATCTGGTGGAAAAGCCTGCGGTGGAAGATGCTCCTTCAAACCTCGCTATCATTGGTCGATATGTTCTGTTGCCGGAAATATTTGATATCCTTGATGGACAGAAGGCTGGTGTCGGCGGCGAAATTCAGTTGACTGACGCGCTCCAGGGCCTTGCCGATCAGGATAAGCTGATCGCGGTCAAGCTTGGTGGTCAGCGTTTCGATGCCGGTGATTGGGTCGAGTACCTGACAGCCAACATCTACTTTGCCCTTCAGGATGAAGAGTTGCGTGACGAATTGGTCAAGCGACTGCAAGAACTTCTGTCCTGTTCCGATTAATGGCTCATACGCGGTACGATAATACGAACATGGTTATGCGATCCTTCAGCGCTGTAGCGCTCTGTCTGGTCATTTGCTTAATGGCCCTTCCCGCTCTGGCTTTTTCTCCCGATGAGGAAACACTGGCGGAAGTTGTACGTCACAATTACGGCCCCTTTTCCTCCTGGGAAGTCGAGCTGACCTATCCTGAGTATCCCGACGTTTCCACGAGGCTGTGGTATGCCCGTGGGAAATGGAGGCAGGAATGGCGATATGGCGAGCAGGCCAAGGGTCTCGGTGTGGGCGGTTCCGTGGTTGCATCGTGTGCAACAGAAGGTTTCCCGCTGTCACCCATGTTGCTTTGGATGGTCCCGAATCCCGTTGAGGCGTGGCGGTCATGGGGCGTTGATATGGAAACGCGCAACTTTGGTTTCTGTAATGGGCAGCCCTGCTTGATGCTTGGAGCTGAACCTGGCGATGAAACCTCCCCGGCAGTCCGGTTAAACAATGAGTCCATGGCGCCGATACTTATTCGGTATACGGTCGACGAAACCTTGTACTCCGTCCATTTTGATGAATATAAGACCTTTGCCGGATATGAAGTGCCGCAATCCGTATCTGTGACCATTGGTGGTGATCAGGTGCTGCAGATGCAGGTGAAATGGATCGCAGCGAACAAGGCAGATGATCCTTCTCTTTATGCAATGGATGCTTTTGATGCGACGCCGTGTCTCTCCCCACCGCTGCCTTTTGTCCTGTTGCGGGATCATTTCCATTACCCGACAGCCCCGTAATCGCTTATGGCCGATCTTTGGCAGGTAACGCTCGTAAGTCCTCCGTATCAATCGTGGACCTACGAGCGACCTTCATTTTTCCCGGAGTTAAAACCCGGGCAGCGGGTCATCATTCCCTTTGGCAAGTCCCATCGAATGGGAGTTGTTACCGGCCGCGCCGAACAGGTGCCGGAAGGGGTGGAGATCAAATCCCTTATCTGGCCCCTTGAGGTTGAGCCGCTTCTGAATGCCGACTTTATCGAGATGGCAGACAGTCTTGCTGCACGCCAGATGACCAGCGTCGGCCGAATCCTCGAAGCCATTCTGCCCCGTGGACTGCGGACGGCAGCCGTGACTTTCCGTATCGACAAACATGTCGCCCGCCAGAAACTCCCCGGATCAATCCGACCATCCAAGCTCACAAAATGTTCACCGGATGAACTGACCGAACTCATGGAGTTGTGGCTGGCAGGGCGGATGCGTGTTCGCATCAATGCACAGCGTGAGGCCGAAGAGCGCTTCGTGTCATTGGTTTCTGATCCGCCGTGGGCCGTGCGTCCCAATGCAAAGCGACAGATACGCATTCTGGAATATCTCTTGGATAACGGGCCCCAATCCCTCTATTCCCTGCGACATGTGCTTGGTGACTGGGCACCGGATACTGCCGCCAAGATGGAAGGGCGTGATCTGGTCACGGTTGGCGAACTCACAGCCGATGCGCTGGACGAAGTTGATGGTACTGCTGCGTGCGGTGAAACTGAGCCTCTGCAGTATGAGCTTACCGAGGAACAGCAGAATGCCATGGATGACATGCGTGCTTCTCTTGCCAAAGGTGGCGGCGCGCATTTGGTGCATGGGGTGACAGGAAGCGGCAAGACCGTTCTGTATCTGGAGATGGCGCGATACTGCCTTGAGCAGGGGCGATCAGTCATCCTGCTGGCACCGGAAGTCGCACTGGCCTGTAAGCTTTATCGTAATGTCAAAGAGCATTTTTCGAATCTTAAGCCCGTGCTGTACCATGGCTATCAGTCCCCCAAGAAACGGGAAGCCATATTCACTGATCTGGTTCGTAACGCAGAGCCGAGGTTAGTGGTCGGAACCCGTTCAGCGCTGTTTTTGCCAGTGCATGATTTGGGAATGGTCGTCATGGATGAGGAGCATGACGAGTCCTTCAAGCAGGAGGAACGGCTGGCGTATCAGGCCAAAGAGGTCGGTTGGTATCGCGTGGAGCGGACCGGTGGCCTGTTGGTGCTCGGCTCGGCTACACCTGACATTAAAACTTTTCACGCCGCACAAAATGGGGCGATTCCTGTTTCAACGCTTAAGAAGCGGGTGGGAAAGAGCGTTCTGCCTGAAGTTGAACTTGTCGACATCGCGGACTTGTCCAACTCGAAACAGGTGTTTTCGCCAACGACCATCGATGCCTTGAAGGAGACCGTCAAGGAAGGGCGGCAGGCCATTGTCATGCTTAACCGCCGAGGGTACGCGCCCTTGATGTACTGCCTTGATTGCAGTGAGACCGTGCGATGCCCAGAGTGTGAAGTCGGCATGACGTATCACAAGGGCCGCGAGCGTGTGGTCTGCCACTATTGCGGGTTGTCCTATTCGTACCCGTTGCTGTGCTCCAAGTGTGGCGGCGGTAACTTCATTCCCATGGGCGAAGGTACGGAGCGGTTGGAAGAACATCTGGAAGAAATCCTTCCCGAAGGCACCAACGTGTTGCGACTAGACCGCGACGCCACCCGACGACAGGAGCGCATGGAAGAGATTCTTGGTGCGTTCAGCCGTGGCGAGGCGCAGGTGCTGGTCGGTACGCAAATGATCTCCAAGGGACACCATTTCCCCAAGGTCACGTTGGTTGTGGTTGCCGATGGCGACCTCGGGCTCAATCTTCCCGACTATCGATCTTCCGAGCGTACCTTTCAGTTGCTCGTCCAGGTGGCAGGTCGTGCCGGAAGAGGAGACATGCCGGGAAAAGTCCTTATCCAGACCCGCAATCCGCAGCATCCTTTATGGAATGAAGTGCTGAATAGCGACTATGAAGCGTTTTTCCAGCGGGAGATAGGGCGACGAAAGATGTTTGGCTATCCGCCATTTTCCAAACTGGCTCTGGTTCGCATCAGCTACCCTGCCGATTTCAAGCAGGGGGGGGCAGCCATTTCCCTGTTTGCCAAAACCCTCAAGCAGTACTCGCAGCCATTGGGCGTCAGTGTGCTGGGACCGGCACCCGCGCCGCTCTCCATGCTTCGCGGGCGGTTGCGCTTCAACTGTCTGTTCAAGGGGGCTGATTGGAAGAATCTGCGGATGCTGTTCGGACATATGGCACAGGCCAACCCAGACCCTTCGAAAGTTCGCATTTCCCTTGATCTCGACCCGCTGACAACGCTGTAGCTTTCTCGACAAGCGCGTGTTTTGCGTCTAGAGTACACAGCTATATTTCACCTAAAGAGAGTTATCTATATGAAAAAGATACATATTTCATTGGTATTTGCGATCTCGTGCCTGTTGTTCGCGGGTTCTGCTGCCGCCCAAACCTCCAAAGTCGGCTTCATCAATCCGCAACGAATTGTCAGTGAGTCCAAAGTAGGACGTGTTGCACAGGAAGATCTTGCCCGGCTGGGAGAGGAAAAGGACCGGCGTGTTCGAGAACAGCTCGCTGTGGTGCAGGCCCTCCAGGAACAGCTCGATAGCGGGCAGTTGCCCCTTGCCGAACAGCAGAGTGTAGAAAAGACGCTCCGCGTTGAAGTTCGCGAATACGAGGATCTGGTTCAGAACTCCAATTTGGATATTCAAGGGGAAGAACGGCGTCTGATCCAGTTTGTCATGCGCCAGGCCGACTCCATCCTGCAGCGCATTGCGCAGGAAGGGGGCTTCACCATGATCCTTACCGACCCTGAAATCATCGGCTTTGTTGTCGATTCCATGGATATTACGGATCGAGTCATCCGAGAACTCGATGCGTTGAACTAGGCGGTGTTCACATGAAAAGACTCGAACTGATTATACTTTCGTCTGTCTGTCTCATCCTGCTGGCTGCAAGTTCAGCCATGGCTTTTGGTGAAATCCGCTATCCGGATCGCCCTCTCAATCTTCGCGCCGGTCGTACGGCAAGTGATGCGTGGGTCGGTAGTCTCTATCCGGGCCAGAAGGTCCGTGTCGGATTTCTTCAGGATGGCTGGTACGCCATCTTTGAACCGGGAGAGACCAAGAACACCGAAGCCGCTGCCGTGGGATACTCCAACGCCAAGTTCCTCAAGAAGCAGCGAGAGCGTCATGAACCCAAAAAATGGGGTGAGCTCGTTCAGGCGACACAGAATCTGAATATCCGTTCCAAGCCTTCTCGCGGTGGTGCCAAGATCGGTATGCTGAGTGCCGGTGAGAAGTTGGTCATGGATTTTGTCAGTGATGAATGGGCCATGATCTTTTCCACTGATGCCACCATCCGCTCCAAGCTCAACCGTCGCGGATATGCCAACGTACAGTTCCTTGTCCCAACAGGATCAGTGCCGGTTCAGGCTGCCGCTCCAAAGGCCAAGGTTGCCCCTGCACCGGCTTCCACAACACAGCCCAAGCTCGGGACCACTGCCTGGGGCAAGGTCATTACGGTTCCCGGCAAGATCAATCTTCGCCAAAAGCGTACCTCGGGTTCAAAATTGGTCAGGACTCTGCAACCGGGTGAGACCGTGCGTGTGGATTTCCTGGAAAACGGTTGGTACGCAGTGTTTCAGGAGAATGAACCCCTTCGCAGAGAAAAACGTGCCATGGGGTATGCCCTGAAAACCTTGCTTGACAAGAAGTCTGCTCAAAATGTGAATTCCATTCGCGAGGTTGCGACTTCTGGCACAGGTGACGTCGCAGTGAAAGAGGGACCGCGTACAATCGTCATACCCAAGAAACATGCAAAGCCTGCATCGCGCCCGGACCCCCGAGCCGATAAAATTGCCCACGGCTATCAGTACAAGCTGCTTGAAACTGCCGAGACAAAAAAGTTCGGTGAGTCGTGGATAAGCCTTAAAGTCTTTCTCTCCACCAGCAAGCTTCCCTCCAGGGAAGCGTTGGAGGATTTCGCGACCACATTGTGGGAAGAGCATCGCCGAGCCAACAGAAATCTGGCTGTGCTGATCTATCTTCCGGGTATGAATACGGAAGACCTCGCCTATGGCGTAGTGCAGTTCTCGGATGAAGGCTTGCTGGAGACCTGGGTACGGCGGGTGACGCTGTTCGGAACCCCGTTTCAGCATTAATCAACGGACAAATCGATGGAGTGATGTTTCGCTATTGTCGAGACTTTCCCTGTTTGACAGTAGGGATCTGAATAAAATGAAAAACGCGGCTTTGGGCCGCGTTTTTTTGTCTATCCCATTTCTCGCTCAAGGAAGAGCGGGATGGTCTTTTTGAGCGTTGATCGAACGTTGCTCTTGGGCTTGCGCATGGGGTCCGCCTCCTGAGTTCTCAGGTAGAGTCCATGACAACTCTGGCATTCCCAGTGATTGTCGTGTTCCTGCAGGTGGACGAGCAAGCCATCTCTGTCATAGCAAACCTGGCAGAATGGCCCCTTCTGCTCCCCAGCGTCCATAAGCCAGTACTTCTGGCCATCAAATTGTACCTTCTCCGCCAGATCCAGTACGTCGGCCACTTCGGAAAGCTGATTTTTGAGTGCTTCATTTTCCTCGCAGACCGCCAGGAATTCATCCTGAAGGCTTTTGAGCAGGGCCTCGGCTTCTTCTACCTTTCCTTCCTGGCAAAGAATGATCGCACGTTTGAAACCGGTTGCTTGGTACATTGATGAAAACATGAAGCTTCCCCCGTTTATTTTCAGTTGCTACCTCACTATCGGTTCATATTGCAGATAACTTTAGGATTTACTGAATGTTGCATGTTAAAAAAGATATCACATCAATGGTTTTATCAGTAAAAAGTCCATTTTTTTAGTCGGTTATTGTTTAGAAAAAATATGTCGTTATTTGTCCTGTTTTCCGTTTCCACGACTTTACACGCACTTCGGATTAACATAGGGTCATCTCAGCTAGGGGTGCCCGAACGGGCTGAGATGGCAATGGCTGCCTGACCCTTTGAACCTGATGCGGGTAATCCTGCCGGAGGGAAGCTGCATAATACTGTGTATGTATTTTTTGCGCTTACCTGTCTGGTGAGCGTTTTTTTTTGCCTGTGCACCGAGGAGATACTGATGAAAATCGTATTGAATGGAAAGGAAACAGAGATCGGGGACGGCTTGACCGTTGCCGCATTCCTGAAATCCAGAGAGATCGCTGCAGAGAGTGTCGTGGTCGAGTTGAACAGGGAGATCGTTCCTTCCGAATCATTCGACAAGGTTACGTTGAATGACGGCGATCATCTCGAAGTGCTCAGATTCGTGGGCGGAGGATAAGGGGGACCAATGAGTGAAGATATTTTTGAAATTGGCGGCTTGAAACTTGAGAGTCGACTGTTCACCGGTACGGGAAAATATGCAGATGATGCAGTCATTCCCGGTGTGTGTGAAGCGTCGGGATCACAAGTGATAACCGTTGCCCTGCGGCGTGTTGATTTCCAGTCCTATACAGGCAATGTCATGGACTGTATTCCCAAGCACATGCAATTGCTGCCCAATACCTCGGGCGCACGAACTGCTGATGAAGCCGTCCGTATCGCCCGTCTTGCACGTGCCATGGGCTGCGGTGACTGGATCAAGATCGAAGTCATTTCGGACAACAAGTACCTGCTGCCCGATGGGTATGAGACAGCCAAGGCCACGGAGATACTGGCCGAAGAAGGGTTTGTCGTGCTGCCATACGTCAATGCCGATCTGTACGTGGCCCGCTCGCTGGTCGATGCCGGTGCTGCCGCGGTCATGCCGCTTGGCGCACCCATCGGTACCAATCGCGGCCTCAAGACCAAGGAGATGGTTCGTATTCTCATTGACGAGATCGACCTGCCGATCATCGTGGATGCCGGAATCGGTCGTCCATCCGAAGCGTGCGAGGCCATGGAGATGGGCGCGGACGCCGTGCTGGTCAATACGGCCATCGCCACAGCCAGCGATCCCGTGATGATGGCCCGGGCTTTTGGGCGAGCCGTCAAAGCTGGTCGTGAAGCATATCTTTCCGGGCCAGGAGCGCGGCATCGCCAGGCGTCGGCTTCTTCTCCATTAACCGGCTTTTTGAGCGAGGGATAACGTGAGTTTTTATCCCACATGCGAAGCGTACAGTAATATGGCGCTTGATGAACGCTTTGATGCGGTCACGCCCGATGACGTGCGAAGAGTGCTGGATGGCACAAGCTGCAACGAGGATGATTTCATCACTCTTATGAGCCCAGCGGCCAAGCCTCTGCTCGAAGAGATGGCGCAGAAGGCCAGCCAATTGACATTGCAGCACTTCGGACGGACCATTCACCTGTTCACTCCGCTGTATCTCTCGAACTACTGTGCCAACCATTGCGTCTATTGCGGCTTCAATGCCCGCAACAAGATTCCCCGCTCCCAGCTCGACTATGAGCAGTTGGAGGTCGAAGCCAAGGCCATTGCCAAAACAGGGTTGAAGCATCTGCTCATCCTCACTGGTGAATCACGAGCCAAGGCATCCCCCGACTATCTGGAAGGGTGTATGGATGTCCTGCGTAAATATTTCCCCTCTGTATCCATAGAGATATACGCCATGGAAGAGGCGGAGTATGCGCGAATGGTCGAGGCAGGTGCTGACGGCCTGACCATCTATCAGGAAACCTACGATGAAGCGCTCTATGAAACGCTGCACCCGCGTGGGCCGAAGAAGGACTTTCGGTTCCGTCTGGATGCGCCGGAGCGTGGATGCAAGGCCGGGATGCGCGTGGTCAATATCGGCGCACTTCTCGGGCTGGGTGACTGGCGCCGGGATGCCGTGATTACCGCCATGCATGCGGCCTACCTGATGAAGAAGTATCCGGAAACGGATATCTCCGCCTCCTTGCCGCGCATGCGTCCGCATGCCGGGGAGTTCCAGCCGACGACCATCGTGTCGGATAGCGACATGGTTCAGTTCATGGTGGCCCTGCGCATTTTTCTGCCTCGACTGGGGATCACGGTTTCCACTCGGGAGTCGGCAGAATTTCGCGATAATATCCTGCCGCTTGGCGTCACCAAGATGTCGGCTGGCGTGACCACGGAAGTCGGCGGCCATACGCAGGACGGCGACAAAGTCGGCCAGTTCGATATCAGTGATGATCGCACGGTCGAGCAAATGAGCACGGCCCTTCGCATGCGCGGCTATCAGCCGGTCTTCAAGGACTGGGAGCCGATCGCCCTGACGGAGGACGGTCAATGAACCGGACCGAGCAAGGCATAGCTCACTATCTAGGGGAAGAGCGTCTGCGCTATCTCCAGACGGTTACCGTCGGCATTGCCGGATGTGGCGGGCTGGGTTCCAACTGTGCCATGCACCTCGTGCGCAGCGGTTTCAGGCGCTTTGTACTTGTCGATGATGACAGTATCGAGCCGTCCAACCTGAATCGTCAGGCGTATGCAGCAGAACAGGTCGGTCGCCTCAAGGCCGAAGCCCTGCGCGACAACATGCGCTCCGTGAATCCTGACGTCGATATCAAGGTCCGCATCGAGCATGCGACAGGTGATTCCATGGTTGAGTTGTTCATCCAGTGCGACGTTATTGTCGAGGCGTTTGATGGAGTCGAAAGTAAAAAGGCTCTCGTGGAACAGTTTATCTCAACGGACAAGGTCATTGTGACTGCATCCGGCATCGGTGGATATGGAGATACTGACGCTTTGTGCTCGCGTCAGGTACGCGAGAATCTCTATATGATCGGGGACATGCAGACCGTCTGCAATGCGGAGCAGCCTCCGCTTTCTCCTCGGGTCGGCATCGCGGCGGCCAAGCAGGCTGATGCTGTGTTGAGTCACTATCTGCAACAATATGAGAATCAGGGAGGCGTGAAATGAGCGCTCGCGAAATAACCCGTCAGAACATTCTCGATACGGATATCTATTGCCTGACTGCGGAGAAGTTCTCTTTGGGACGGTCCAATGTCGATGTCGTCCGCACCATGCTCGAAAACGGCATCAAGCTGGTTCAGTACAGGGAAAAAGAGAAAAAGACCGGGATCATGTACGAGGAATGTCTGGCTATTCGGAAGATGACCCGAGAGGCCGGAGCAGCATTTATCGTCAACGATGACATCGACCTCGCCATGATGGTGGAAGCCGACGGCGTGCATATCGGGCAGGAGGATTATCCTGTCTCTGCCGTGCGTCGTTTGGTCGGTGAAAAAATGGCCATCGGGCTTTCCACCCATGCCCCGGAAGAGGCCAGAAAAGCCGTTGCAGATGGTGCCGATTACATTGGTGTCGGGCCGATCTTCAAGACCTTCACCAAGGAAGACGTCGTTGATCCGGTGGGATTTGAATATCTTGAGTATGTTGTCGGCAATCTCGATATCCCCTTTGTCGCCATCGGCGGTATCAAGGAACACAATGTGGCCGATGTTGTCTCTCGTGGAGCCAGGTGTGTGGCGCTGGTTACGGAAATAGTCGGAGCCGAGGACATCGGCGCCACCATTCGTCAAGTGCGCAATGCCATGGGCACGGCCAAATAACATAATAAATACCGGGCTGATCCGAGTCGAAGTGTTCAGCCCTCAAGGAGAAATCATGGAATATACCACTCAGATGGACGCGGCCCGCAAAGGCATCGTCACCCCGCAGATGGAAACCGTTGCCCGCAAGGAAAATATCCGTGTGGAAGACCTCATGGAACGTATGGCAAAAGGGACTGTCATTATCCCGGCCAACAAAAAGCATACGAGCCTCGATGCCGAAGCTGTGGGCGAAGGCATGCGTACCAAGCTCAACGTCAACCTTGGCATTTCCAAGGATTGTTGCAGCATTGAACCGGAAATGGCAAAAGTCCAGGCCGCTCTTGATCTCAAGGCCGAAGCCATCATGGACTTGAGCTGCTACGGAAAGACGCAGGAATTTCGCCAGCGTTTGGTGGAGATGTCTCCGGCCATGATCGGCACGGTACCCATTTACGATGCTGTAGGTTTTTACGACAAGAATCTGCAGGATATCACCGTGGATGAATTTTTCGACGTGGTTCAGAAGCATGTTGAAGACGGCGTCGACTTCCTGACCATTCACTGCGGCCTGAACAGGCACACCGCCGAGAAGGTCAAGCAGGGCGGACGTCTGACCAACATCGTTTCCCGTGGCGGTTCGCTGCTGTTCACCTGGATGGAAATCAACAATGCCGAGAATCCGTTCTACGAGCATTTCGATCGTCTGCTCGACATCTGCGAAGAGTACGATGTCACCCTCAGCCTCGGTGACGGCTGCCGTCCCGGTTGCCTGCACGACGCCACTGATGCGTGTCAAGTGGAAGAGCTGATCACCCTGGGCGAGCTGACCAAGCGCGCTTGGGAGCGCAACGTGCAGGTCATGATCGAAGGTCCGGGCCACATGGCCATGAACGAGATCGCCGGTAACATGATGATGGAAAAACGTCTGTGCCACGGCGCACCGTTCTACGTGCTCGGTCCGTTGGTCACTGATGTGGCTCCCGGTTACGATCACATCACTTCTGCCATTGGTGGCGCCATTGCGGCCATGAATGGGGCGGACTTCCTGTGCTACGTCACTCCGGCTGAACATCTTCGTCTGCCGACGCTGGAAGACATGAAGGAAGGCATCATCGCGACCCGTATCGCCGCTCATGCCGCCGATGTCGCTAAGGGCCTTCCCGGCGCTCGTGACTGGGATGACAAGATGTCCAAAGCCCGTGCCGCTCTCGACTGGGAAGAGATGTTTAATCTGGCCATGGATCCGGTCAAGCCCCGCGAGTACCGTGAATCCTCCAAGCCTGAGCATGAAGATTCCTGCACCATGTGCGGTAAAATGTGTGCTGTGCGCAACATGAACCGCGTTCTGGAAGGAAAGGATATCCAGCTGGACGATTAGTCCTCGCTGTTTATTGATAAAAAAAGCCCCGACGCTCTGTGCGCCGGGGCTTTTCTTTTTGGGGTTTTATTCTGGCTAATCCTTGTAACCACTGCCGATTGCTGAAAAGGGGAGATCAAGGTTCAACTCCGGTACCTGCTTGATAACCCACGCCGTGAATGTGTTGCTGTTTGGCCCGGGGAAGGCCTTGTACTTCATGGCCCACGGGTAGGAGCGTGCCGCAGCGTCGATCTTTGCAATCATTGAGTCCACCCCGGGACCGCGATGGTCTGCCAGAAGCTCAGGGGCCTCACCAAACCAGTAGCGGTCAGGAGCATCCCGCTCAATACGGACCAGAGGCAAGCCCTGTCGCTGACGCCAGCCGACCACTTCATAGACGGTGTAGCTGTCCTCGCCGGTCTCCTTGGCCGCTATCCATGTGTGCACGGCAAATATCCCACGCCAGCCCCAAGTAGACGCGGCATAGACTTGAACCACCGCTTCCGGCGTCGAGGCAGGGTCCGGTGCGATTCCGGCCGGCTCCCTGCTGGCCGTACGCCAGTCCCCGTTCGAGCACCCAGCCACGGCAAAAAAAGATGCCATTATCAGGCATAGTGCTTTTATAAATCTGTTTCTCATGATTGCTGTCTCTTGGAAAAATATTAAAGTGAATGAGACTCGTCCCAACATCCTGTCATGCGATGCTGCGATGGTATTTCTAAGACGATTTCGATCATATCGTAATTGTCTTTGCAGTGCCAGACACAGCACTTTGCTTACTGCTGAAATCAAAGAGGTCGTAACTATGGAGATGATGCTCTCTATGATTTTCTGGCAGGAAGAGCTTTCGATGAATAATATAAGTCGCGTTTTTTACCGAGGGAAGAGAGGCCAAAGTGATTTTCTGCGGCATAGACTCGGTTGTGCAAACTGATCTGATGGAGAGTGGGGGGAAAGGATAAAAGGGTGTGTTTGATCGGATGGAGGCAGACTGATCAGGTTGATGAGCCTACAAGCATCAAAAAAAAGGCTTACAGATTTATTCTGTAAGCCTTTGATTTTCTTGGTAGCGGGGATAGGACTTGAACCTATGGCCTTCGGGTTATGAGCCCGAAAGGTTCAAGTTGCATCACGTATTATTGAGTTGCTTTGTGCCTTATTTTGTTTGACAATTTTACATTGCTTGTTATTCTGTGTTTCGTCAAGTTGTACTGATTTAGCTCTCTGGTGAGTATCCGGTGAGTATCCATTTTTGAACTGCGAGAATCAGAGTGGCGAAAGAGAAGATAACAAAGCGAATGCTGACCAGTATCGAGCTTGGGAAGCGTAGGTATATTTATGACACTGAGCTTTCAGGCTTTGGTGTTCATGTTGGCGTAAAGGCCATTTCGTTTTTCATTCAGTACCGACATGGCTATGGCCGAAAGAGTAAGGTCAGGCGCACCAATATTGGGCGCTTTGGTCCTCTGACTGTTGAGCAAGCGAGGGATAAGGCGCAGCAGCTTTTAGCGAAGGTTGTCCAGGGTGAAGACGTTGCTCAAAAGCGGCAGAAGGAATTGCCAGTCCCTACATTCTCTTTACTGTGGAAAGCATATGTTGCAGCCCGCCCAGGGTTGAAAGGCCTTACCACTGATGAGAATAGGTTTAAAAAGCATCTCAAGCCTCGATTCGGTGAAATACTTCCCACTGAGCTCAAGCCAGTGCATGTTGATCGCTTATGTCTCTCAATGCAGGAAACTCATAAGCCTGGAACCGTAAAGAATGCCCTTGAGCTCCTGCGGCGACTCGTCAACTTCGGCGTTAAGCAACAGCTATTCCCTCCGCTTGGCTTCGTGATCCAGTTGCCACAGGTGGATAACGTCAAAACGGAAGATCTTACCTCAGCACAATTGAAGCGGCTGTGGAAGGCCATTGAAGAGTCGGAAGACATTCAGGCCGCAAATATGATGCGTTTGGTCTTGTATACTGGAATGCGGCGTGGTGAGCTCTTCCGGTTGAAGTGGGATCATATTGATGAAGATCGGGGCTTTATTCGCCTTGTTGATCCCAAGGGGGGGATTGAGAGCAAAATCCCTCTTAACAGTGCGGCAAGAGATTTGCTGGAGAACCATCCAAAGTTGGGGGATAGCGAGTACGTTTTTCCTGGGCGTGGTGGTAGGCAACGAGTTGATGTTACGAAACAGGTAAATAAGATCAAGAAAACGGCGAAGCTGCCCAAAGGTTTTAGGGCGTTGCACGGGTTGCGACATGTGTATGCTTCAATGTTGGCTTCATCTGGTTCTGTGGACATGTATACATTACAAAAACTGTTGACCCATAAGAGTCCTAACATGACTCAAAGGTATGCTCATTTACGGGATGATGCTCTTAAGGCGGCGTCTGAGGTTGCTAGTAATCTTGTCCAGAAAAGTAAAAGGTCGTAGTGGTTGGTGCTTTTAGATATGTGGTTGTTTGTTTTTTTAACATCGAGTATCAACTTTCATTGCGTTGTCAGTTTTTAGCTTGTTTTTGATTTTCAAGGATGCCTGATGATATCTCACCTTAAAAGCGGATTTAGAAATGCGATAGACGATGTTCAGTACCTGTGTGCTAACGAACAAACGACAGTCTATGGGTTAGGTCTTGCTGTTGCTGCTGTTGCTCTTGGAGGGCCAGTCGATTTTACTCCTCTCTTTGCTGGCGCTGGAGTTTCTACAGTTTTTAATCGTTTAGTCTGTCTTCAGTCTGGAAAAACAACCAGTGAAGAATTTGCTGCTAGTATTGACCGTGATTTTAACAATTTGGCCATAAAGAATGATTTCCTTTTTTTACTAGAAGCAATTAGCGGAGTAAAAGGTGCCCCTTTTACGCGAGGAGAACTGGCAAAACTTGTTAATGAGTATCTGGACAGTGCAGTTATTGAGGTTGAGCGGGCTGGGGATAGGGATCTGATTCTGAAGATAGCAGGCGAGGTTGCAGAGTTAAGGGTGGTCAATAATCAGTTGTTATTTGAGCTAAGCCTTTCCGAACAAACTGAAAAATATGGTAAGTTGGTTAATGACCTTATAGAGTATAATGGTCTTCCTCGTAGGCCGGGCTCTGGTCAAGTCATTCGAAATTTCGTTCAATCGTCAAATCTTTTAGAGAATCTTAGGAGCCTTTGAGGTGTAGCATGGGAAAAGACATTCGGACTATAACGAATCCATATGAGTACAATTCTCATAAGCTTGATAAGAATTCTTTTGTTGGTAGAAGTCAGAATATTAGAGATTTTTATGGATTGATTGATGATTTTAATGAAAACGGCAAAATCCCAAATGTAATCGTTACTGGTGAAAAGTCTATCGGAAAATCATCTCTTATTCACCAGTTCTCAAAATATATACAAAGCGCAAGATTTTTTGTTTTTAATAGAGAGTTGTCTGGAAATATATCAGAATATCAACTGGTAAAAGAAATTTTTGACAAAGTATATACTGAGGTGGCCCCTGTAGATAAAACGTGTCTCAGTTCTTATCAGCAAGAAATATGGTTTACATTAACAGAAGCGTTTGAGAACCATAAGTCATCTTTTATGGATCGGGAAATACGTTTCGCTACTAGTTATTGGAAGCATGCTGAAGGAAAGGGAGGGGATTTAGATTATAACACGCTCTTGGCAGATTTTCGTAAAATTGTTGGAGCGTTAAAAGAGGTGGGGTACAAAGGAGTAGCGATTTTTATTGATGAATTTCAAGAGTTGGCAAGTAATCCCCGTTTAATATCATTACTGCGTCAATTGACTGAAGATATGGATGATTTTTTAGTCGTGGGTGCGGGGCTTCCAGTTGTACTCTCAAATAATCATTTCGATAAGTTTCGTCGAACATCAAAAGTACAAAGTCTTGTAGGGCTTTCCCGAGAAGTGGCCTCGGAAAACTGGACCACTCGATAAGGTGGACATAAACTGCCCGAAGGAGGCAATTCATGTCCAAGACGAGAAAACGTTTCAGCGCGGAATTCAAAGCCCGAGTCGCCCTGGATGCCCTGTCCGGGGAACACACCCTGTCGGAACTCGCCAGCAAGTACGGCGTACACCCCAATCAGGTTTCCCAGTGGAAGAAGCAGGCCAAGGAAGGGATCGTGGCGTCCTTTTCAGGCAAGGCCGTCGGCCGTCAGGATAACGGGGCCCAGATCAAGGAGCTTCACGCCAAGATTGGCCAGCTCACGGTGGAGAAGGATTTTTTGCAACAAGCCTTCGCCAAAATTTGAGCTGTGAGCGAAGGCGAGAGGTGGTCGACAAGACTCACCCCGAGCTCAGTATCCGGCGGCAATGCCGAATTCTCAAGCTGTACCGATCGACGTACTACTACGAACCGATCGGCGAATCTCCGGCCAACCTGGCCCTTATGCGCCGAATCGATGAGTTGTTTATGGAGCTGCCGTTTTTCGGTTCCAGACAGATGCGTAATACCCTACGAGACGAAGGGCAAAGGGTCGGTCGTGAACGGGTACGACGTCTGATGCGTAAAATGGGCCTGATGGCGATTTACCAAAAGCCAAAGACAAGCCATCCGCATCCGCAACATAAGACGTATCCGTATTTGCTGCGGCACAAGGCGATTACGAAGCCCAATCAGGTTTGGTGTGCCGACATCACGTATATCCCCATGACACGCGGCTTCTTATACCTTGTGGCGGTCATGGACTGGCACAGTCGGGCCGTCCTGTCGTGGAGGCTCTCAAACACGATGGATGCTGATTTCTGCGTGTCTGCCTTGGAAGAAGCCCTGAATCGTTATGGGGTGCCGGAAATCTTCAACACCGACCAGGGATCACAGTTCACCAGCTACGAGTTCACACGGACGCTCAGAGAGGCTGGAATTCGTATCTCCATGGACGGTCGAGGCCGATGGATGGATAATGTGATGATCGAGCGTCTGTGGCGTTCGTTGAAATATGAATGTGCTTACCTGCGTGAGATGGGAACCGGAAGCGAACTGCGGCAAGCCTTGGCTTGGTGGTTCGATTTCTACAACAATCGACGTCCGCATTTTGCTTTTGACGGCAAGAAGCCGATGGAGATATATCAGAACCGTTCCAGGCCAGAGGGGGTACCCCCTCTGGCCTGGAACGAAAGAGCGGCGTAGCTCGTAAACGTGTCCACCTTAAAATCGTCGCTCAGTGGTCCGAAGAACCGAGGCCACTTCTAAGAACGTATTCGCCGTGCAGGTAAAAAAATCAAAAAAGAAAAAGGAGTTACCGCCACAGACCTAGACATCGGATTCCGTGTTCTCAAAATTGATTCAAGCAACATGGCGGACATTTACTACCGCCCAGATAAATTCACCCAAGATATGGTTGCCCAAATGCAGGGCAACATCAAAACTGACAGGTCACCCGAAGACCTCCTCTTCCAAGTCCTCCTTGATTGGGGCGTCGACCTAACCCTGCCTGTCGGCAGAGAGACCATCAAAGGCAACGAGGTCTTCTTCGTGGATGGGAATGCCCTTGCCGCTTGTTTCGCCAAGAATGGAGAAGTCACCGAAGATTTCTGCAAGGAGTTGGCAAAGCGTGAACCGCTCCGGATAGTCTTCCGTGATGCCGGGTTCAAAGATGACAGCGTCAAGATTAATATCCAACAGATATTCAAGCTCATGAGCCCGCACACCGAAGTGAAGACCATTTAAGGACGGCTCAAATGAAACTCCAATTCAAAAAACAGGCCTACCAAACCAGGGCCGTCGATGCAGTCGTGGACTGCTTCAAAGGACAGCCAGACACCTCGGGCATCCAATACCGCATTGATCCCGGATATTCGAAGAAAAAGGCGCCCCAACTTGAAAGTGCCGGTTTCAAGAACGCTGACATAGCCCTCACAGACGCACAAATTCTTAAAAATATCCAAGAGGTCCAGCGGCTCCAAAATCTTCCCCAGTCCAGTGCATTGATCCAAAATGCCATTTCCCCCCTGAACCTGGACATCGAGATGGAAACGGGTACTGGCAAGACCTACTGCTACATCAAAACAATCTTCGAGATGAACAAGCTGTACAGCTGGACAAAGTTCATCATCGTGGTGCCGAGCATCGCCATCCGTGAAGGTGTCGATAAATCCTTTGAAATCACAGCTGATCACTTCCAGGAAATATACGGGAAAAAGATCAAGTCTTTCATCTACAACTCCAAACAACTCCACAACCTGGAGAGCTTTTCATCTGACGCCGGTATCAACGTCATGATCATCAACGTCCAGGCCTTCAATGCCAGGGGCAAGGACAACCGTCGCATCTATGAAGAGCTGGACGATTTCCAGAGCCGCCGCCCCATCGACGTCATCAAGGCGAACAGGCCTATCCTGATTCTTGACGAGCCTCAAAAAATGGAAGGGAGAAACACCCTGAATTCCCTCAAGGAGTTCAACCCGCTTTTCATCCTCCGCTATTCGGCGACCCACAAGACCCAGCACAACAAGGTACATCGCCTGGACGCACTGGATGCCTACAACCAAAAGCTAGTTAAAAAAATAGCCGTCCGTGGAATTTCCGTAAAAGGGCTGACCGGGACTAACGCTTACCTGTATCTGGAAAGCATTGAAGTTTCTCGTCAGGCACCGGTGGCCCGAATCGAAATCGAGATACAGGAAACCAGTGGCATCAAGCGCAAAATCAAGAAGTTTGGTAAAGGCGATAACCTTTACGACCTATCCGGGGGACTGGACCAGTACAGAGGGTTCGTCATCGCTGATATCAACGCCATCACGGACACGGTGGAATTCACCAACGGCCATCAACTGACCGCAGGAGAAGCCACCGGCGACGTGAACGAAATGGCCTTGCGAAGAATCCAAATCCGGGAAGCCATCAAGGCCCACTTCGAAAAGGAACAACGACTTTTCCAGCAAGGCATCAAGGTCCTGACGCTCTTCTTCATCGACGAGGTGGCCAAGTACCGCCTCTACACCGAATTAGGTGAAGAGCGAGGTGAATACGCCATGATTTTCGAGGAGGAATACGAAGCCACTCTTGCCGAGTTGAAACGGGACCTCCTTCTGAACGAGAAATACAGAAAACACCTGGATAGCATCCCTGTCAGCAGAACGCACAACGGCTACTTCTCCATCGACAAGAAGGGAAGGATGGTCGACGCCCTTTCTACTACGCAAAGTGAGCGAATTGAAAGCACAGACCAAAGCGCCTACGACCTGATCCTCAAGGCCAAGGAACAACTCCTTTCATTCCAGGAACCGACCCGTTTTATCTTCTCGCACTCCGCACTGCGTGAAGGCTGGGACAACCCCAACGTCTTCGTCATCTGCACACTGAAACACAGCGACAACACCATATCCAGACGCCAGGAAGTCGGCCGTGGACTCCGCATCGCCGTCAACCAGCTTGGGGAACGCCAGGACAATCCGGCGACCGTCCATCAGACTAACGTCCTCACCGTTGTTGCCAGCGAGAGCTACAAGGACTTCGTAACCGCCCTGCAACGAGATATCAGCGAATCTCTTTCCGAACGCCCAAGGGTGGCGAATGCAGATTACTTCGAAGGCAAGATCCTGCCTGGTGATGGCGGAAACATCGAAGTTACGCCTAAAATGGCCAAGCAGATATACCGCTACCTAGTCAAAAATGATTACACCGATGACAATGACAACATCGCCCAGCCCTATTTCGAGGCTGTGAAGGATGGGACTTTGGCACCTCTCCCTGATGAGCTACAGCCATACAAGGGCCAAGTCTTTCAGCTGATCGACAGCGTATACAGTGATGCGAAACTGCCGCAGGTTGAGAACGACCGAGGCAACAAGTGCAACCCCCTGAATTCCAACTTCGAAAAGAAGGAATTCAAGGAACTCTGGAATCGAATTAATCGCAAAGCGGCATACACGGTACACTTCGACAGTGCGGAGTTGATCGAAAAGTGTGTGGCCACCCTCAACGCCGAGTTAAACGTCACCCCACTTCAATACACCATCCAGCACGGCATCCAGGCAGATGAAATCAACCACGATCAGATGAAATCCGGAGAAAGTTTCAAGGTTGTCGAAACATCGACGGAAAACAGCACCATATCTGTCCACTCCGCCGTGAAGTACGACCTGATAGGAAAAATCGTCGATAATGTTCAGCTGACCAGAAGGACGGTGGCCACCATCCTGGCCGACCTGAAGAAACCCGTTTTCGCCCTGTTTAGAACGAACCCTGAAAGCTTCATTTCCGAAGTCTCACGTCACATCCAGGAGCAAAAAGCCACAGTCATCATCGAGCACTTGAGCTACGATGCAACGGCAGAAACTCACGACATCGACATCTTCACTGATGCTCAATCCAAGCAGGACTTCAGCAAGGCCGGCCATCCGCTGAAGCGCCATATCTACGATTACGTCATCACCGACTCAAAGGTTGAACGAACCTTTGTCGGAGAACTCGACACCAGCTCCGAAGTTGTTGTCTACGCCAAGCTTCCGAAGGGCTTTTCCATCCCTACCCCCGTAGGCAACTACAACCCAGACTGGGCAATTTCCTTCAAGGAAGGCGTGGTCAAGCATGTATACTTCGTCGCCGAGACCAAAGGATCGATGTCCAGCATGGAATTGCGAGAAGTTGAAGCAGTCAAAATCAAATGCGCCCGTAAATTCTTCGATGAGATCAACAGCAAAATCAATTCTGACAACGTCAAGTTTGACGTGGTCAATAGCTACAGCAAGCTTATGGAGGTCGTTGGAGGGCCTCCCAGGACTGGATAATCTCATTTAATCGAGGCCTCGACATCTTTCAGCACGACGAGATGAACGATGCCTTCACTTTCACCAATCGCGTGCAGCAAGACCTCTCACGCAAGGCGTTCGAGGTGACATTTATTAAAACCACGGGAACTGACAATGGCCATTGAACTGATAAGCAAAATCAACAGCCAGTTACAACCTCGAAAAGCATAAAACGCACGAACAAGGATAGTGTCCAAATGAAAATATCACAGGTTAAAATTGCAAACTTTCGAGGCTACAAAGAAGAGATATCCATTGATTTGAACAACTTGACTGTGTTTGTTGGAAAAAATGATGTTGGTAAATCAACTGTCCTTGAGGTGCTTGATGTGTTCTTCAATGAAGGCAAGGGGGTCATAAAACTGGATAAGGAAGACATCAACAAACAGGGTCTTGCTGAGGGGAATAGTGCTATCTGCATTGCTGTTGTTTTTGAGGAATTGCCGACCAGTTTGGTAATTGACAGTACAAATGCAACAACGCTTCAAGATGAGTATTTGCTAAATAGACAAGGCAAACTGGAGATCCTAAAAACCTACCCTAATGCTGGAAAGGAAAAGGTATCTGTAAAGGCTTATCATCCCTCGAACCCAGATTGTGCTGATTTGCTACTCAAAAAGCAAAAAGATTTGCAAGCGATCATTAGGAAAGAATCGATTCCCTGTGATGATGAAAAGAAAAATGCCGTCATGCGCAAAGCCATTTGGTCGCATTATTCGGATGAACTCCAACTTAGCGATGTTGAAATAGATGTAACCAAAGAAGACGCAAAGAACATTTGGGATCAGCTAAAAAATTATATGCCTCTGTATTCTCTCTTTCAGTCTGATCGAAAGAATAGTGATGGCGACAGCGAAATTCAAGACCCCATGAAACTGGCTGTTCAAGAAATATTGAAGGGCACATCTATTCAAGATTCGCTCAATCAAATTGCAATGGAAGTTGACTCCAAACTTAAAGAAGTCGCTGGTCGAACGCTGGAAAAACTGAAAGAGATGAACCCAGAAATTGCAAACAGCCTGAATCCGGTCTTCCCTCCTGCGGAGGCTCTGAAATGGGCTGATGTTTTTAAAAATGTCTCTATTTCAGGCGATGAAGATATCCCTATCAACAAGCGTGGAAGCGGTGTGAAAAGGCTTATTTTACTAAATTTTTTCAGAGCTGAAGCCGAGAGAAGAAAAACTGAAAAAAATGTTCCTGACATCATATACGCAATTGAGGAACCAGAAACATCACAGCACCCTGATCATCAGAAAAAACTCATTGATGCTTTTATTGAGATGTCTAAAGGCCAATACACCCAGCTCATTTTGACGACTCATAGCCCTGCGATTGTCAAAATGTTGGATTTTGAACATTTGAAGTTAATCAAAGGTGAACAGATCAAAGAGGTTATCACTGTTGAAAGACATAATTTGCCTTACCCGTCACTCAACGAAGTAAACTTTCTTGCCTTCAATGAATCAGACGAAGGCTATCACAATGAGCTATATGGATACATTGAGAGCGAAGGATGGCTTTCTGATTTCAAAGATGGCAAGCTAACAAGGTCATATACACGACTTATGCGGACTGGGCAGACACAGCAAGAGCAAAAAATTCTCAGCGAGTATATCCGCCATCAGATCCATCACCCTGAAAACGCCCATAATCAGAGATTCACAACCGAAGAACTACGGCAATCCATAAGTGAAATGCGAACATTTATCGTTGGGAAACAAAATGCTTAGCATCTTTCTTCCGTGCAATTCCGTGTTTGCCTTGGTTCAAAACTCTGTGTCCATTGGTATGGATTCGTGGTTCCAAAATATTTTGTGTCTTTGGAGACCTCTGCACGGCAAATCCCACACTTTTACTCTTTAACTATTTGATTTATTATGCTATTATTTCTCCATCCAAAGGAGGAAGGCATGGCTATTCGGCAGAAAGGACCTCGGTTGGGTGATTACTTCCTGGGGCACCGCAGAACCAAGACCACATTTCTGGATGAGATCAACGAACTCATCGACTGGCAGCCCATCAACGCCTTTCTGTGCAAGAAGATCAGGCGCAAGGCCAACGCCGTGGGCAATCCCGCCTATCCGCCTCTGGCGATGTTCAAGATTCTGCTCTTGCAGCGTTGGTACAACCTGAGTGATCCGGGCGTGGAGCAGGCGCTGCTCGACCGGCTCTCCTTTGTCAGATTTACCGGTTTTTCCATCGAGGACGACGTGCCGGACGAGACCACCATATGCCGTTTCCGTAACGGTTTGATCCGCCTGAAGGTGCTGGACTCCTTGCTCGACATGCTTAACCGCCAGCTTGAAGGACAAGGGCTTCTTGTCCGTGAGGGAGCCGTGGTGGACGCCTCGGTAGTCGAGTCGCAGCGGCGGCCGCGCAAGGTTATCGACGTGATGCCTGAGGACCGTTCCGAGGACGCCGAAGAACAGGATGGGCCGGTGGACTGCCGGGTCAGCTATTCGGATGACGAGGAGGCGGCCTGGCTCCGCAAGAGAAATCGGGCCTATTACGGCTACAAGCTCCATGCCGCGACGGACAGTCGAGACGGGTTTCTGCTCTGTGGTCACATCACTCCCGCGAACCATTCGGACACGGGCGAATTCGAGCGGCTCGTGAATGGCGTCGGCCTTGATCCCGGCGCACGGGTTTATGCGGACAAGGGCTATTGCAGCGGGAAGAACCGGGACATTCTGTTTGATCGCGATTTGGAGGACGGAACCATGGACAAGACGCCTCGTGGCGGCAGGCTGACAGACTTCGAAAAGACCCGCAACCGTGACATCAGCAGCATTCGGCAAATAGTCGAGCGGGCCTTCGGCACACTCAAACGTGGCTACGCATTCTTTCGGTCCCGATACGTGGGTCGTGAGAAGGTGGAGGGAGAGTTCCACATCCTCGCCATGGCGTTCAATTTGAAAAAAGCTGTTCGACTGGCGCGAGCCTGAAGGGAGAGGTGCGTCCAAAATCCGGCATTTCGGCCAGAAATGGCAGGAAAAGGCCGGGAATGAGCCCAAGCTGGGGTGCGGTCAGAACATCAAATTGGGTGCGGAGCGCAAGGCACGGACGCGAAAAGGGGATGCGCAGAGGTCTCCTTTGGTGTTTTCCTGGCTAGAAAAGGAAGCTCAATGAAAATCCTCCACACATCCGATTGGCATATCGGCCGCACCCTTTACGGCAGAAAACGCTACGAGGAGTTCGAGGCTTTTCTAACCTGGCTGGCTGAGACCATTCAGCAGAATGAAATTGATGCCTTGCTGGTGGCAGGTGATGTCTTTGACACCAGCGCTCCGAGCAATCGCGCCCAGGAGCTCTATTACCGGTTCCTGTGCCGGGTGGCCGCCTCATCCTGTCGGCATGTTGTCGTCGTCGCGGGCAACCACGATTCCCCATCCTTCCTCAATGCTCCCAAGGAGCTGCTCAAGGCCCTTGATGTCCACGTGGTCGGTAATAGCACCGCATCCCCGGAAGACGAAGTGCTGGTGCTCTGTAATGAGCAGGACGCTCCGGAATTGATTGTCTGCGCCGTGCCCTACCTCCGCGACAGGGATATCCGCGTGGCGGAAGCGGGTGAGAGCGTCGAGGACAAGGAGCGAAAATTGATTGACGGCATCCGCACTCATTACGCCACCGTCGGCACCTTGGCCGAACAGAAGCGCGAGGAACTCGGGGCCGATATTCCCATCGTTAGCACGGGGCATCTGTTCACCGCTGGTGGACAAACCATCGATGGTGATGGCGTGCGCGAACTCTATGTCGGCTCTCTGGCTCACGTGACAGCCGGGATTTTTCCAGCCTGCGTCAACTACCTGGCGCTTGGGCACCTCCATGTCCCGCAAAAGGTAAACGGCTACGAAACCATTCGGTACAGCGGCTCTCCTCTACCCTTGGGGTTCGGAGAGGCAAAACAGCAGAAGAGCGTTTGCCAGGTTGAGTTCCACAGCACGGCTGCATCGGTCCAGCTGATCGACGTACCGGTGTTTCAAAAGCTCGAGCGCATCAAGGGAGACTGGAAAGGCATCTCAAACCGCATCATTGAATTGTCGGCAACCGACTCCCAAGGCTGGCTCGAAGTCATTTACGACGGCACTGAGGTCATCAGCGACCTGCGTGAACGCCTGGAGGCTGCGATTTCCAGCACCCAAATGGAAATTCTCCGGATAAAGAACAACCGCATCATCAACAGTGTGCTTGGACAAATTCATGAAGAGGAAACACTCGACGATCTGAACGTGGACGACGTGTTCGAACGATGCCTCGCCGTTCATAACGTGTCCGAAGAGCAACGGCCGGAGCTGCTTCGGGCCTACCAGGAAACAGTCACGTCTCTCTATGAAGACGATGTGCAGGCGGAATAGAGAGGCTGTCGATGAGAATACTGCAGGTACGCTTTAAGAATCTAAACTCACTGGTCGGCGAATGGCAAATCGACCTGATGCATCCGGCCTTCGCGTCTGACGGCATCTTCGCCATCACCGGTCCCACCGGCGCGGGGAAAACCACCATCCTCGATGCTATTTGCCTCGCCCTTTACGGGCGGACGCCGCGCTTGAACAAGGTCACCAAGAGCGGAAATGAAATCATGTCCCGCCAGACCGGCGAATGCTTTGCCGAGGCGACCTTCGAAACCCAGACCGGGCGTTACCGCTGTCACTGGAGCCAACACCGGGCACGCAAGAAGCCGGATGGCGAACTCCAAGCTCCAAAACACGAAATCGCCAATGCCGATTCCGGCGATATCTTTGAATCCAAGATCAGAGGTGTAGCCAACCAGATCGAGTCGGCTACCGGCATGGACTTTCATCGTTTCACCCGTTCCATGTTACTGGCCCAGGGTGGCTTCGCCGCATTCCTTCAAGCGGCACAGGATGATCGGGCTCCGATTCTGGAGCAGATAACGGGCACAGAAATCTACAGCAAGATATCCATCCGTGTCCATGAACGTCAGCGCGAGGAGCGGGACAAGCTGAACCTGCTCCTGGCTGATACTGCAGGCATCGTGATTCTTGAGCCGGAGCAGGAACAAGAGATTGGACAGGCACTCGAGACAAAGCAAAACGAAGAGACAGACCTTGCGGCTAAATCTTCTGAGACCGGGAAAGCCATTACTTGGCTCACCACCATCAATGGGTTGAAGAAGGAAATCGGCGACCTGGCTGACGAGGCGCGCAAGCTGCAAAGCGATATCGAGGCGTTCAAGCCGGATCGTGAAAAGCTGGGCCGGGCTTTGAATGCCGCCTCACTGGACGGCGCATACGCGACGCTCACCGCCACCCGTAAGCAGCAGACGGATGACAGAACTGCATTGAAAACCGAAGTAGATGCTCTTCCTGAAATCGAATCCTCCGCAAAGGAACAGGCCGGGATACTGAAATCGGCTGAGCAACAAACCGCCAGGGCAAAAGAAGAGCTGAAAGCGGCCGCGCTTACATTGCAGAAGGTTCGCTCCCTGGATCAGAAACTTGCCGATCAGAAAAAAGCTGTTTTGGAAGGTGATGAGGGCTGCAAGAAGGACGCTGCAAAGATTGATGCAGACAAAAAAGCCCGGCTCGAAGAGCAGGAAAAACGATCCAAGGCTCATGAGACGCTAGAGCTTGTGGGCGGCTACATCAAGGATCATGCACAGGATGAATGGTTGATTAGGGGTCTGACTGGGGTTGAAGAGCAGTTGAGCGGCCTGCTCTCCAAACAAAATGAAATCGTTCAAAAGGAGGCCGCTCAAGAAACGGCCAAGACGGCTCTGGAACTGGCGGCAACGTCACTCGGTGACCGTCAAAAACAATCAGGCATTCGGAAGCAGGAACTGGAGGGTGCCTCAAAACATCTTCAGCAGGGCAAGGATGCCTTGAGCCAACTGCTGGGAGACCGCTTATTGCGGGAATACCGCACCGAGAAGGAAACCCTGCTGCGTGAAATGGCCTTCTTGACAAAAATTGCGGAGCTTGAAGATCACCGGGCAAAGCTGGAAGACGGCAACCCCTGTCCTCTTTGCGGCGCAATCGAACACCCCTTCGCGGAAGGGAATGTCCCTGTCCCCGATGAAACCGAACAAAAGATCAACGCCCTGACCAGGCTGATCAGCAAAGCCGAGAATCAGGAAGCCTCCATCAAGAGACTCGAAGAAGCTGAAAGCCTGGCCCGAAAAAAACTGGCAGAGGCTGAAAATCTAGATTCAGCAGCAGTTAATGACAAGAAGGCTGCCGAGAAAGCTCTGGCCGAGGTGAAGGACGGCCTAGTGAAACTGCGTACCGATTTTGCGCAGCGCAGGCAAGCAGTCACTACGAAACTCCAGCCGCTTGGTATTGCGGACATCCCTGAAACGGACATTTCATCACTGATCGAATCACTTAAGAAGCGGCTGGAGGCGTGGCAGGCCCAGGTCAAGAACAAGGCGGACATCGAGAAACAGATTGCCGATATCGACAGCGAGGTGAAGCGGCAGGATGCGGTTATCGAAACTCAAAGCACCGCCCTGACCGAAAAGCTGGAACGCCTGGCGACCTTGAAAAAAGAACTCGCCACCGGAAGTGAAGAGCGTACTGCACTGTACAGCAACAAGAATCCTGACGATGAAGAGCGCCGTTTAAACAAGGCGATTTCTGATGCCGAAGGTGCCGAAAAGCAAGCCAGAGAACGGCACAATGAGCTCCAACAAAACTGGAATACCACGAAGGCCCACGTCGAATCTCTTAAGAAACGCATCGACCAACGAGAACCCGAACTGACAAGGCTGGAAAATGAATTCGCCACAGCACTCGCGCCCGTTGGCTTTTCAAATGAAGAACAGTTCCTGGCGGCCATATTGCCTTCTGAAGGTCGGACTGAGTTGACGGCCACGGCCAAGGGTCTGGATGAGCGTCAAGCAGACCTGAAAGCCAGACAGAAGGATCGGGATACGCGCCTGGCCACGGAACTGGCCCGCAAGATCACCGACAAGTCGCTGGAAGAGCTTGAGCCCCAACTCAAGGAACACGAGGAAGCCCTGAAAGAGCTGCGTGACATCATTGCCGGTCTCAAGCACAAGCTAAGTGAGAATACAGCTGCAAAAGAGCGGATAAAGGAAAAGCAGGTGTAAAGTCCCCTTTCATAGGGCCAGTTAACGGTAGAGACTCCCGGCAGTTTTCGGGGGGTTGCCCAGAGGGTAGGGGGTACCCCCTGCCCTTTGGGCAGCAAAATTTATCGGCGACATATTCCCCAGGGATTCATGAGGACGTTCCTCGTTGTACTCACGGATAAAGTCCTCCGTAATGGCCCGAACTTCGCTCAGGCTGTTGAACACGTACAAATCAAGCACTTCTTCTCTGTAGGTTCGGTTGAACCGCTCGATGTATGAGTTCTGGGTGGGTTTGCCAGGCTGAATGAACTCCAGATTCACGCCATGCGATTCGGCCCAGGCCGCCATGACAGTCCCCGAGAACTCTGGACCATTGTCCATTCGCAACCTCTCGGGATAGCCGCCACGCTCTTCGGCTACCCGATCCAGCACCCTTACCACTCGTCCTGCTGGCATATTGGTATCGATCTCCACGGCCAAGGCCTCACGGTTGTAATCATCTACAGCGTTGAAAGTCCTGAAGACGCGACCGCTGTAAAGCGTGTCCCGCATGAAATCTATCGACCAGCAATAGTTTGGCGCAAGCGGTTGGGCCACTGCCGTCCGAGAGGCTTGCGGAAGCCGCTTCTTGGCCTTGCGCTTCAGGTTCATTTTCAAGAGGCAGTAAACCCTCCAGACCTTCTTGTGGTTCCAGGGCTTGTCCTGCTGTCGAAGGACGTTGAAAAGCTTACTGAAGCCCCATGTAGGCTTTTTCTCGGCCAGTTCAGTCAAGGCTGCGATGACATCGCTGTCGTCCCGCGGATGCGGCTTGTAGGCGTAGTAGCTCCTACTGATGCCCATGGCCGCGCATGCCTTGCGCAAGCTCAACTCAAACGCGTTGACCATGTGCATGACAAATTCCTTGCGTTGAACTGGCCTCAGAGTTTTTTTTCGATCACATCCTTGAGCGCCATGTTTTCCAGGCTGAGGTCGGCGAACATCTGCTTGAGCTTACGGTTCTCCGTTTCGAGATCCTTCATCCGTTGGATATCGGATGCCTCCATGCCGCCATACTTTGACTTCCACTTGTAGTACGTGGCGCTGCTCACGCCGTGCTCGCGGCAGACATCGACGACAGTTCGTCCGCCTTCCACTGCCTTCAGGATCTTGACGATCTGGTACTCGCTGAACTTCGATTTACGCATGCAAAACTCCTGTCCCATTTTGGGCCAGAAGTCTCTACTTGGCAATGGACCTACTTTACGGGGACTTTACACAGGCAGCTATCGAGTCGCAGAACAAAGAGTGCCGCAGGTGGGAAAACCTGCACGAATTAATCGGCTCCGCCGACGGTAAGAAGTACCGCAATTTTGCCCAGGGTCTGACCTTCGAGATGATGATTGGTCACGCCAACCGGCAATTGCAGAAAATGACTGACCGCTACTTGCTGGCCCGGGACGACGCCCAGCCCCTGGAGATCAACGTGGTCGACAACTATCAGGCTGGGGAGATACGGTCCACGAAGAATCTTTCCGGCGGGGAGAGCTTTATCGTCAGCCTGTCCCTGGCACTTGGGTTGTCCCATATGGCCAGTAAAAATGTCCGAGTGGATTCGCTGTTTCTGGATGAAGGCTTCGGCACCCTGGACGAGGAAGCCCTCGATACCGCCCTGGAAACCCTCGCAGGCCTGCAGCAGGACGGCAAGCTGATCGGCGTAATTTCGCATGTGCCCGCCTTGAAGGAGCGGATCAGCACACAGATCCAGGTAACGCCTCAAACCGGTGGCCGAAGCCAGATATCCGGGCCTGGATGCGGCAAGTTAACCCCAGTTTAACATTGGCCTTATAATCATTAAAAACAACAAACCAAGTTTTCTCCATGAGTGACAGCAAAATCGAACTTGACGAGTTAATAATTAATTCTCGCCCCCTCAAACGAGTGGGACCGCCCGAAGGGAATAAAAACGCCCAAAAGGCCAAAAACAAAGATGACGGCGTCAAGGTTAAAAAGAAGAAGGCCAAGACGACTTCCGGCGGCAATAGCAGGGAATATTGGATCAGAAGGCTGAAAAGAGACGCTCCCGAACATTTGGAGCTGCTCGAAAAAGGCGTGTACAAAACAGTTGCAGAAGCCGCCAAAAAGGCTGGTCTGAAAAAAATGCCGTCCTTTGGTTTGAAGCAATTGTTTAATAAAGTTGAACTGATGGGGATATCAGACCTTGAACATATAGCTTATCTTGCTGAATCAAAGTTCTCAGCTTTTGAACAAGATTCTATACAATACAAGGTAGCCAAAGCTCTTCATGAAAAGTTCTCAAAAGAAGCAATTAACGTCCTCTACATTCTAAAACACATTAAACACGACCGACCAAAACACTTTAAAGACGAAAAATTATTGTTGTACACTTCGGTGCGAAAAAAATTTTATAATTTCGGGCGAAAATTCAATTTTGAAATTTTTAGAAGCATTCGAAATCGCAATTACAAGATACGTAAAGGCCTTGAACTGCAAGACATAGTAAATATATATTACTCACATCTAGCAGGTGGCTATATGCATAGTGAATATAAATATTTTTTAAAACAGTTTTCTCTTCCCTACATCGATAAAATAATATTTCCTATCAGACATAAAAACACATGTGAAAAATCTATTGACCCAAAGAATTTAAAATGCCTCGAATTTACTTTCAAAAGAATGCCGATCAACATTGAACGTTTATTCCGTGATGTAATTCAGCCTGTCATCCTTGACGACCAAGGTATCAATGATTGCATCGTTCGCGTTGATTTCCATTCAGAAGTATTTGAGGAAATGCTGCGTCCCTGAACTAAAAAATCATTTAGTCCTTCAGAACTAGGCGTCTTCACCTCCAAACCTTCTACACATACTCCCATGACAACGGACAAAAACAAACTTGACAAACTAATCATTAATTGCCCCCCCCTTGGGAATGTCGGAGCCCCTATGGGGAATCAAAACGCCACAAAACACAAAGATGAAGGCGTCAAGATTGATAAGGATAAAATTAAAAAGTCACCTACAGGAAATAGTAGGGAGTATTGGATTGGTCGACTTAAACGGGATGCCCCAGCTCACTTGACGCTTCTACAGCGAGGAAAATATAAATCTGTCACTGAAGCCGCCAGAAAGGCAGGACTTAGGGGAAAACCTCCATTCAACCCTGAGCAAATATTAAAGAAAATAGAAAAGTTGGATTTTTTTGAGCTGGATAGTTTGCTTTACCTCGTTGAAACACGAATCAAATCTCTTGAAAACAAATGTACTGCACATGGGATAGCGAAAGCGCTTCATTGCAGACTTTCTCAAAAAAATAAAAACATCCTTTATGTTCTACTATATGATTCAAAATCCGCATATCACTATATGTCACAAGGCACAAAACTCATCAATTACACTAAAAAATTTTTTGATAAATGGGAATATGTAACTATAAAAAATGACATCGGAAATTATGAAAAGTATAATATTGCTCATGCGAACATTTTACAATTCAAACTTTACATAACTGGAAAAATAGAAGAAATAGACTATGTAAATTTTGTGAATAAAAATAATCTGCCACGAATACATAGAGCAATCATGCCTTACAACTATAAAAAATATTCCGGAGAACTATTGAATCCAAGAACTATAAAACTTCATGATTTCAACGAAGAAGAAAGCCACACCAACTCCGACTCCCTCTATTTCAATACAATACAGGATTTTCTCGATAAATGACAATTCAGTCACAGTATTACCAGCAAACGATTGGCCTCCTCCTGACTACATTGCGGTCAAGTGATAAAACGAGAAGAGGCCCCGAAGGGCCTCAAATCAGATCACGCAACGGGTGATGTTCCCTAGTCAGTGGTGTTCCGACTTTTAGCGCGTTGGTTTGCTCCCAGTGCCGCCCCTGGTGACAGGCGGGGACTTCCCGCCGCATATCACGGAACCGGTTCAGTCGACGATTCGACACGGCCAACCACGGCTCCGACGTTCCAATCAATCCCATGGCGGGCCTCCATACACCGTCACGCCCCGTATTCCCCCGTTCCTCCACGGCACGGTCACGGCCGTGTACCCCATCAAATAATGCCTGGTTGCGCCCAGCCTCCCAGGGCTTTTCTCGCCACTTGCTACGCACGCAAGGGCGGTAGGTGTGGGAATCCCCCGTTCACACATGCGGGTATCAGCATGCTTTGAAAATGTCACATTGATACTGCCTCCTTTTGGACCACCGACTTACCGCAATCCGTTTCCACGAATATACCACCGCCGCCACACGGGCCGCCACTGTCCAGCCAGGAAAAGCCCAAAGGGACATGAAATGAAAAAAAGGAGGGGGCAAGTGCGCCTCCCCCCATCCTTTGGACCACTGATCGGTCTTTTTAAGGTGGAGCCCGGCGTCCGAGTTTGTGCCTCCGAGGAGGCGGGTCGCCATAGCCGTTGTGGAGCGTAGCCCGTCCCCGTAGGGGCGGCCCGAAGGGCCGAGGGCGGAGCGGAGCAACGGCTACGAGCCAAGTCAATGAACATTCAAGTTGCCCCTGTATACGTCAGCGGGAGTTCTTTTGTCCAACGACGAATGACCGCGCTCCTCGTTGTAGTACCGAAAATAGCGCGTAAGCCCATGGTATAGCTCGATCCCATCACAGTACGCCCTGGGGTAAATATCCTCATATTTCACCGTCCACCACAGCCGCTCAATGAAGACGTTGTCGATTGCGCGACCTTTGCCGTCCATGCTGATTGCAATTCCCTTGCTCTGCAGAACTCCGGTAAATTCACGACTCGTGAACTGCGCTCCCTGGTCCGTGTTGAACACCTCCGGCGTAGAGATGCGCAAAGCCTTGTTGAGCGCATCCACGCAGAAAGAACTATCCATCGAGTTCGATAGCTCCCAAGCCAGCACGAAGCGGCTCCACCAGTCTATCACTGCCACCAGGTACAGAAAGCCGCGCTGCATGGGGATGTAGGTGATATCAGCGCTCCAGACTTGATTTTTTCGTTCAATGGCAACTCCTTTCAGCAGATAAGGAAACACGGGATGCTCCGGGTTGGGGACACTCGTATGCGGCCCTGGAGTAATGGCCTGCAAGCCCATCATCTGCATCAGTCGCTCAACCCGCTTGTGGTTGACCTGATGCCCTTGTGTCCTCAGCCAATCTGTCATGCGCGGCGAGCCGTAATCAGGCTGACGCAGGTACTGCTCGTCGATCAGACGCATCAGGGCCAAATTTTCATCGGATTCGGCTACAGGCTTGTAGTAAAATCCCGAACGGGAAATGCCTGCCAACTTGCATTGCCGCCGGATGGAATACTCCCGATCTGGTTTGATCCACTGGCGGCGCACCTCAAGCGGCAGGCTTACAACTTTTTTTCAAGCCACTTGATGTCCATCTTGAGCCGACCGATCTCCTCAAATAACGGTGCGGTTATCTCCTCCTGGCTTTTGGCTTTCTTGCCACTGGAAAAGATGTCATCGACATTCTCAAGGAGCTGCCGCTTCCACGTGGAAATCTGATTGGGGTGCACTTTGTACTCCGCAGCCAGTTGCGCAAGCGTCTTCACGCCACGAATCGCCTCAAGTGCGACCTTGGCCTTAAACTTGTCCGAATGTTTCCGTCTTTTGCTGCTCTTTGTCATGCGTCCTTCCTTATCGGTTTAAGGACGCTGACTCCACCTTAACCGGTGGTCCGAATTTCGGGGGAAAGCGCAGAGCTTCCCTTTTGCCCGGCCAGTCCAGGCGGTAACGCTCCTGCGGTCCTTCCACAATGTTGGTGGACAGCTCTTGTCTCAATAGATCGAAGTCGATGACTTTTTTCAGGTCGCCGTTTTCTCCTTCCACTTCCGTCACGCAGTTGGGGAATAACGCCGCTAGCTTTTCAACATTTTCTTCAGCGAAGTTGGGGCTGTGCATTTTCATTTTGTCCATTTGAGCTCTCCGGTATATCTGTCCGCAACCTCTAGAGTTGCAACTCGTCAATTTCCTGGTTCAGAAGGTTAAGCGTCCTGTTCATCTCAACCTTCCTGTTGAACTGTTTTTCTTTTTTCATGCGGGCTTCAAGCTGTTGAGCCGTACGCTCCTTGGCTTTCAGTTCGTCCACACGTGTAGCCAGCTCACCGAGCGATTCGCCTTTCCTGAGCGGCAAGGGGGCAATCCTCTTCAAGAGGGATTGGTACAATCCGTCCATGTTCAAGGCAACAGGCAATTCCGTAGGGGCGGCCTCTTCATCCGTCCATTCGGATTCGAAATAGCTGCCGACAACCCACTTGGATTTGTCAGCCTCACTGGGACGCTTGTAAGCGGCTGCATAGCGAGTTTTGCCGTTGTATCCCAACACGAAGAACAGGGGGGAAGGGATGGCCTTATCGATGGTCTGCAACACGTTCTGGGACAATGTGTCTAGCTTGAGGGCAATCGTTATGACCTGAATTTCCCGGACAACGCCATTGGCGGGGATATTGATCGTTTCCGGCGACAGTTTGTAGGCCCAGGTGATCTTTTCAACCTCCTGGACGAAACGGTCCTTCACCTTCTTCCCTGGCTTGGCAAAATCGTAAATTTTGCTTTTGGGCAGGACCCGACCGAAAGTGGCAGCCTTTGGGAAGTGATATAGGACTTTCATGCTTACTGCTCTTGGACAACAAGGAACGAGATGAGCTCGAAGTCATCCAGTCCTTGGATGCTATCCACCAGGGCGGTCGTGCTTGTGCCGGTGAACAGGCTGGCTATGTCTTTGTCTTCCTTCACTTCGATCATCGAGTGTATCGCCTGGCCCAGGAGGTCGGAGTACTTGCCCATTTCCCGGCCATCTTGCGTTGACCTGTTAAACTCTTTGCAGAGCGAAGTTATTGGCGTTTCCTGTCCTTTGCAACTGGTTCTTGCCAGATCCAGGAGTGCCTTCACCTGGGTGTGGTCCACGATCAATTCGCCATCGTCGCCGATGTAGATCAGGTAATACGGATGGAGGCGGTTGTGCTGGTTGATGTTGACGCCCGAGTTGCGGTTGCGAAGGGTGAATATTGCTCCTGGCCGCAATCCGAGCTCCTCGTTGGCCGGGACGATCGCATGCAACCCGTTGGGCAGGTGACCAAGGTCTCCATGGGATTTGATGTAGTTCAGTAAATCCATGCGGAAGTCGTTCAGGCCCAGGTCCGTGATGTTCACGCCGGTCTTCAGGTCCTCAAGCTCGATGACCTCGTCCTGAAGTTTGCGGAGCTGTTCCTTCCGGTAGCTGACATCGTTGGCCTGCGCTGAAAGGACGTTGTCATCGCCCGTCGCCGTGACGTCGGCGATGACCATGCGGTTTTCTACCCGTTCCTTCAGGTTGATATATTCGTCCAGGGAGATGTCCGGCCAGTAGTTGACCAACTGGATGGATTCATTGGGGGAACCGATCCGATCAATGCGTCCGAAGCGCTGGATGATGCGCACCGGGTTCCAATGGATATCGTAATTGATCAGGTAATCGCAGTCCTGCAGGTTCTGACCTTCCGAGATGCAGTCCGTGCCGATCAGGAGATCGATTTCTCCTTTTTCCTTGGGAAGAACAAGTGCCTTTTCCTTGGACACGGGTGAAAACAGGGTCAGGATGGACTGAAAATCGAATCCTTTTTTCAGCGTGGTTTTCGGGGTGTCTTTGCCGGTGACTTTCCCGGAATGGATGCCTGACTTCAGCAAGCCCTCCGACAGGTGCTTGTAGAGATAGTTTGCCGTATCCGCAAAGGCGGTGAAGAGGAGAACCTTCTTGTTCCCCGGATTGATGGGGGCGCTGATCTTCTCATTGATGTGCTGCACGAGGTGCTGGAGTTTGGCGTCATCTTCAGGCCGGATTTTTCGCATCTCGGCAAGCAGGCCGGATATGACGGATAAGTCAGCCTTCAGGTCGTGTTCCCAAGAGGGAAGGTCCATGTCGGCCAGGCTGATCTGCACCTTGCCGCCGATCGTGGTGTCATCGATGTCCGGCAACTCGTCTTCTTCAGCTTCCAGGCGTTCAAGGATATCCGTCAGGTCGCTGACATCGCTTTCGCCGCCGGATTGCTTGAATGTTTCGATTTTGGCCAGCATGTTGTTGTGATTGTCTTCCAGGGAGCCAAGGGTAAGCCGGAAGGCCTCAATGGAGCTTTCGAGCCGTTTCAACAGATTTGTTGTCATCAGCGATTGCAGGCTTCTTTCTCGGTCGACCTGGCGCAGGGTGCCTCTGCCTCCTTCGACGGTTGTGTCGTACATATCCTCGTACTTCTTCATCCGACTTGGAAGGATGAAGCTGATTGGTGCGTAGACGGAGAGCTTCAACACCGATAACTGGGTATAGATGCCGTTGAAGTTCATAACGTCGTCACGGGTGGTCAGGCGGCAGCGGAAGGACAGCGGCTTCCTTCGGATGGGGAATTTGCCGATGTCAGTCGTGTCGTAGAAGGTCTCGATATGTTTTCGGGATCGGGCAATGGTTACGCTGTCGAGGAGTTCGAAGAAGTCGAAGTCCAAGGCGTCCAGAATGGTCTTGGCGGTACGGTCTTCCGGGGGCAGTTTGGACCACCAGTTGAAGACCTTTTGTGCGTTCCTGAAAATTTCATCAATGCTCTTGCCCGTCTTGAGCTTTTTACTCAGCTTTTCCGATTCGCCTTCGTAGGCGAGCGCCAGCTGGTTGCGCAGGTCCATAAAACGGTTATTGACCGGTGTTGCCGAGAGCATCAGGACTTTTGTCTTCACTCCGTCTCGGATGACTGCGTTCATGAGCCGCTTGTACCGGGTCTCCTTGTCCTTGAAGGCGTCGTTATTTCGGAAGTTGTGCGACTCATCGATGACGACCAGGTCATAGTTGCCCCAGTTGATCTTATTCAGGGGTGTCCCGAAGGATTCGCCGCTGGTGCGCTGAAGGTCGGTATGGCAGAGGACATCGTAATTCAGCCTATCCTTGGCCAAGATGTTGGTGATCAGGTTGCGGTTGTAGTTCAGCCAGTTGTCGGCCAGTTTTTTGGGGCAAAGGACCAGGACCGAACGGTTGCGAAGCTCGTAATACTTGATAACCGCAAGGGCGGTGAAAGTTTTGCCAAGACCAACGCTGTCGGCCAGGATGCAGCCGTTGTACTGCTCCAGCTTATTGATGATCCCGGTTGCCGCGTCTTGCTGAAAGTTGAAAAGCTTGTTCCAGACAATGGTATCCTTGTAACCGGTGCGATCATTAGGAAGGATGTCCTCATTCAAATCTTCAAGGAATTCATTGAAGATGTTGTACAGCATGAGGAAGTAGATTTTTTGCGGGGAGTTCTCCTGGTATACAGATTCGATATGAGCGCAGATGGCGTCGGTGACATCCTTGACCTTGGTCTCGTCGTCCCAAATTTGGTGGAAAAGGTTCAGCCAAGTAGTCGTGGAGGGGGCGTCACTGAACTTTGTAATGAAATTCGAGACAGCATCACCTCGTTGGTAGCCAAGATCGACAGCCGTGAAGCCATGGAGCGGCATGTAAATCGTTTCGTATTCTTTGAATTCGAGATGGGCGAACTGTTGCATGGGGGCCTTGGTGGAGTTGGAGCGGAATGAGGCTTTCTGTCTTATCCAGTCGGCGCACTCTCTGGCGATAGCCCGCTGGGTGAGCTTGTTTTTGAGCTGGATCTCGAATTCGTTTCCGTATAGGTCGCGTTCCCGTTGAAGTTTGGGAATATGGAATTCCTTCCGTTCACGGGAGACCTTGTCGGCGACTTCGTTGGGTACGAAAGTCGGGGCTGTAAAGATGAATTCAAGGGATTCGATTTTTTCAAGCTCTCTCTTCAGCGCTTCATATGCGAATATCGAGAAGCAGGAAGCCGCTATCTTGAGCCGGGTGCCGGGCTTGATTGTTGCCTTGAGATCGTCGCCCCACAGGACGTTTATGTTGTCTAGGATTTGCATGATGGGTTAGTTTTCTAAATATGCACCAAATCCGTCACACATACTGCAGGATTTGTTTATTCCTCGGCAAGTGCATGACACCCAGCGTTTCTGCGGGATTTGAATTTGGGTCACTGTTATGGGTTGGGGAAGCGTGATCCTTGTTAAATTCTCTTTCAAGAAGGATAGGCCATAGGCCACGTAAAGCCTTGGCCACCATCGGTCTTGGTGATCTTCTAGGGTCAGGTCTTCCGGTGTCCTAATCGATGCAATCTGGGGTAAGGTTCTATCTGGATGAAATTGCTTTTGGTAAGCCTTCATTACGCCTGATTTATAGGGGATATCTATGTGGCCCCCTCCTCCGAAGATGACTCGCGAATTGGCTCGGAGTGAACCAAGGGGAGTGACATTGGGGCCGGTATGTAGCTGTCTCTTAGTTTCCTCTAGGGATTGGTCTGTTGAGGCAGCTAATTGGTTTTCAATTTTTCCTTTCGCGCTTTGTATCTGTGGGGGATTGTCTCCATTTTCTTTCCTGACTCGCCAAGATTCCATTGTTTCAAGGGTGAGGTTCTTATCATGTTGTGCGGCAAAAAGTTCGATATGGCTAGGGTGTGTCGACAATCACTTCAGCCACAGCCACATTGCTCCTACGTACACGAAAGCAAGATAGGACGTCGCCAGCTTGTCGTATCGTGTTGCAATCCTTCGAAACTGTTTTAAATTTCCAAACATACACTCTATAGCACTTCGCTCCTTATAGAGATGTTTGTCATATGTTCGCCTTGTCTTTCTGTGAGAGCGAGGAGGGACAACCGGATTGGCATTCATGGCTTCAATTGCCATTACAATTTCATCTGAATCATAGCCCTTATCAGCAAGGACATGCTCGGCAGCCTGTCCTTCAATAAGCGGAATCGCCATACTGCAATCCGCTGTATTTCCAGGTGTTAATATGAATTTAGTTGGACATCCGAGAGCATCTGTGGCAGCATGGACTTTCGTTGAAAACCCTCCTCTAGATTTCCCCACCGACTGCTGGAGGTGCCCCCTTTCCGCCAGCCGAATGCTGATGAGCTCGCACTATTGTGCTGTCAATCATGAGCCATTCAGTATCAGCGTCTACCGCAAGCGTGTTGAAGATCATTTGCCATACACCTTTCTTGGCCCAGCGGATAAATCTCTTATGGACCGAAGACCACTTGCCATAGCTTTCTGGCAAATCTCGCCAAGGCGCCCCTGTCTTGCCAATCCACATGACTGCATCAATGAATAGCCTGTTATCTTTTGCAGTTACACCGCAGTCACTTTGTTTTCCTGGAAGATATTCTTTGATTTTATCCCACTGATCGTCGCGTAGAGCGTGTCTTTTTTGCACTGCCAACCTCCTGCCAAGAAGTATAGCAAATCTCAGAATGATTGTCGACACGCCCTAGAACCTATTGGCCAAACGTTGGCAGAGAAATAGTTCAACGTTGAATTATGTCGGGTGTAAGTGAATACACTTTGATCAACAGTGCCAGCCCCCGTGTCTGAAAAGAGGTAGATGGTCGTAACATGAGGGTTGGCTGCCGGTGAATTGATAAATGCTTGCACATTGGCACTGACCTCGGGGTAAACAAAGCAGTAATTGCTATCCCTTTTACAGGTATGCCTTAAATTTTCGAGGTCGGCTTGCCTTATTGAGGGCGCATGCTGAAGTTTTGGGGCTATAGCCCAAGCTTCTTCGAGGATTTCGGTATACAGCTTTTTTACATTAGGCCGTTCAATGTCGGCCACCGGAATTGCCATGTTAATGCGTATCAAGTCGCTAGGATGGGCTCCAATATCAGCAAATCGGGCTTTAATATCATCAAGTATTTCTTCGATAGAGGAAGCTAAGAAAAACACTGCGCTATTTTTGACGAAGTTTGTAAGGCTATCCTTGTTCCAGTCACCCAAGGATTTTTTATACCCATTTAAAACGCTGGCATTCCAGTCTTCAAGTGCAACTTTTTCAAGCGCAAATTTTAAATGATACAGCCCACCAGTAGGGTACTGATATCTCGAATCTTCATGTCTTTTGAATTTCTCTCCATCATAAACAATTGTGCTTGGGATCAGGAATGGTTGTTCTGGGGAGTGGTATCGATTCGATGTATAAACCCAGGCTTGGTTTTGTATGGCCTCTCGGTAAATGCACTTTGAGAAAGATGTACCAAAGTCAAAGCCTATCTGTACTAGATAGGGGGCTTTTCTTTCCTGTCGCGGTTTTGGGGTTGCCTCGACTTTTGGTTTTTGTTTTTCTGCCTCTTTCTTTTCATTGGATTTGCCAAATAGCTTGTCTTTGAGGGAGCCAAAAAAGCTTGAATGATCGGCCATAAATACACCTCACTATTCAACAGAGATAATTCCGGTTGCAATCCCCCCCCGTTCGGGGAGCAGTGTCGACTTGTCTTGAAGATTTTGAAGGATGCTAGCCATTGTTTCTTGGGTATTTCGTAAACGAGTTTCTGCCCCTTTGATATATCGCTCCTCTCGACCTCTTTGGATAAGAGTAGTGAGACGGTCTTCGTGAGCTTGTATACGCCGGGAATAGATATTTTCGACGCGAGTTGTTTTAATTTGATAAGAGCTGTCGTTTTCTGCTTTAAATTGAGAAAGGGCTTCCGCAAACCATTTACTCATTTCAGATTTCAATTGATCATATTTTTCGAGCATGTGGTTTGCGTCGTAAGATCGATAGCTCCAGTTTTCGCTTTCCATTAATATTTTTTGGAAAACCAGTTCAGCGTTGTCTTCAGACAGGGGATTACCGTTTTGTATTGGAATTATACCGTAGGCCAGCTTTTCAAAATTGGATAAGCCTTGCATCTTCCATCGTTCAATGCGGTAAAGATATTCTCCTATTGGGAGTGGGCCGGCTTTTAGTTTTAACGCTGAAAGCTTGTGGAATTCATGATCCCTATCCTGATTTACTTTGGTCATCCATCGAATGAGCGGAGAGAGATGGTTTATAAAGTGAACACTAGACCTTAGGGTACTTGGAAGGCGTTTTATTACTTCTCGGTCAAATGAAAATTTAATTTCTTTCTGTCTTAAAGGCCGAGCGCTGATAGACCTATCGTTGCTAATGAACCCAAGCAATGACATACGGGCTTCTTCTGACAGGCGTAGCCTGAAGCAATTCGGTTTTGGATCATTGTAGCCGATTTCCGACCCTTTAAAGTTCCTGTCAAAGAAATCGACCAAATAGCTTTCGAGCTCCTTCGCCTGGAGATATCTACCCATGTTTCTGTCTTCTTCGACCTTTTTTTGGACATAGTCGGAAAGAGCAACAAGAGCTGGTGCGTTGTTGATCAAATTTTGAATGGCGACAGAAGTGGCCTCGGAAAACTGGACCACTCGATAAGGTGGACATAAACTGCCCGAAGGAGGCAATTCATGTCCAAGACGAGAAAACGTTTCAGCGCGGAATTCAAAGCCCGAGTCGCCCTGGATGCCCTGTCCGGGGAACACACCCTGTCGGAACTCGCCAGCAAGTACGGCGTACACCCCAATCAGGTTTCCCAGTGGAAGAAGCAGGCCAAGGAAGGGATCGTGGCGTCCTTTTCAGGCAAGGCCGTCGGCCGTCAGGATAACGGGGCCCAGATCAAGGAGCTTCACGCCAAGATTGGCCAGCTCACGGTGGAGAAGGATTTTTTGCAACAAGCCTTCGCCAAAATTTGAGCTGTGAGCGAAGGCGAGAGGTGGTCGACAAGACTCACCCCGAGCTCAGTATCCGGCGGCAATGCCGAATTCTCAAGCTGTACCGATCGACGTACTACTACGAACCGATCGGCGAATCTCCGGCCAACCTGGCCCTTATGCGCCGAATCGATGAGTTGTTTATGGAGCTGCCGTTTTTCGGTTCCAGACAGATGCGTAATACCCTACGAGACGAAGGGCAAAGGGTCGGTCGTGAACGGGTACGACGTCTGATGCGTAAAATGGGCCTGATGGCGATTTACCAAAAGCCAAAGACAAGCCATCCGCATCCGCAACATAAGACGTATCCGTATTTGCTGCGGCACAAGGCGATTACGAAGCCCAATCAGGTTTGGTGTGCCGACATCACGTATATCCCCATGACACGCGGCTTCTTATACCTTGTGGCGGTCATGGACTGGCACAGTCGGGCCGTCCTGTCGTGGAGGCTCTCAAACACGATGGATGCTGATTTCTGCGTGTCTGCCTTGGAAGAAGCCCTGAATCGTTATGGGGTGCCGGAAATCTTCAACACCGACCAGGGATCACAGTTCACCAGCTACGAGTTCACACGGACGCTCAGAGAGGCTGGAATTCGTATCTCCATGGACGGTCGAGGCCGATGGATGGATAATGTGATGATCGAGCGTCTGTGGCGTTCGTTGAAATATGAATGTGCTTACCTGCGTGAGATGGGAACCGGAAGCGAACTGCGGCAAGCCTTGGCTTGGTGGTTCGATTTCTACAACAATCGACGTCCGCATTTTGCTTTTGACGGCAAGAAGCCGATGGAGATATATCAGAACCGTTCCAGGCCAGAGGGGGTACCCCCTCTGGCCTGGAACGAAAGAGCGGCGTAGCTCGTAAACGTGTCCACCTTAAAATCGTCGCTCAGTGGTCCGAAGAACCGAGGCCACTTCTGACAGCCTGATTTTCGATGACTTGGCCAGCTTGATCAATTCTAGCGACCTCTTGTTGTGGCGTCAGGTCATCGCTGAGTAAGTCGATGGTCAGTTTTTTAATTTCTTCACCAATGACGGCGTCCAGGTCCCCCAAGCTGTTACTGAATTGGTCTAACTTTTGGTACAGCTTTTCAAAAAGACGTTCTTCAATGGTTCCTTGTATTTTGAAATTGACAATGGATAATTGTTTTGCCTTTTGTCCTACGCGGTCAATCCTGCCGATTCGTTGCTCAACGCGCATTGGATTCCAAGGCAAATCATAGTTTACAACTACTCTGCAAAACTGAAGGTCTATGCCTTCACTACCAACTTCTGAGGCGAGAAGTATCCGAGGCCCGGCAGGATCTTTAAATCGATCGATTTCTTTCCATCGGTCCTCAGTCTTAATTCCGCCATGGATGCTCGTTACTCTTTCTCCGGCCGAACTGAGTCGATCTCGCAAGTAAGCGAGCGTCGATCTGTAAAAAGAAAAAATAATTATCTTTTCATCACGAAGCTTGCCATGGATTAGCTCAAGGAGTTTGTTGAATTTACTATCATGTTTTTTGAAGTCGTAATTGACAAGATGTCGAAGTCCCAAGATGTCATCTCTGGATATGGCTTGCTGGTTCTTTTCGGGTAGTTCTGTCCCCATGGCTTCTTGGAGCAGATTGTCATCCGCGTTTAGGTCTTCATGGAGAATTCTGTCAGCCAGCATAGGGAGGCAACTCGCAGCCATTAGCTGAAGGGTCATGACCTGAAAAACATGAAATGGTTGATTGTTGAGACGGCATTTTAATCTAACGAGTTTGAGAATAGCTTTATATAGAGCCTCTTCTTGGCTGGTATACTCAATCGATAAGACAATTGGAGTGCGAATTGGTCTGTTTTCTTGTACTTGTAACCGTCTTGTCCGATTGACGTAGTTTCCAAGCAAGTTTAGTTTTTCTGCCATGTCCTGGCATAAGGCCAGTTGCTTTTTATCTTTATAACTCGATTCGGACAGGTGGGAGAGGACATCTAGGGTGTGTCGACAATCACTTCAGCCACAGCCACATTGCTCCTACGTACACGAAAGCAAGATAGGACGTCGCCAGCTTGTCGTATCGTGTTGCAATCCTTCGAAACTGTTTTAAATTTCCAAACATACACTCTATAGCACTTCGCTCCTTATAGAGATGTTTGTCATATGTTCGCCTTGTCTTTCTGTGAGAGCGAGGAGGGACAACCGGATTGGCATTCATGGCTTCAATTGCCATTACAATTTCATCTGAATCATAGCCCTTATCAGCAAGGACATGCTCGGCAGCCTGTCCTTCAATAAGCGGAATCGCCATACTGCAATCCGCTGTATTTCCAGGTGTTAATATGAATTTAGTTGGACATCCGAGAGCATCTGTGGCAGCATGGACTTTCGTTGAAAACCCTCCTCTAGATTTCCCCACCGACTGCTGGAGGTGCCCCCTTTCCGCCAGCCGAATGCTGATGAGCTCGCACTATTGTGCTGTCAATCATGAGCCATTCAGTATCAGCGTCTACCGCAAGCGTGTTGAAGATCATTTGCCATACACCTTTCTTGGCCCAGCGGATAAATCTCTTATGGACCGAAGACCACTTGCCATAGCTTTCTGGCAAATCTCGCCAAGGCGCCCCTGTCTTGCCAATCCACATGACTGCATCAATGAATAGCCTGTTATCTTTTGCAGTTACACCGCAGTCACTTTGTTTTCCTGGAAGATATTCTTTGATTTTATCCCACTGATCGTCGCGTAGAGCGTGTCTTTTTTGCACTGCCAACCTCCTGCCAAGAAGTATAGCAAATCTCAGAATGATTGTCGACACGCCCTAGTAATTTTTCAAAAAGTGGGGATTTATTTATGTATTGGCTTTTGGCCATTTCGGAGACAGCCTGAGTAATGGCGGTCTCGTCTATGATGGATTGTGCGAGAGCATTTCCTAATTGTACAGTCGGTCTGTTTACATCGATTAATTCGTCGAACACACTTTGGGTTGCGAAAAATTCTTCATCGATAAGTCTAAGTAGGCTGTGAAGATCTATGTTGGTATTGTTGACTGGAGTTGCAGAAACACAAAGCACGGATCGTGCATTGGTGGATAGGCATTCTCCAAGATGAAAAGTTGTTGTTGCTTGATTACGCATGTAGTGCGCCTCATCAAAGATGACCATGTCAAATGGATAATGGTCTTCTGTCCAGTGTCGGAGTTCTCGGAGAAGTTGTGCCTTCTTCGATTTACTTGGTGTATCTTCCGGAGGGCGTTTGAGGTTGTTCCGTTCTTCTTTTGATGGACGAAGCCCAGTGTACGTCCCAATCAATACAAATGGATGTTGAGGGCCATTTTTTTTCAGTTCGTCAATTTCATCTCTAAAGGCATTGAAATCAACTATTTTTGCATCAAGAAGAAATTTGGTTTGGGGCTGTACCAGATAACTCCTTTGGGTTATCGGTATGGCAATGCGAAAAAGTCGTTTGAGCAAGGACAAGCAGCTTCGTTTAATCGAACATTTTGTGGCTGGCACGACAGCTCGTTGCGCTGCCGATCTGGTTGGTGTGAACGTCAAAACAGCCGCCTATTACTTTCACCGGCTCCGGGAAATCATAGCGGTAGAAGAGTCCTGTGAAGGGATGGATTTTGGCGAATTTGAGGTCGATGAGAGCTACTTCGGTGGCAAGCGAAAGGGCAAAAGAGGACGTGGGGCGGCTGGTAAGGTTCCTGTTTTTGGAATCCTTAAAAGGGGCGGGAAGGTCTATACACAGGTGATTCCTGATGCGAAAGGTAAAACCTTGCTTCCCATTATTCAGGAAAGAATCCAGCCAGACAGTGTGGTTTACTCGGACTGCTGGTATGGCTACAATGTCCTTGATGTGTCAGCGTTCAAACACTTCCGAATCAACCACTCGAAGCTGTTTGCAGATAGCCACAACCACATCAATGGAATCGAGAATTTTTGGAACCAGGCCAAACGCCATATGAGGAAATTCAACGGCATTCCAACCAAGCATTTTTCTCTGTTTTTAAAGGAATGCGAGTGGCGTTTTAATAACAGCAATCCGCGAAGCCAGTTTAAACAACTGAAACAGTGGGTTAGAAGACATATGGGCTAGTTATCTGGTACAGCCCCTTTGGTTTTTAGTTCGTCCTTCCACTTTTCGGCTAGTATTTTGGGGCAAACTACCAAGAGCCTATTGGATTGGTGGCGAGCCTGCATTTCCATCCAGATTAGGCCTGATTCAATAGTTTTGCCCAAGCCGACCTCGTCGGCCAAAACGAGTCGTTCTGTTGGAGAATTGATAAATTTTAGGACGGGCTTAAACTGATATGGATAGAAGTCGATTTGGGCTGCCTCCATTGAATAAATGACTTCATGGAGAGTCCCTTTCAGTTTTTCGTAAGTGATAAGTCTGCGTAGGTCGGTTTTACCCCCAAAATATTCGGCTTTCAGTTGTTCTTTAAGAGAAGATGTCGATGCCAAGTCGATAACTTCAACCGCATTTAGGGCTAGGGATTTTTTACTGCCATCATTAAATTGAATTTCTACGAGGGTAATGCCGGGAATTTCTTGATAGTTTCCCGTGTAATAGCCTCGTTCTGATGGATTGGCCTTGTTAAAAACTTGTTGGCCTTTTTGAAATGGAACCACGGGATTTGTTTGAGCTGGCATTGGAATCTTCCGTCGTTTTTTATAAACGATAGTAACCTATATGAGATGTGCTAAGAGTGCAATGGTAGGCCGTGGATAGAAGAAGTTGCCTCACAGGCTTTTTTTGAAATGCTTTTGGACTAAAAATCACCTGTAATGTCCACTCTTAGGCCCACTTGAAGGTAGAGACTTACTTGGTGGGTTTAATCTTTAACACGGCAAGATTGTTTTTGACGCGGCTTGGCCGTTCGCTAAAATTTTCATCCCTTCGTGCCCTTTTATGCTCCTTTTTTCGGTTCATCCGGCTAAAGCGTACTTTTGACAAAATGAAAGGACATGGCGTCCAACCGTTGGAAGCATCACCAACCAGCGGGAGGAGTAATCGCCATGTCCACGAGTTTGATCTACCACGCGTTCGGCCTGCGAGGCTACGACTACGTTCGGCAGGATTTCATCGCAGGCAACATTATCCTCAAGGTGCAGCCCCAGGACGACCTGATCCGTTGCCCGTGTTGCCGCTCCAGAAACATCATTCGACACGGTTTTGCTGAGCGCTGGGTCCAGACTGTGCCCATCGGCTTCAAGCCGGTCTGGTTGGTCATTCCCGTACAGCGAGTAGGATGCCGTAATTGCGGCGTTGTCCGTTTGATCGACATTCAGATTGCCGAACCCAGACGCTGGTACACCAGAGCTTTTGAGCGATATGCTCTCGCTTTGGCGAAGAAGATGACCATCCAGGATGTGGCTGACCTGCTCGGCGTTGGTTGGGACACCATCAAATCAATCTTCAAACGGTATCTGTTTCGCCGCTTCTCAAAACCGAAGCTGGGAAAACTCAGGTACATCGCCATCGACGAAATCAGCGTCAGGAAGGGCCAGAAATATCTGACGTTGGTTATGGACCTTGAAAGCGGCGCAGTCGTCTTTGTCGGCGAAGGCCGAAGTCGCGAAACACTTATTCCGTTCTGGGAACGTCTCAGGAAGACAAGAGCCAAGATTGCAGCCGTAGCAACGGACATGAACGCTGGCTACATCAGCGCCATTATGGAAAGTCTGCCGGAATCCGCCATCGTGTTCGACCGGTTTCATGTGGTCAAACTGATGAACGAGAAAATCACCCAGATACGCCGCCAACTCTTTCGGGAACTCACGTCTCCGCTTGAAAGGAAGGCGGTCAAAGGGACGCGATGGATTCTCCTGAAGAACCCGGAAAATCTGGATGAAACCCGCGATGAAAAAGAACGTTTGGACGAGGCGTTACGGCTGAACAAGCCCTTGGCAACAGCCTACTATCTCAAAGAGGATTTGCGGCAACTGTGGTCCCAGCCGGACAAAGCGACGGCGGAGAAGGTGATCGCGGACTGGATCGCTAGGGCTGAAGCCTCGGATATCCGTCCTTTGCAGGTCATGGCGAGGACACTCGCTTCACATCGATTCGGCATCCTCGCCTACTACGATCACCCCATCTCATCAGGTCCCATAGAGGGAACGAACAACAAGATCAAAACACTGAAACGGCAGGCCTATGGCTACCGGGATACCGAGTTGTTCAAGCTCAGAATCATGGGCATTCATGAAGCGAAGTACGCTTTAGCCGGATGAACTCTTTTTTCGTCCGAAAAGTGGCGGTCAGAGCGGCGGGGGTGATATATTCGTGGAAACGGATTGCGACAGGTCGGTAGACCGAAGGAGGCAGTATCAATGTGATATTCAGTAAGCATGCTCATGTCCGTATGCACGAACGCGGGATCCCCGCACCAACCGCCCTTGCGTGCATTGCAAGCGGCGAGGAAAGCCCGGGTAAGTTGGGCGCTACCCGGCATCATCTCTTGGGGTATACGGCTGTGACCGTGCCATGGGGGGATGGAGGAATGAAAATCTTGACGGTGTATGGAGGCCGTCTATGGGATTGACCAGAAACGTCGGAGTCGTGGTCTGCCGTGTCGCATGTCGACTGGCCAGGTTCCGTGATTTATATGGCGGGAAGTTTCCGCCTGTCTTCGGGGCGGCACCGGGGGCGAACCAACTGCTGAAAATCGGAACACGACCGATCAGGGAACACTACCCGTTGCGAGATTGCAAGGCCCCTCTGGGGCCTTTTCACTTGTCGGTGGTCTGAAACCCCCTGGCGCTTACGGGTTTTTACAACCCATCGAAAAATCTCTGCAAGTACATTTTTTCTCGGCCGAAAAACTTGACTTTCGAATATCTGGCGTGAAATATTCACGTTATGGGCGGGGCGCAATAGAAAACGACGGAGTGAAGAAGATGAAGAAGAAAATCAAGATCAACGAAGCAACGAAAGGGGCCGGTGAAAAGGTCTTCAAGATCAGTTTCCCGAAGGAACTCAAGGACAACTTCAAGTCGGTGTTCAAGTCCGCTCGGTGGAATGGATACGAAAAGGTGTGGGAGGTCGGTCCCCGGTCCGGAAAGAAAGCTGAACAGTGGCGTGAAGCCGTCATCTCTACCGGCATCATGGAGAAGATGGCCGCCGCTGAAGAAGCTGACATCGAAGCAGCCGAAGCCGAGAAGATCGTGTCCGAACTCAATTCCTTGGTGACAGATTATGATCGCAAGATCGCTGATGCCGAAAATGCGAAGCGTGAAGCCGAACGTCTCGCAGAGCAGATGCGTGATGACAAGGAGAAATTCAAGAAGATGGCCGCCATTCTTGTAGCCGCCGAAGATGCCTTGGCTGTCGCCGTTGCGGAGTCCGAACAAGCCAAGGCCGAATCCGCCGCAGAGGAAAACAAGATCGCCGACCTGTTCGGCATGTATGTCGATGTTGATGCTGTCGAGTCAGCGATCGACGACATGATCAACGCCATGCCGAACAAGTGGGGCAAGGGCGGAGACAAGGGTAAGTTCGACGAAGCGAAGTCGGTCATCCGCGCCGAGCGCGAGAAGCTGAACCGGGCAGGACTCGACTCCTGGGGTCTGACCGATGCGGCCTATGCGAACTACAATCGTCCGGACCGTGATATCCAGGCGCTTCGCAGGGCCACCCAGAACACGAGGTTGTTCGATCTGTACAGGGTCGAGTGGAACGCCGACACCGAGGAGTATGACAGGGTATACGAATAGCCTTACACAATGGCCCCTCCGGGGGCCTTGAATATCAAAAGGATATTGTGTCTGGTGTATCAGCTGAGCCTCCCGGCTTCCGCGTCGTAGACGATCTTCTCTTCGCGGAACGGCTGACGCTCAACCTTGTCGCCTTCGCCTGTGACCAGTCCCAGCACCGCCCTGACATGATCTTCGCCGAAGACCTGTACCTGGTGCCGCAGCTTGCTGACAAGGGCCGCATCCTCGGGCGACAGCTGCACGATGCCCTCGACCAGGATTTGAGCGTCGTTCGTCTTGATGCGGCTGGTGCCGACAGCCACGTTGTCCCTCCTGTGGTCCAGCCCACATTGTTCCGGGACGATGCCGACGCAGGCGGTCACGAACCGGCGGCCGCTCCGCATCTCGATCGTGATCCCAGCCTGGACGACAGTCCCGAACGGAAGCTCGATCGACTGTTCGTCGATCGGGTCATCGCCCTTTCCGTAGGTGTCGCAGTACACGACGTTGCTCCGCCCGTTGATGCCCCTGCTAATCACGACACCGTGCTTTGAAACCAGGGCCTCCCCACGCACTTCCGAGACCCATACCCGCACCGTATCCACAGCCTTGTTCCACCCAGCCTCGCCCCCGTGTGGGCTATGAAAGACCACGGAAGGCTTGACCGCTATCAGCCCGTTTGCCTCAGTCTTGCTGGCGGAGGCGGCCGGTCCAAAAATCTGTTCCAGTTGTTCTGCGTTCATCTTCTTGACTCCTGTTTTTTCTGTTTTTTGTTGCGGCCAACCTGCCTCCGGGGTGGCCTTGGGTTTTTAGCCGTTTCTGATTAAGTTGTTTCACACCTTTCCGAGTAATTTCAAATCTTTGTACAAACTTTTTTCTAGTCTGAAAACGCCTGACGCTCACGGCTTTTTCTTCCGGAGAACCACGCCCAATGCTCCGACACGAAAGTTTTTTTCGTGTTACTTTTGACAATGACTTGAAAAAAATGATGAAAGCGGAGGGAAAGGGGAGGGAAAAAGGGGGAAGGAAGAAGATATAGGGGGGGAGACTGTGAAAAAGAAAGGCCCCCGAAGGGGCCTAAGGGTGGGTGTTTAGCGGGACTTGCGCTTGTACTTTTCCGGGATCTTGACGTGTATGACGGCGAGATGCGGGATGCCGTCAAGGTCCTGGATGTCAAGCCGGACATGCTCGCATTGGGGGTACGTGCCGACGTTATATCGTGGTTCGCTGTCGAGCAGGTTGCCGGCAACGTCGATGACGCGGCCGCAGAACGGACAACGAGCGCGGACCTTGGCTTGGCCCTCGTCCGGGATCTTGCGCAGGATCACGGACCGGTCCGGCATGTTCTCCTCTCCGCAGAGAAGTACCCCAGACTTTGCGACGATTGCCGGGGTCATCGAATACGACCGGATGCGAGTCGCCGCTGTCTCTTCCCATGAGTTGATTTCTGCCAGAGTCGCAACCCGTCCGGTAAAAGCCGAGATCGATCGGCCGTGTATCGTATCGGCCAACAAGCAGGTGGTCGTGATGTCGGATGTCAGGACGGCAGGGTGACCACATTCGTACCCCGGCAAGTGCCACAAGTCCACGGTTCCGTGGCGCATCAGCTTCGCCAGTTTAGACGACAAAACCCGTGCGTCTTGTCCGTCCCACAAGAGGTCGCTGGGCCTGAGCGGGCCGGGGATCAGCCTCTGTTTCTTGAGTTCGTTGACCTTCTCCGCGAACTCCTGCAACCCCATGCCCGGTTCGGATATCCGCAGGTATCCGCCCGTCAGATTGATCTCCGCGGCAAGTGCCTCGGGGGCGTAAAAAAGTTCCGTCCAGGAACACCAGATATCCTGCTGGTAAGCGTCGACCGCATCGATTTCGCCGTTCTCGCGGCTTCCCGACCGCTTCGGCGTGAACACGCACTGTTTTTTCATTTTTCCTCCTTTTTGGCCTATTGGGCCGTCCTTTCGATCGCCTTGCCGGTGAAGATGTCGAACACGCCGCGAACAGGGGGCTTGGGCCTGATCGACTCGAGGACCTTTCGCGTCAGGTCGCCGGCGTTGTCACTGATCTCCCACTCGTGCGGCTGGAAAACGCGGAAGTCGAACAACTTCCCGCCGTCAAGTCGGCATTCGGCGACGATCGTCCCGTTCGCCTCCGCGAACAGCTCCAGTCCCATGACCACATCCGACAACGAAACGCCGTTGGCCGCCATGCCTCGGAGAAAGCTGTTCAGGGCGTGGACATCAAGGGTCACGTCCTGGCGGCGGATGCGGGTGCTGTCTTTGTCTTTCAGCATTCCAACTCCAACACCGCTTCGAAAACCATCGACGGGTCCTCGATCATCTCGATCGCACAAAGCGCTATCCCGAGTCCCAGGTCTGACACGACCGCCTCGTCGACAACAGCTTCGAGCGAAAACCCACGGTAGACGAATGCACTAAACCCTTGCTGTCCAACACGCTTCTCGACACGCAGATGGAACATTGTCGCCCCCTGCAGGAGCAGGTCGACGCTAACCGGCAATCCCTTTCTTGCGGCATCAATCATCTCCGCCTCCATAGCGGTCAAGCTCATCTCGGAATCTGCCTTCAATGCTTCGTCTTCAAGCCAGTCTTGCAACCTTTTTTCTATCCCCATTCACGTCCTCCTGTTTCCGGCAACGATAGCTCGATTTCTGTCGGCGTCAACAAGGATTTCCGAGACAAAACAAGAGGTTAACCTCTTCCTGTTTTCTCTGTGGCTTGGGGTTGTGGAGTGTAAGATGGTGCGGAGTCTTAGGACAGATTGTCCTCGGAATTAGCAAATCAAAAAAGTGTGGAACAAAGTGTGGAACGGGGCCATGCAGGAGGGTGCGTTTTTGCGCAGTTGTTCACACTTTGTTGCACAGAATATCAATAACTTACTGGAATAACTAGATTGTGATCACGCCTGCTAAGCGTGTAACGGGCGTAAAACTCGTTCGAGAGTTCAAATCTCTCCTTCTCCGCCATATTTCAAGGGCTTACGATGCAAATCGTAAGCCCTTTTTTGTGCCCTATATGGATTTTGTGCCCCCCATCTGTGCCCCTTTTGGATCAATTTTCGTTTGTTGTTAAATCCCTTCAAGGATATCGGTGAGGTTTCAATTCATCCAGTTGAGTGATCAGTAATTAATCAGATCAAGAATCAATTCCTTTCCATTGCTTGGTTTTTTCTCTTTCAGTGTTGGGGGGAGTGTTTTACCTTTATCTCGATAGAGAACTTGGTAGGAGTGACTATGAGGATTTTTATTGAAGATATCTGAGGGAGTGAGGATATGGTAGACCCGGAAACTACGAAAGATACGCTGGAAACCGTCAAGTCTGTTTCGGAAACCACATCAAAAGCCCTTGATGTGACAGAAAAACTTGGTGGCTTCATCGCTCAATATGTTGGTGGCTCATTAGAGCAAGCGATGGGGATAATCGAAGATAAATTGAAGTACCTTCGGTGGGAACGGCAGCTGAGGTTAATTGTCCGAGTACAAGAGCTTGCCAAGGAGCATGACGTGGAGGTTGTTACGAGGCCAATCCCCTTGAAAATGGCGATTCCTCTTTTCGAGGCAGCATCGCTAGAAGAGGAAGATTATCTTCAAGATTTATGGGCAAAGCTCTTGCTCAATGCCTCAAACGCTGAGAGCAAAGTTAATTTGCATAGATCATATATCAATATTCTTGAACAAATTACTTATCTTGAGGCAAGGATATTGAAAACCATTTATGACTTGGAATTTTCAGTTTCAGATGGAGTAGACATCGCTACGAGTAAGCTACCTGATGAAGCTTCTATAGAAGTAGATTTTGATTCTATTAATCCGAGTCCTGACAGCATCATCGACCCGACTGATGACGTCAAAGCTGCTCTTGCAAACTTGGCGCGTCTAAGATGTTTGGCCTTACCAACCTCATTTAATGGAAAAGAAATATTCCATCACGCTAATCCTACTCTCCTTGGCAGAAGGTTCGTGGATGCTTGTTCGGTCTGAATTATAACCAATAGGAGACCTCTGCGCATCCCCTTTTCGCGTCCGTGCCTTGCGCTCCGCACCCAATTTGATGTTCTGACCGCACCCCAGCTTGGGCTCATTCCCGGCCTTTTCCTGCCATTTCTGGCCGAAATGCCGGATTATTGTTTGGACGCACCTCTCCCTTCAGGCTCGCGCCAGTCGAACAGCTTTTTTCAAATTGAACGCCATGGCGAGGATGTGGAACTCTCCCTCCACCTTCTCACGACCCACGTATCGGGACCGAAAGAATGCGTAGCCACGTTTGAGTGTGCCGAAGGCCCGCTCGACTATTTGCCGAATGCTGCTGATGTCACGGTTGCGGGTCTTTTCGAAGTCTGTCAGCCTGCCGCCACGAGGCGTCTTGTCCATGGTTCCGTCCTCCAAATCGCGATCAAACAGAATGTCCCGGTTCTTCCCGCTGCAATAGCCCTTGTCCGCATAAACCCGTGCGCCGGGATCAAGGCCGACGCCATTCACGAGCCGCTCGAATTCGCCCGTGTCCGAATGGTTCGCGGGAGTGATGTGACCACAGAGCAGAAACCCGTCTCGACTGTCCGTCGCGGCATGGAGCTTGTAGCCGTAATAGGCCCGATTTCTCTTGCGGAGCCAGGCCGCCTCCTCGTCATCCGAATAGCTGACCCGGCAGTCCACCGGCCCATCCTGTTCTTCGGCGTCCTCGGAACGGTCCTCAGGCATCACGTCGATAACCTTGCGCGGCCGCCGCTGCGACTCGACTACCGAGGCGTCCACCACGGCTCCCTCACGGACAAGAAGCCCTTGTCCTTCAAGCTGGCGGTTAAGCATGTCGAGCAAGGAGTCCAGCACCTTCAGGCGGATCAAACCGTTACGGAAACGGCATATGGTGGTCTCGTCCGGCACGTCGTCCTCGATGGAAAAACCGGTAAATCTGACAAAGGAGAGCCGGTCGAGCAGCGCCTGCTCCACGCCCGGATCACTCAGGTTGTACCAACGCTGCAAGAGCAGAATCTTGAACATCGCCAGAGGCGGATAGGCGGGATTGCCCACGGCGTTGGCCTTGCGCCTGATCTTCTTGCACAGAAAGGCGTTGATGGGCTGCCAGTCGATGAGTTCGTTGATCTCATCCAGAAATGTGGTCTTGGTTCTGCGGTGCCCCAGGAAGTAATCACCCAACCGAGGTCCTTTCTGCCGAATAGCCATGCCTTCCTCCTTTGGATGGAGAAATAATAGCATAATAAATCAAATAGTTAAAGAGTAAAAGTGTGGGATTTGCCGTGCAGAGGTCTCTATTGGTTAGAAATAACACGATAGGAAATCCCATACCCCGTTGACGCAATACCGCTATGGCGATACATTGTGCCTGTTTCGGCATAGTGCTTTGAGGGTGAATGTGTCTTCAACCATCCGATATCATGCTGTAAATTTGTGCGTCTGTGATTATGCCTGTTTAGGCATAATTGTCGGCGGTCCCAATTCCCCAATCCGCTTGAGGTGGAGTATCCACTCAGGCTCATGGAGCTGACAGAATATGAAAACGGTCCCTGTCCAGGAAGCTGTCGGAATGGTTTTGTGCCACGATATGACACGTATAGTTCCGGGAGAATCCAAAGGTCCGGCATTCAGGAAAGGGCACATTATCGCTCTGGAAGATATTCCGACGTTACTGGAAATCGGCAAGGAGCATGTTTACGTTCTTAACCTTGAGAAAGGGCGCATTCACGAGAACGAGGCGGCTGAACGTATCGTTCGTGCAGCAGCCGGACCGGGTATCTCCTTATCTTCCGTTTCCGAGGGGCGCATCAATTTCGAGGCGGAACCGGGGCTCCTCCACATCAACATCGAAGCGCTGAGGCGTATCAATTCCATAGAAGAGGTTGTGCTGGCCACCATGCATGACGGGCAGCAGGTGACGAGCCCCCGAGCCGTGGCCGGGACCCGAGTCGTGCCGCTTGTCATCGATGAGAAGAAGATAGAGCAAGTGGAAGCCATCTGCGCCGAATACCCCTACGTGGTCGGCATCAAGCCGTTTGTGCACCACAACGTCGGCCTCGTGACTACAGGCAGCGAAGTCTTCCATGGTCGGATCAAAGATAAATTCGGTCCGGTCATCCGTAATAAATTTTCCAATCTCGGTTCAACAGTCATGGGTCAGCGGCTCTCTTCAGATGACCCATCAATGACCCGGGACGCCATCATGGCCTTCATCGCGGAGGGGGCCGAAATGGTGGTGGTGACTGGCGGTATGTCGGTGGACCCCGACGACCAGACACCCACGGCTATCCGGGCTACCGGGGCCGAAATCGTGACTTATGGTTCTCCTACCTTCCCAGGCGTCATGTTCATGGTCGCCGAGTTGGACGGCGTGCCCATTCTCGGCTTGCCCGGTTGCGTCATGTATTACCGGGCGTCGATTTTCGATCTTATCGTGCCGCGTCTGCTGGCCGGTGAACAAATCACCCGCGACGACATTGTGGATTTAGGACACGGCGGGTTCTGTGCGACGTGCGACGTCTGCCGTTACCCAGTCTGTCCCTTCGGGAAATAACAGTGCGCGCCCGTTATTGCGGGTGTGAACGTTCAACAGTCGCCTATATTAAGGAGGAAGACTTACATGATCAAATTGAATCTCATGGTGAACGGCGCTCCCAAGCAGGTCATCTGCGAATCTGACGAGTCCCTTGCCAACGTCCTGCGTGAGAACCTGGGGCTGACCAGTGTCAAGGTGGGTTGCGGCACCGGCCAATGCGGCAGTTGCTCGATCATTGTGGATGGCAAGCTGATCCGTTCCTGTTCCATGAAGATGAGTCGCGTTGCAGACGGAGCCGTGATTACCACTACCGAGGGTATCGGCACACCGGATCAGCTGCACCCCATCCAGGTGGCGTGGATCGCCCACGGCGGCGCGCAGTGCGGATTCTGTACCCCGGGCTTCATTGTTTCGACCAAGGCACTCATAGATTCCAATCCGAATCCGACACGAGAGGATGTCCGTGATTGGTTCCAGAAATACCGTAACGCCTGCCGTTGTACCGGGTACAAACAGTTGGTGGACGCCGTGCTGGACGCTGCAGCGGTCATGCGTGGTGACAAATCGATTGATGATCTCTCCTTCAAGATCCCTGAAGACGGCCGCATCTGGGGCACCAATTATCCGCGTCCCACCGGTGTTGCCAAAGTAACCGGCACACTGGATTACGGCGCTGATCTTGGCATCAAGATGCCGCAGGGTACCCTGAAGCTGGCCCTTGTCCAGGCAGAAGTGTCCCATGCCAAGATTCTGTCCATCGATACTGCCGAAGCCGAGAAAATGCCCGGCGTTGAAAAGATCGTTACCTACAAGGACATCAAAGGCAAAAACCGTATCACCGGCTTGATCACCTTCCCCACCAACAAGGGTGACGGTTGGGATCGTCCCATTCTGTGCGACGAGAAGGTCTTCCAGTACGGGGATGCCATTGCCATTGTTTGTGCTGATACCGACAAGAATGCTCAGGCCGCGGCTGCCAAGGTCAAGGTCGAGATGGAACGGTTGCCCGAATACATGAGCGCCCCGGCCGCCATGGCTGATGATGCCATTGAGATTCATCCGGGTACGCCCAATGTCTACTTTGAACAGCGCATCGCCAAAGGCGAGGAAACCGGTCCTGTTTTCGACAGCGCAGCCCATGTCATAGAAGACGATTTCTATGTTGGCCGTCAGCCGCACATGCCCATTGAGCCGGACGTAGGGTTTGCCTATCTGGACGACGAAGGCAAGCTGTGTATCCATTCCAAATCCATTGGGCTGCACCTGCATCTCTACATGATTGCCCCTGGCCTCGGCGTGGACCCCGAAAACATCGTCATGGTTCAGAACCCTGCTGGCGGAACCTTCGGCTACAAGTTCTCCCCGACCATGGAGGCCTTGGTGGGTGCTGCCTGCCTTGCAACCGGCAAGCCGGTTTTCCTGAACTATACCTGGAAGCAGCAACAGCAGTACACTGGCAAGCGTTCCCCGTTCTTCATGAATGTTCGCATGGCTTGCGACAACGATGGCAAAATGCTCGGCATGGAAACAGACTGGACTGTTGATCACGGGCCGTACTCCGAGTTCGGCGATCTGCTGACTCTGCGCGGTGCACAGTTCATTGGTGCTGGGTATGATATCGCCAATATTCGCGGCATGGGGCGCACCGTCGCCACCAACCACGCATGGGGCTCCGCTTTCCGTGGATATGGTTCTCCCCAGTCCGAGTTCGCTTCGGAAGTGCTCGTTGACATGCTCGCTGAAAAAATCGGTATGGACCCGTTGGAGTTCCGCTACAAGAACGCCTACCGTAAAGGCTCCACAACGCCCACTGGTCAGGACCCGGAAGTATACTCCCTGCCTGCCATTCTGGATGCCGTCCGTCCTAAATACGAGGAAGCCAAAAAGAAGGCTGCTGCGGGTTCCACTGCGGAAATCAAGCGCGGCGTCGGCATCTCCCTGGGTGTGTACGGTTGCGGTCTCGACGGGCCGGATACTGCTGAAATCGATGTGGAACTGAATGAAGATGGTACCGTTACTGTCTACGCCACATGGCATGATCATGGTCAGGGTGCGGATATTGGTACTCTTGGAACCGCCCATGAAGCGTTGCGTCCGCTTGGCCTTGCTCCCGAGCAGATCAGGCTGGTGCTCAACGATACGCGCACATGCCCCAATGCCGGTCCTGCCGGTGGTTCCCGCTCACAGGTGGTTGTCGGCCGCGCCATCAAGGCCGGTTGTGAACTGTTGCTGGGTGGCATGCGAAAGGCAGACGGTTCGTTCCGCTCGTATAAGGAAATGGTCGATGAGAACATTGCTGTCCGTTACAACGGCAAGTGGACGGCCCCGGCCACCGAGTGCGACGAAAATGGACAGGGCAGCCCGTTCGCAAGTTACATGTACGGCGTGTTCCTGGCCGAGGTTGCTGTGGAAATGGCAACCGGAAAGACGACGGTCGAGAAGATGACCTGTGTTGCAGATGTGGGCAAGATCAACAACAAGCTCGCTGTTGACGGCCAGATGTACGGTGGCTTGGCTCAGGCCATTGGTCTGGCGCTGACTGAAGATTATGAGGACATACAGAAGCACTCCACCATGAAGGGTGCAGGCTTCCCGTATATCAAGCAGATACCGGACGACATCGTCCTTGAGTACATCGAGAGCGATCGTCCGGAAGGTCCCTTCGGCGCTTCCGGTGTTGGCGAGCTGCCGCTGACCTGCCCGCATGCTGCGGTCATCAACGGCATCTACAATGCATGCGGCGTACGCATTAAGAAGCTGCCCGCGCTGCCGGAAAAGGTCCTCGCCGAACTCAAAGGCTAATACACAATTGATTAAACGACAGCGGCCCGACAAGTTTCGGGTCGCTGTCTCTTTCTTTTTAAGGAAATCGAATGGATCAGGCCGAACTGCGCGAATGGGAAAGAAAATGCATACAGGAAGAGGTGCCACGGTGTACGGCTGCCTGTCCGCTCCATGTTGACGTCAAACAGTTTTGTGCGCTCATGGCTCAACGTCGCTTTGACAAGGCGTGGCAGATTCTGGCTAAAACCCTGCCGTTACCCGGAGTGCTGGCCCGTATCTGCGACGGCCCTTGCAAAGAGGCATGTGTACGCACCGAAGTGGGGGGAGCCATTCAGGTGGAGTCCCTTGAGCGGGCCTGTGCCGAGTTGGGGGCTCCGGTGTCTCCGCCCAAACCTCTGCCGTCCAAGCATAAGAAAGTGGCTGTCTTCGGCGGTGGGTTGACCGGCCTCAGTGCGGCCTGGGAATTGGCCCGTCGCGGCTACGATGTGACATTGATTTGTTCGGTTCTTGGTGAGTCTCTCCCGGAATTGCCGGACGATGTTCTGGAACGGGAACTTTCCAGCCTGGAGCGTTTGGGCGTTCGTGTCGAATCAGGTCTTTCTGTCTCTAGGGAAAATATCGAATCGCAGCTTGAAACAGTTGACGCTGCCTTTGTTGATTCGGGTGTCCTGCCGGTTCAGGATTTCGGATACGGGTCGTCGGATCGACTGACCCTTGGTACTGAGCGCGCTGGACTGTTTGCCAGTATCCCCGGCGAAGTGTCCCCGGTTCTTCAGGCAGCAGCGGGTAGAAGGGCGGCAAATTCAATAGAACGGTATACCCAGGGGGTCTCGATGGTCTCCAATCGAGATCGTGAAGGAGCCTATGAAACCCGTCTTTACACAAGCCTCAAGGGAGTGGAGTCCGTAGCTCCTGTTATTTCAGCAGGAGATAGCTACTCCGAAGTCGAGGCCCGGGACGAGGCCAAACGATGCCTGCAATGCGAGTGTATGGAATGTGTCAAAGTCTGTGAATACATGCGTCACTACCAGCATTACCCCAAGGTCTATGCCCGCCGGATTTATAATAATGAATCGATCGTCATGGGTACCCGACAAGCCAATACCATGATCAATTCGTGCATGTTGTGCGGGCTGTGTGAGACCGTGTGCCCAGAAGATTTTTCCATGGCCGACCTCTGTCTTGAGGCACGTCGCAGCATGGTCAGACGGAACAAGATGCCGCCTTCGGCCCATGAATTTGCCCTGCGCGACATGGCCTTTGCCGATGGAGGCAAGGCTGCTCTTGTCAAGCACGCCCCTGGAACGGATCATAGTGATTACCTCTTTTTCCCGGGCTGCCAATTGCCTGCATCCGACCCTGAAGCGGTGGAAGCGGCTTACGCTGACCTGCGTGCGAAACTCGGTAGCGTTGGTTTGTTTCTGCGTTGCTGTGGTGCTCCAGCCGAATGGTCAGGGCGTGAGAGTTTGACGGCGGAATCTCTGGACGCGCTCAAGTCGGCTTGGGAAACCATGGGCAAACCGATTATGATCGTAGCATGTCCCACCTGCCTCAAGACGCTGCGCGCCGGACTGCCGGACGCTGAAATCACCTCGCACTGGTCCCTTCTGCGCAATCTGGGACTGCCTGATGGAGCGCGTGGGTCCTCAACTCGTTTGGCTATCAACGATCCTTGCTCTGCTCGGCACAACGCCATGCTCCGTGAGGATATACGCGCATTGCTTGAGAAGTGCGGTGTCGAAAGTGTCGAGCCAGAACTTTCCGGTGAACTGACACAGTGCTGCGGGTTCGGAGGTCTGCTTTCCGAGGCCAACCCCGACCTTGCAAGGGCTGTCACAGAAAAGCGGGCCGCTGTGGCGCAAGAGGATTTTGTCACCTATTGCGTCATGTGTCGTGACCGCATCGCCGGTACCGGGAAGCGGGCCTTGCATCTCTATGATCTGCTATATCCGCGAGAAGATGACCCGGCGTCACGCCCGGCACCCGGCTATTCCGAGCGACGCGAGAATCGGGCTCGCCTGAAAAGTCGATTGTTGCGCGATGTTTGGAATGATGGTGACTCGGGAGAGAGCGAGTCTTTCGAGGAAATATCTGTGGAATTTACCGACGAAGTCACCGCTCTCATGGAGGAACGTCGGATTCTGAAAAGCGATGTGCAGAAAGTACTGCTCAACGCCCGGGAGACCGGAAAACAGTTCAAGCATGAAGAAACCGGAAGATTGCTCGTGTCATACCGGCCCGTCGTCGTGACCTATTGGGTGGAGTTCGAACCGACGAATGGCGGTTACCTTGTCCACAATGTCTGGTCTCATCGCATGCAGGTAAAAGGAGTGCAGTCGTGAGTGTCATCAAGGTGCCCGAAGCGAACGCGGCCGGTTGGCAATGCGCCCCGTGCGGCGAGGCCATGGTTTTAAGACCGGTGGAGTTGGAATATCTCGGATCACTTTTCAATGTGGAACTGCCTGCCTGTCCAAAGTGCGGCATGGTGTTCATCCCTGAGGAACTGGCTATTGGCAAGATGAAGCAGGTGGAGCAATTGTTGGAGGATAAGTAATCGTGCTGGATTCCCGTCCTTTGTGGGAGCGTCCGACCTTGCAGGCCGCGGCTGGGGACACGTTACGCCCCGGTGGTTTTGCATTGACCGACCGGGCTGCCGAGGTCATGGGCATGAATCCCCGCTGGCGCGTGCTCGATGTGGGGTGTGGCCTGGGGGCAACGGTGGGGCGATTGCGTTCGCGGTTCGGGGCAAAGGCATATGGTGTGGAAGCGTCGCATTCTCAGATTAGTCGATCTGGCCGGTCAGGTCTCATTCGAGCCTCGGGAGATGTGCTTCCATTCACAGGGGATTCATTTAATGCGGTGTTTTGCGAGTGTGTTCTGTCGCTTCTGTCTGATCCATGCGCTGGACTGGCGGAATTCTCACGCGTCCTCGAACCCGGAGGTTTTCTCGCTCTCTCGGATCTGTGTGGTCCGGGGGGAAAGGGTGGCGCGTCATGCGCAGATCGAGCCGTGCCTCTTGAAGTGACAAGAACCATGGTAGAGGACGCCGGTTTTAGTGTGGTCGTGCTTGAGGATCACTCTAGTTTGCTCAAGGACCTGACTGCCCGCCTGATGTTCGCCGGGGAGAACGGCCTGGCGTGCGGATGTGGGCAGAGCCAGCTTGGATATTTTTTGATGATTGCGGAGAAAAAAGGATCAAGACATGTTTGATGAGATGGGATTGCGCATGATGGAGCTTGCAGGCAAGGGGTTCTGCTGTAGTCAGATCATGGTCCTGCTTGCTCTGGAAGAGATGGGGCGCGAGAGTCCCGATACGGTTCGTGCGGCAGCAGGGTTGTGCGATGGGCTGGGTGATTGTTCCGGTCTGTGTGGTGTTTTCACTGGAGCATCCCTCGTGTTCGGATTGTACGCGGGCAAGGGAGAGGATGTGGAGGATAAGGACGAGCGGTTGCCGCTGATGCTGGAACAGCTACGCGACTGGTTCGTGGCTACCACCCGGGAATACGGTGGTATGACCTGTGGCGATATCCTCGATGGTCAATGTGGTCAGCCGGATGCACAGCGATGTAGCAGTTTGCTCTCAACCACGTATGCGCAGGTTCGGGAGATACTGGTAGACAACGGATTTGATCCGGCAGAAGGGCGCGGCTAGGGATGAGTACCGTTCCCCGAAGTCTTTGCCCGGTCTGTTTGCGACCTGTTTCGGCTCATCATGAAACCATTGGTGATGAGACTTTTTTGATAAAACAATGCCTGCAACACGGGGAGTTTCGCGTGATCGTCTGGCGAGGCCAGCCGGATTTTCACCAATGGAAACGACCCAAGGTTCCATCTATGCCACGTCAACCGCTCACTGCTGTGGATCAGGGGTGTCCGCTTGATTGTGGCCTGTGTGATGCCCATAGGCAGCATACCTGTACTGCTGTCATGGAGGTGACATGGCGCTGCAATTTTGGCTGTCCTGTCTGTTTCGCCTCTTCGGGCAAGACCGCTCCGCCTGATCCGACGCAAGAGGAAATTGGTCGACTGTTCGATCGGGTCAGGGATGTTTCCGGCTTCTGCAATGTCCAGCTTTCCGGGGGAGAGCCCACCGTACGGGACGACTTGTTTGATCTGATCCGAATAGGAAAGGCCAAGGGTTTTCCCTTCATTCAATTGAATACCAACGGTCTGCGTATTGCCCGAGAGCCGGATTATGCCGCCGGTCTGGCCGAGGCCGGGCTTGATTCTGTGTTTCTTCAATTCGACGGAACCGATGACGTCATACACTCTGCGTTGCGGGGGCAGGCGCTGTTTGAGAGCAAGCTTGCGGCAATCGATGCTTTGGCGGCAACGGGAATTGGTGTGGTGCTGGTGCCTACTGTTGTTCCCGGTGTCAATGATCACGATCTCGGAGCCATCATCCGGTTGGCTGCCGAGCTGTCTCCCGGCGTGCGCGGGGTGCACTTTCAACCCGTCAGTTATTTCGGTCGCTATCCCGAGCCGCCTGCAGACGAGCAGCGGGTGACACTGCCGGAACTCATGCGGCATCTTGAAGATCAGACAGATGGTGCCATTAAAGCTCAGGATTTCCAGCCGCCGGGGTGTGAGCATTCCCATTGCTCCTTTCACGCCAATTACATGGTGACCGAGTCCGGCAGCCTGCAAAAGCTCTCCGCCGGTACGGATTGCGGTTGCCTTCCGCGACCTGCATCCGAAGGCGCGGACAAGGCCAAGTCGTTCGTCAAGCGCCAGTGGTCCGCTCCGAAAACAACGCTGCCCATGGCTGACGCGCCCGATGCCCTTGATTGCTTCATCGAACGGGCGGGTACTCATACGCTGGCTGTTTCTGCCATGGCGTTTCAGGATGCCTGGACCCTGGATATCGAGCGCTTGAAAGGATGTTGCATTCACATTGTGTCGCCCGACGGGCGGCTGGTGCCGTTTTGCGCTTACAACCTGACGTCCATGGACGGCGAAACTCTCTACAGGAATAAGACTCATGGCGCAGTCTCATCTTGATCACTGGCTTGTCCGTCGAATGGGCTGGAGCGGGAGTCGCCGCCCCTCGTCAGGCGAGGTGCGCTGTTGGCAGATGGAACAACTACGGGCAGTTATTGAGCACGCTCGCGCCAACAGCCCCTTTTATGGTCGGACACTTGCCGGTTTTGATGTCGAGGCCATTCGGACAGCCGAAGACTTTTCGCGATTACCCATGATGACGGCAGGCGATCTTCGGGAATATCCTGAGCAACTCCTGTGCGTGTCGCAGGATGACATTGCACGGGTTGTCACCCTGCACAGCTCGGGCACGACAGGCAAGCCCAAGCGGGTTTTTCATACGCAGGACGACCTGGAAGCCACCATCAACTTTTTCGATTGGGGCATGCGCATCATGATTGGCCCCGGCCAGACCGCCCTTGTGTTGATGCCCGGAGAGCGGACCGGAGGGGTGGGGATGCTACTGGCAGAGGCGCTGACTCGGTTCGGAGCGCGCTGTGTTCCTCATGGCATTCTGGAAGACGGTAAAGCTGCGCTGGATCAAATCATGGCTGAAAATGCATCTTGTATCGTTGGTCCGGCGGCCCATGTGAACCTGATTGCATACTGGTGGGAGCGGCTGGGGATGCCAAAAGGCAGAGTCCAGTCGGTACTGTTATGCTGGGACGCGGCTCCTGAAGCGGTGGTGCGGAATTTGGAGCGGATATTTGGCTGTCGAGTGTTCCGCCATTGGGGAATGATTGAAACAGGCCTTGGCGGGGCGGTTGAATGTGAGCCGGGAAGCGGCATGCATCTGCGTGAGGCCGATGTCTACCTTGAGATTGTTGATCCCGATACGGGAAAGCTTGTCCCAGACGGTGACGTTGGGGAGATAGTCGTATCCACACCGCTTCGGCGGGGTATGCCGCTCATCCGCTACCGTACAGGAGACAGCGGAAGAATCCTGCCTGATCAATGCGTTTGTGGGAGTCCCATGCGTCGACTTGATCCGCATGTAAGCCGGATATCTGATGGCGTTCCGGTTGGTTCCAATCGTCTTAGGCTGGCCGATTTAAACGAAACGCTTTACCCTATTTCGGGCCTTGCTGATTTCGCAGTCGCTTTGAGCAAGGACACTCTTTTTGTGCGTGTTTGTGGAAGTGCAGAGTCTGGCAGGCGTGCGCATGATGCGCTTGCATCCATGCCTGTTGTAGCAGAGGCAAATCTGGCAATTGAAATCGAAATGAATAATGACGCTGCTCCGGCTGTGCCCGGCCTTGGCAAGCGGCAGATACTGGATACGGAGTGGTGATATGCGGGAGTTTGTGCGTGCCATCTGCGGTCTTATAGAAAACAACGAGCCATTTGGACTTGTCACAGTTGTCGAGAGTTCCGGTTCAACGCCTCGCAGCTCAGGGGCCAAGATGGCTGTTCGGCGTGACGGCTCCATTGTCGGGACCGTGGGGGGAGGACTGGCCGAGGCGATGGCCTGTCGCGAGGCCGTTTCTTTGCTTGATGTCGGTGACGGTGCCGCCAAGCTTCTTTTCGTAGACATGACTCAGGAACTGGCCGCTGATTCTGACATGATTTGCGGCGGTGGTTTGTCTCTTCTGCTGGAAACCGTAAGCCCCGGTGGTTCATGTGCAGGTGTTTTTCTCGAATTGAATACGCTGTTGCGCAAGGGGTTACATTCGGTCCTGAGCACTCATTTTCAGCAGGTGGGCGAGCAACTGGGGGCTGTGAAGCATCGTCTGATTGAAGGGCAGGGTGATGGCGTTCCCCGGTTTGAGAAGCAGGGCATGGAGATGGTATTGCACGAGCCGTTTTCTCCTCCGCCTTCTTTGTACATTTTTGGTGCCGGACATGTTTCACAGTTCACGGCGCGTGTCGGTTCCATGGTCGGTTTCCGTACCGTAGTACTTGACGACAGGGCCGATTTTGCCAACCGGGAACGATTTCCCGAGGCCGATGAAGTGGTTGTGCTGTCGTCGTTTGAAAACTGTTGTTCCGGTCTCGTCATTGGCCCTGATGCTTTTATTGTCATCGTCACACGTGGGCATCTGCATGACCGAAACGTCCTGGCCGAAGCTCTGCGTACCGATGCAGGGTATGTTGGCATGATCGGAAGCAGTAAGAAACGAGACAAGATCTATGCATCCCTGCTGGCGGAAGGAGTGACTCAGGCGGATATCGACCGCTGTCATTGCCCCATCGGTTTGGGGATCGGCGCACAGACCCCGGAGGAGATTGCTGTTTCCATAGGCGCAGAGCTGATCAAGTCCCGGTCGGAGATGGGCGGATGATCCGGTTGGCGGCGGTCATCCCGGCGGCAGGCCTTTCCTCGCGCATGGGTTCTTTCAAGCCCCTGCTGCCCCTTGGAGATCGGACGGTTGTCGAGCAGGTCGTGAGGCTGTTTACAGCAGAAGGTGTCGACCCTGTGATTGCGGTGACAGGAAAACGATCTGACGAAGTCGCTGATGCCGCTCGTCGAGCTGGGGGGGATGTCGTGCATAATCCCGGTTTCGAGCAGGGGATGTTCTCATCGGTGCTGGCCGGGGTAGAATCATTGCCGGAGTTGGTGGAAGCTTTTTTCTTGCTACCAGCCGACATGCCTCTGATTAGACAGGAGACTGTTCAGCTACTCGTTGAAGAGTTGAGACCTCTGCACGGCAAATCCCACACTTTTACTCTTTAACTATTTGATTTATTATGCTATTATTTCTCCATCCAAAGGAGGAAGGCATGGCTATTCGGCAGAAAGGACCTCGGTTGGGTGATTACTTCCTGGGGCACCGCAGAACCAAGACCACATTTCTGGATGAGATCAACGAACTCATCGACTGGCAGCCCATCAACGCCTTTCTGTGCAAGAAGATCAGGCGCAAGGCCAACGCCGTGGGCAATCCCGCCTATCCGCCTCTGGCGATGTTCAAGATTCTGCTCTTGCAGCGTTGGTACAACCTGAGTGATCCGGGCGTGGAGCAGGCGCTGCTCGACCGGCTCTCCTTTGTCAGATTTACCGGTTTTTCCATCGAGGACGACGTGCCGGACGAGACCACCATATGCCGTTTCCGTAACGGTTTGATCCGCCTGAAGGTGCTGGACTCCTTGCTCGACATGCTTAACCGCCAGCTTGAAGGACAAGGGCTTCTTGTCCGTGAGGGAGCCGTGGTGGACGCCTCGGTAGTCGAGTCGCAGCGGCGGCCGCGCAAGGTTATCGACGTGATGCCTGAGGACCGTTCCGAGGACGCCGAAGAACAGGATGGGCCGGTGGACTGCCGGGTCAGCTATTCGGATGACGAGGAGGCGGCCTGGCTCCGCAAGAGAAATCGGGCCTATTACGGCTACAAGCTCCATGCCGCGACGGACAGTCGAGACGGGTTTCTGCTCTGTGGTCACATCACTCCCGCGAACCATTCGGACACGGGCGAATTCGAGCGGCTCGTGAATGGCGTCGGCCTTGATCCCGGCGCACGGGTTTATGCGGACAAGGGCTATTGCAGCGGGAAGAACCGGGACATTCTGTTTGATCGCGATTTGGAGGACGGAACCATGGACAAGACGCCTCGTGGCGGCAGGCTGACAGACTTCGAAAAGACCCGCAACCGTGACATCAGCAGCATTCGGCAAATAGTCGAGCGGGCCTTCGGCACACTCAAACGTGGCTACGCATTCTTTCGGTCCCGATACGTGGGTCGTGAGAAGGTGGAGGGAGAGTTCCACATCCTCGCCATGGCGTTCAATTTGAAAAAAGCTGTTCGACTGGCGCGAGCCTGAAGGGAGAGGTGCGTCCAAAATCCGGCATTTCGGCCAGAAATGGCAGGAAAAGGCCGGGAATGAGCCCAAGCTGGGGTGCGGTCAGAACATCAAATTGGGTGCGGAGCGCAAGGCACGGACGCGAAAAGGGGATGCGCAGAGGTCTCGAGTTCGATAGAACCCGTCCATCGATACTTTATCCTAAGTTCCTGGGAGACCGGGGCCATCCACCGATCATTAGCAGAAGCCTTATTCCGGAGATACTCGCACATGACGGCGAGGGCGGCTTGCGGAGCGTTCTGGAGAGGCATGATGCTGAAGCTCTGGACCTTGAGGTTGCTGATAGCGGTACGCTCCTTGATCTTGATCATTCCGATGATTATGAGCTCGCCTTGAGTTTGTACGGGCGCGGCCATCCCACGCCGGGCGAATGTGAACAATTATGGCTGATGGCGGGTGGAACCAGACATGTCATGGAGCACTGCCAGGCAGTATCGCGAGTGGCTAGGGCGTTGTGCGAGGCCTTTAACGAGCAGTGCAAGGCAACCCCGCTCGATGTTGGGCTTGTATTGGGAGCGGCTCTGACACACGACATAGGTAAAGGCACGAAACGTCATGAGGAAGCTGGAGCAGAGCTTCTGAAAAGGCATGGCTTTCATGCTGCGGCAGATGTAGTTCGCATTCATTTTGATACTGCGCTGGGACCGGATGATGCCTTGTTGGAGAAGGATATCGTCTTTTTGGCTGACAAGCTGGTTCGTTGTCACAGACCGGTCCCTCTGGAAGAACGATACCTGGAGAAGGTCAAGCAATACGCCCATGAACCCGGAGCAAAGCAAGCCATCCTTGGTCGTTTGGAGAGAGCCAGAGCGCTTATGGCTCGGTTCGAAGATGAGGCCGGCGACAGCGCCGAACGGTTGGCGCGGGAGGCGCTTTCGTGATTGTTCTCATGCGGCATGTACATACAGACGGGGGCAGCGGGCGGTGCATCGGCAGAACGGAAGTCCCGTTATCTGCACAAGGAGTTCAGCAGGCCGTTGAAGCAAGCGCTGTGTTGCGAGAATGTGGATTCCTTCGTCTTTGCACAAGTCCGGCAACTCGGGCCATCAGGACAATCGAGCCGCTGGCGGCCGAACTTGGTGTTCAAGCGGAGATTGTCCCTGAATTGAATGAAATTAATATGGGGGCGTGGGATGGACAGACCTTTGATGCGATCCGTACGCAATATCCTGCCGAGTACGTTCGTCGTGGCGAAAATTTCAGCGATTTCAAACCGCCGCGAGGCGAGTCGTTCAATGATGTTGCTGACCGGGCTATGCCGATTCTGAATCGATTGGCGTCAGGACCGCAACATGTGCTGGCGGTTACCCATGCCGGGGTTATTCGTTCTGTCCTGTGTCGAATTACCGGACATACAATGGACGATCCGTTTCACTATAGCCCTGGCTATGCTCAGTGCACGGTTTTTACTGCGGTAAATGGGGGTGTTGAATTGATTCAAACTACTGTCGACGTATCGAGTTTGCCATCCTTTCTGGTGTAGCAATATATGGTGTTTTGCAGTTTGGATCGGCTCGTCTTTAATTGTGGGCCAAGAATTTCTGTCTCAACTCTTCAACACGTTTTCTGTTAGCGTTGAAATCATAATATCCCACCCGTGATGCCGAGCGGATGTGTATGACGCCGGATTCCTGGTCATAGTAACACTCCACATCATCCACAAAACGGAAGACTTTTGAGGTGAATTCCGCCCAAAGGTATGGCCCCTCAATTGAGACAACCTTGCCTCCCATGGCGTTGATGGATTTGGTGAGCAGAGTTGTCACTCTCTTACTAGCACCAGTTGCTTCAATGGGGGCTATCGAATGAGCCTCATCCCCTGCTTGGGATGATACGCAGTTCTTTGCCTCCGTGCACTGGGCAAGTTTTCCATTTGTCACGCCAAGTGTCTTAGGCGGCTTGCTGAAGAAACCAAGCAGAAACAACAGCGCTATCGAGCCAAGTATGAGAGTGACGAGTATTTTCATTCTTTGAGGGATAGCACCCGTTCAAGTGTGGGGCAAGTTGGTGGGCGTTCTCATCAGATTAGCGGTACCCATAAATCAAAATGCAACGTGCAGCCCTCTGAGTTCGTTTTCCTACCTGCTGAGGATGGATTTTGTTTTGCATGCTGCTTGTTTTATTTGATTTGTAATAGAGTGTAAAAAAACCTGAAACTTGTCGGTATTTTTTACATGATTTGGGAATTTCCTAATGTGGTAAAATAAAAAGATCAGTATTTAAAGGTGGTTGCGTGTGGCATGTTGTGTGCATATTCTTCCCAACTTTTATAAGGAGAATCTGCAATGATAACCAATGTTTCTAAAGTCTTTATGATACTCTGCCTGACTATACTTTTTTCAACTCCAGCCCTTGCTGCTCAAATCACTCAGTGGGAATATTCGGTTTCTTATGAGTTTAATGACTATTGGAATCAGGACAATACCCAGACCGGGTTAACGCCAGAAAGCTACGTCAATGGAGCCGGGGAAACTGTTAATTCGTTGAGCTGGGGCGATGGTGATCAAAGCTCGATTGGATTCATTACCAAGAGTGGTACCGTTGATACCGGGACCACTGTGGATATCATCGACCACATGTTTCATGATAATCAGCCTGTTACCGGCAACTATTCCCTTCATGGTGCCATGATGGCTGCCAACCTGACGTTGAAGGGTATTGATCCTGTCACGGGTGCCGTGAATTCTTTCGATACAGTGCTAGAGTTCATGTTCTTTGAGACTGACAATACGCATATCTTCAATCCATCACGCAACAATGATGTGTTTCTGCTCGTCAATCCCGAGGCTTCCATCGAACAGTTCGATTACATGGGCTACAACTACACATTCTCCTTTACCAGTGGGCTTGGACAACTGGATATGGATTCCCTGGCGGGCATGGACCACAACGGTACCACCGTTCTCCAGACCCTTGAAGACTTGGGCTATGGGGATGTCACTTACGACACCTTCTTTATTTGGGCCTTTGAAAATGGTTGGGTCGACGATCCCGAGTACAATCTTTTTGGTTGGACCACGGTCGAGGGTGATACGACATATGCCAGCTCGCAACTGACTGTTGTTTCCAATGGTCCGATTCCGACACCGGAGCCTTCCACTTTCGCCATTTTCGGACTGGGCCTTGTTGGCTTGTTCTTCGCTGGTCGCAGAATTCGTCAGTAGCGGTTAACGCCATACAATCAATGAGCCCGCGGTTTTACTGCGGGCTTTTTTGTTGCCAATTTTATATTGTGAGTTGAGATGGTAATGGAATCGGGCTGAGAAGATGGAAGTGAAGGGGGCAGAGTCCATGGTTAAGCGGTATGGGGTGCTTGCAGTCTTCATTTTTACTCATATCATGGCAGGCTCTTTGGTAGGCTCGTTCTTTCCTCCCGGGCCTTGGGTCGAGCAGTTGGTTAAGCCGCCGTTTTACCCTCCGGCCATTGTTTTCCCAGTCGTGTGGACACTCCTTTATGCATCAATGGGTGTTTCGCTGTGGGTGTTCTGGCTTGCAGATGGCTCAGCCAAAGGGCAAGGATACCTGTGGTACTCGGCTCAGTTGGTTGTAAACCTACTATTCACACCATTGATGTTCGGTCTGCAAAGTACCATGTTGGGCAGTCTCGATACCCTCATCCTGGTTTTGTTTTTGGGAAAAACAATCACGCTTTTTTACCGTTTCTCACCAAAGGCAGCCTGCATTCTCCTTCCATATTTTTTGTGGACTTGCTTCGCTTCGGTACTCGCTATCAGTCTTTGGGTGCTGAATGGATGATCTGTACACCATTGATTAAGCAGTTGGTCAAAGCACTCGGCCATCATTTTGCAATACTCCATGCCTCACTCATTTCAAAAAAGGTTCAATATACTGACATGATGTGATAGTAGTATGTGTTACTGTTAGCGAGTGAGCGTATTGAAATGCGCTGATCGTCAAGATTAGTAATACACAAAAAAAGGAAGCTACTATGTCTGAATTGAGAGAATATTTCGACAACACCAAGGGATTTGGCGTATTATCTACTGCTGATGCCAATGGAGAAGTGAATGCAGCCGTGTATTCAAGACCACACGTTATGGATGACGGGTCGCTTGCGATTGTCATGAATGATCGTCTGAGTCACAGTAATGTTGTCGCCACGCAAAAGGCCCACTTCCTATTCAGGGAGAATTCCTCGGGATACAAGGGAAAGCGGTTGTCTTTGACAATGTTGCGCGAAGAGGAAGATACAGAGTTGCTGTTCGAACTGTGTCGACGTTGCAAGATTGACGAAGAGCAGCCCACCAAGCGACGGTTTTTGGTCTTTTTCAGGGTGGATAAGGAACTTCCTTTGATCGGTTCTTAGCTCTGGAAGGTGAAAGACTCTTTTCTTAAAGGTCTGTTCAACTATGTGACATGATCTGCGATTAGTATGCATTGAGGTAGACAGTAAGGGATTCTTCCCCTTAGTTATAATGAAAGATAGATTCCGGGCAGAAGGTGTTGCTTCTGCCCGGATTCCTTTACATCATGCCATGAAATGAGGTGAGTGATGGTATATGCAGGATCGTGTCTGTGCGGAAAGGTCGCCTATGAAGTGACTGGTGAGTTTGAGAATTTCTTTCTGTGCCACTGTGAACGTTGTCGAAAAGATACCGGCTCTGCCCATGCGGCCAATCTGTTTTCAAAAACAGCAGAACTGCGTTGGCTTAAGGGAGAGGAGCTTGTTCGGACCCATGATTTTGAATCCAGCGGTCATATCAAAAGTTTCTGCACTCAATGCGGTTCCGCGCTTCCCAACCTTCAGATGGATGGAACGCTGCTGGTCGTGCCTGCCGGTAGTCTTGATTGCGATGTTCCGATACAGCCGGATGGTCATATCTTTTACGAGAGAAGGGCGAACTGGGATGAACATTTGGAGTTGGTTGAGCGATTTGATCGGCTCCCCGGAGAAGAGGGCGATTCCTGATTGCACAGTCTGCTGCACGGATGTGTCCTCTTATGAAGAAAAAGTGCTCCGTAGTTCAATCGAATCTGCTCGCCAGTATTCGTAATCGACCTGCACGATGCGTCCCTGTTGCGAGTTTTTGATGCGTCGGAAAAATATCCCTGGGGAGTGTGTGGGCAACCCAATGTGGCTGGCGGTTTCCTCCTCCATGTTGATGGGACGGATCAGTAAATCCTTTTGGTACAGATGGATGGAATAATCCTCCCGTAGAACATCTGTCATGGGACGTGAGACAATTTTCGGCAGAAATCCCGGACAGATTTCAGCCAGAAAAAAGTATTCCGAATAATATACCTGATGCCCGTCCAGGCTGCCTGTTTCAAAGACGTGAAACAGCTCCGTTCCTTCCTCTACATTGAATAGCTCTTGCAGTTCGCCGGTCGCCTGCATGGTTCCGCTTTCCAGCACCTGCCAGGCTGGGGTGAACCCTTGTTTGCGAGCCAGTTTATCAAAGTTCACGTGTTCCTTGCTTGGGTCAAATACCAATCGCTGACCGCTGGCAAACCATCCCTTGCGCCCTGATCGATAAATTTTCCCCTCTCGTTCGAGGATGCCAAGCGCATGACGCACAGTGTTTCTGTTGAGGGCGAACTGCTTGGTTAAATCGCGTTCACTGGGGAGTTTTTCATGAGGGGAGAGCTTCCCTTTGCGTAAAAGTTCCAAAATGAACCTTTTCAACGTAAGGTACTGTGGTTTTTCTTTTCTTTCTCCCATGATGTACTGATATTATATATATTTATGATATATGGCAACTGGTCAAATCGTTGCCGCATTGACAAGTAGTCGCCACAAAAATGTCAAGAATTACCAGTTCATGTTGCATATGTTGGTCGAGTTGGGTTAACCCAATCTGATAGGTTTGATGGAACTTTTATCCTTTCATCCGTCGTGAAACGGCGTATGATGAGTCCCATTCTTATCCGGGTATCCTTCGTTACGTTGATTAAAATGGTGGCAAGTGTCTTGTGTCAGTTTTTGTTCACAAAATGATGGAGTTTGATCATGAAGAAAATTGTTGTATTCGCTCTACTGTCCCTGTTCGTCATGACTGGTGCGGCCCAGGCGGAAACGTTGAAACTGTTAACCTGGAAGGGGTATGCTCCTCAGAAATTGATCGATGCATTTGAAAAGGAAACCGGCATCGATGTGGAAGTCACGTTTTCCAATAACGAGGAGATGATCGCCAAGCTCCGGGCTACCCGCGGTGCCGGGTTCGACTTGGCTCAACCATCCCAGGACAGGATCGCTTCTGTTCAAAAGAAATTCAATCTCTATCAACCCCTGGACTACTCCAAAATAGACAGCTCCCTGTTCATCCCGTCCATGCTTGAGGCGGTCAAAAAGAATACTCGCGTGGGCAGTGATTCCTATGCGGTACCGTTCTGCTGGGGAACCTCCGGCCTCATCGTCAATAGCGACAAGGCTGCCGAAGCTGATTCCTTCAAGGCGCTGATTGATCCCAAATACAAAGGTCGTGTGAGCTACCGTCTGAAACGGCCCACGCTGATCGCCATGGGCTTTGCTCTGGGGTATGACCCGTTCGCACTGTATGACGACCCTAAAGCCTACAAAGAGATGCTCGACAAGATTGCGGATGCAATGATCGAAGCCAAGCCTGTGGTGAAGAATTACTGGGCTAACGGCGATTCGCTGCTGGAATCCATGCGCTCGGAAGAGGTTTACGTTGCCATGGCATGGGATGCCGGTGGATGGAAGCTGCATGGCGATAACAAGGCAATTGACTTCAAGGCTCCCAAAGAGGGTGCTCTCGGCTGGATCGATACGTTCACCATTCCCTCCAAGGCCAAGAATGTGGATGCCGCCTACAAGTGGATCAACTTCATCATGAAGCCTGAAAACGCCGGGTATTTCTCTTCTCAGGAAAAGTACGCCACGGCATCCCAGGGCGCTCTGAAGTACACGGATGAAGCTGTGGCCGCCAACTTCGATCGATCCTTCCCGCAGGCCACCATCGATAATATCAAATGGTATCCGCCGGTTCCTGCCAAGCTGGAAAGCATGGAAGGTAAAATCCTGGATAAGATCAAGGCCGCCCAATAGCGGAATAGTCTGAATACCTGTAAGTAGAGGCGGGGAGTTGTTTGACTCCCCGCCTTGTTCAATCCTCAACCGAACAATACTATGACCAACGATCTATCCGTACGAAATATGGTGAAGCGATTCGGCGACTTCCTCGCTGTCGACAATGTGAGCTTTGATGTTCCAACTGGTTCATTCTTTTCGATTCTCGGCCCCTCCGGCTGTGGCAAGACGACCTTGCTGCGGATGATTGCCGGTTTCGAGGCACCAACATCAGGGAGCATTGAAATTCGCGGGGAGGATATGCTTGGCGTTCCTCCGAACAAGCGTCCCGTCAATCTGGTTTTTCAGCATCTGGCTTTGTTTCCGATGATGAATGTCGCCGATAATATTGCCTTCGGGTTGAAGCGGCGGGGTGTTGATGCACCGACGACCAGCAAAAAAGTCGAAGCCATGCTCGAACGAGTGGGGCTGCCAGGGTACGGCTCCAAGCAGATCAATCAGTTATCAGGTGGGCAGAAGCAGCGAGTCGCAATTGCTCGCTGTCTCGTACTGGAACCATCTGTTCTGTTGCTGGATGAACCTCTGGGAGCGTTGGATCTCAAGCTGCGTGAACAGATGAAGGTGGAGTTGAAAAAGCTCCAGAACAAGGTGGGGACCACATTCATCTATATTACGCATGATCAGTCCGAGGCTTTGGTCATGTCTGATCGGGTGGCTGTCATGAATAATGGCCGTTTCGAGCAGGTTGGAACCCCACAGGAATTGTACGGTGAACCCGATACGCCTTTTGTGGCGCAGTTCGTTGGGGATACCAACAAGTGGAGCGGTGTCGTGACGCAGGGACTGTCCGGTGACGTCTTGGTGACAACTGACGAAGGGTATTCGTTTCGGGCCAGGTCGCATACGCCGTGTCATCAAGGGGCGCGGGTTGATCTTTTTCTGCGACCTGAAGCGATGGTCATCGAACCCCGTGACAAAGAGGGCTTGAATGTCTTTGATGTGACAGTGAAAAGTATTCTGTTTGATGGAGCCAACAGTCGTCTGTTGACCCTGACTGAACAGGAGCACGAACTCATTGTGACACTGCCGCAGAATCGGCGGTTCGACCATATTGAGCCGGGCAATGTGATCACAGTGGGGTGGCATCCCGAATCGGGTGTCTGTTTTGAGGCGGAGGGGTGATATGCCGCGTTCACGTCTTGCATTCTGGATATTTTTTGCGCCGGTGATCTCCTGGCTGCTGCTTCTGATCATTCTCCCGCATCTTGATCTGTTAACCATGAGTTTTCGTGGGGAGAATGATTACGGTGATGTAGTCTGGACACTTCAGAATTACAGGAATTTCTTTACCGAACCTATCTACTGGCTGACGTTTGTTCGCACGGCTCTGTACGCTGTCATCACGACGTTCATCTGCTTTTTGATCGCCATGCCGGTCTCCTTCTATATCGCCAAACTGGCCAGATCAAAGGTGCAGGGGGCCTTGATGATCCTCCTGCTGCTCCCATTCTGGGTCAGTGAACTGGTCCGTATCTACGGATGGATGATTCTGCTACGCGAGTCCGGCGTGCTCAACTTCTTCATGCTGAAGTTGGGGCTCATCGATAGGCCCATCGAAATGCTGTACAATGACGCCACCATGATCATGGGGTTGGTCTATACTTCCATGCTGTTCATGGTCGTGCCGCTTGTTTCCGTCATGGAGAGTCTTGATGACAGCCTCATCGAAGCGGCCCATGACCTGGGGGCCGGGCAACTGACCATCTGGCGAACCATCATCATACCGCATTGCAAGCCCGGTATTACTTCCGGCTCCATCGTGGTGTTCATGTTGGCACTGGGGAATTACCTGACTCCCAATCTCATGGGCGGAAAGAATTCGCTCTGGTTCACGGAACAGATTTACAACCAGTTCATTGCCAGCTTCAATTGGAATCAAGGCTCAGCCTTCGGATTCCTGCTGCTTCTGCTCAGTTCCCTCATTATCTGGATTGGGCTTAAAATCACCCGTCAGAAACTTGGGGAGGTCGCATCATGATTCGCTCTCTGCCACGTAGCAAAACATACGACTTTTCATTCAACTGTTTTATTGTATTGTATTTTATATTCCTTTTTGCACCGCTTGTCGTCACCTGTGTGCTGGCGTTCAATGATTCCAATTTTCCGTCCTTGCCATGGCAGGGATTTAGCCTCGACTGGTTTGTGGCTGATGGACCGGATCGGGTCGGTCTTTTCCATGACGACCAGAATCTGCGTGCCATTATGACGAGTTTCAAGACGGCCTTTTTCGTTTCCATCCTGAGTGTTGTCGTGGGGACGTGCGCCAGCTTCCTGTTCGAGCAGGAAGAGTTTCGCTTCAAGGGGGTACTGTATTTTCTGATGCTCGCGCCGCTGGTTATTCCAGGCGTTATTCTGGGTATCTCGCTGCTCCTGGCTGCCAATACGGCTGGGACGTATTTTGATATGAACTTCGGTATCGATGTGGAATTGTTTCGCCCCAGCTTCTGGCTGGTTGTCGTAGGTCAGTTCTCTTTCATCACGACGTTCGTCACTCTTGTGGTTTCCGCACGGCTTCGCAAATTCGACCATTCTTTGGAGGAGGCTGCGCTGAACCTCGGAGCCACACAGCTTGGTGTTATTTGGCACATCACATTGAAGTTCCTGCGTCCGGCCATAATCGGCGCCGGAGCCGTGGCCTTTTTGATGAGTTTTGAAAACTTCAACACCACGTTGTTCCTCGTCGGATCGGAACCGACACTCCCCATTAATCTGTACTTGCAGGTTCGGGACGGAAGTACCCCGGTTATCAATGCGGTTTCCCTGTTGTTGATTGTCGGCACATCGTTGATGGCATTGGCCAATTTCTATTTCACCAAACGAGGTGAGTAGTGTTTTTCGACCATCTGCCACAATCCGGATATGTATGTGCTCACCGTGGCGCTCGGGCCCATGCTCCGGAGAACACAATGCTGGCTGCACAGCGAGGTCTTGAGTTTGGTGCCGATTACTGGGAGCTTGATGTTCACAAAGTCGCTGACGGCACGCTGGTGGTATTCCATGATGATGTCCTTGACCGCACCACGGATATCTCCACCCATCCGGATTTCTCTGACCGACGCTCAAGGCGAATACGTGACTATACTTGGGATGAACTCCAGAAGCTCGATGCCGGATCATGGTTCATAACAAGCGATCCCTTTGGCACTATTGCGGCTGGAGAGATGTCGGCTAACGATTTGGACTTGATGCGTGGGCAGCGTATCCCTTCATTGAAAGAGGCCCTTGCCTTCTCGCGAAAACATAACCTGCCAGTAAACGTTGAAATCAAAAATCAGGCCGGTGCCGCGGATGATCTGTCTATCGTTGGTGATGTTGTCGACATCGTGCATGAATTGAACGTCCAGGACCTTGTTCTCATTTCTTCATTCAATCACGACTACCTGGCTGAAATGAAAGCCAGATACCCTGAAATTCCATTAGCTGTTCTGGTGGAAAATAAACATCCGGAAGATATTGTTGCCTACCTTCAGCGATTTGGATGCACCTGCTATCATCCCGATTATCAAATGATTGATGTGGCGCTGGTTAGTAGATTGATGGAGCACGGGATTCGGGTGGCACCCTATACGGTGAACGACATGGATAGGGCGGTCAGTCTTGCCAGTGGCGGCTGCTTCGGGATCATAACCGATTACCCTCTTTCACTCAGACAGCGACTTTCCAGGTAGCTCCTCCAGTTCCTTCAAAATAGCTGATTGCACGAGTACAACAGGCGACTTGTTGTGCAAGGAGTCGTTTTGCCTTTACTTTCCCCCGTTTTATGTGAGTATGGGAGTAAATATGCAATGATTGGACTGTGACCATGAAGTCACTGCCTGGAGATACATCCACACCAACGGAGGTCCCAATTGAAGAAAGAAGAATATGATGTCGTCGTTATCGGGTCAGGTGCTGCCGGAGGCGGAGTAGCAAGAAAATGCAATAGTGCCGGACTGCGAGTTGCCGTTGTGGAAAGAGATGGATGGGGCGGTGTCTGTCCGCTTCGAGGGTGTGAGCCAAAAAAAATTTTTGCCGATACTGCCCATGCCGTAACGCGCGTTCGTTCCATGCAGAAGCAGGGCATCGTGGGCGATACGCGGATAGATTGGGATACGCTGTGGAATTACAAACACACATCGACGGAACCCATTTCCGATGCGGTTCGCGATTCATTGGAAAAAGCGGGCATAGCGGTCATTGCGGGGGACGCTCGTTTTGATGATAACGGCGATGTCGAGGTCCCGGGGTACGGAGTTTTGCAGGCGCGCAATGTCGTGATTGGAGTGGGTGCCAGCCCAAAGATTCCAGATATCCCCGGGAATGACCTGCTGTTGACAAGCGACGACTTCCTGAATCTCAAGACCATGCCGGATTCCTTGATATTTATCGGTGGTGGTTTCATCTCGTTCGAGTTTGCGTCAGTAGCCGCTGCTGTCGGGGCCAAGGCGACCATATTGAACCGGAGTGATCGTGTTTTGCGGGGATTCGACCCGGATTTGGCTGGCCGACTGGTCAAGGCAATGGAATCACACGGTGTGAGCGTTTTGTTGAACCACTCCATTGATGAGGTTGAGAAGTCCAAGTCAGGAGTTTCGATTGTTACATCCGGGGAGAACGGCAAAGAATCGTTCAGTGCTTCAATGGCAGTTGTTGCGGTAGGCCGTACTCCCAATATTGAATCGCTACAGCTTGACAAGGTTGGCGTTGAAAAATCCTCAGAAGGCATCAAGGTCAATGGCCGACTCCAGAGTACCAATCCACGGATTTACGCTGCCGGTGATTGCGTCGAACCAGGACTTGCCTTGACCCCGGTCGCGGCGTTGCAGGCGGATACGATCGCCGCAAATATTATCGATGACGCAGGCGAGGAATCTGATTTGCGCGGAACCGGATCAACTGTTTTCACCGACCCCCCGCTTATGGCTGTGGGGTTGCTGGAAGAAGAGGCCCGGGAACGCGGCGAGTCCTTCACGGTGTATTCCGGTGATGCGGCCAAATGGTCGGAGCACAAACGCATCGGCATGGATTATGCCGAATACAAAGTGCTTGTAGAGAAGCAAACAGGTACAATTTTGGGAGCCCACTATCTGGGCCAGCACGCGGAAGAGGTGGCGAACATCTTCGGGTTGGCCATCCGTTATGGTCTGACGCGGAAGGAATTGCTTGCCCATCCGTGGGCGTATCCTTCTTTTGGCTATGCTCTGCGCTATATGCTTTCCTGATCGGGATACGAGAGCATGTACAAGGATATTGGCGAGTATGGGATCATAGGTAATCTGCGAACTGTTGCGCTGGTGGCAGTTGACGGGAGTATCGACTGGTTCTGCTATCCCCACCTCGACTCTCCATCCGTTTTTGCCGCCATACTTGATGCAGATAAAGGTGGCAGTTTTGCGGTCGGGCCTGATGTGCCAATCGATAAGTTGCAGTGTTCTCAGCGGTATGAGGAGAAAACCAATATCCTTGTTTCCCGCATGGAGACCGGAGCTGGTGTGCTTCGTGTGACCGACTTCATGCCTGTGACCAAAGATCAATCCAATGATTCAGATTCAGAAGAGGCAGAAGGGACGCGCATTTTTCGCCGGGTGACGGTGGAGAAAGGACAGGTGTCGGTTCGCGTTCGTTTTGCCCCTGCCTATGATTATGCGCGTGAGAAGACTTCATTCTCCAAACTGGACGGTGGAGCAGTGGCTGTGGGGGGTGACATGGAGTTGGCTCTGACTGCCACCAGACCTCTGGAAATCCATGATGATGCAGTGGTCGGCACGTGGAGCATGAGTGAAGGAGAAGAGGCGTGGCTCCGCCTGGGGGCCAGTGCTCCCGATGGGAGATGCAGCAGAGAGGATAAGGCGTGCGTAACCGCGGATTCCGGGCTTCAGGCGCTGGAGTATACTACTGAGTATTGGCGGGAGTGGATGGAGAGAAGCGAGACCGAGTGTAATTATCGTTTCGATGAGTACACTGAAATGATTGAACGATCTGCGCTGGTTCTCAAACTGCTTCAGTACCGTCCGACAGGTGTTCTGGCAGCCGCTCCGACGACTTCCTTGCCTGAAGAAATCGGGGGAACCCGTAATTGGGATTACCGATTTACATGGATACGTGACGCTTCATTCACGTTGCAGGCATTTTATGAACTGGGTCATATCGCTGAAGCCGAAAAGTTTCTTGATTGGCTGCGATCAGTTCTGGACCGAAGCAGAAAGAGTGAACTACAAATCATGTATGGTCTTCGAGAGGATAGTCAGCTTGAAGAGCAGGAGTTGACGCATCTTGATGGGCATAAGGATTCTCGGCCAGTCAGAATTGGTAACGCGGCTGCCGGGCAGGTTCAGATGGATATCTACGGTGAGCTGATGGGTGTTGTCTCGCGTCTTATCAGTCATGCCGGGAGTATCAGTGAGGAGCATTGGGAGGTGCTCAGAGATATTTGTGAATATGTCCATGCGCATTGGCAGGACCCGGATGCAGGTATTTGGGAAGTCAGGTGTGAACCACAACATTTTATCTTTTCCAAGGTCATGTGCTGGGTCGCGTTGCAACGGGGCGTGGACATGGCCGAGCAGCATGGCTTCGATTGTGATGTTGAGCGTTGGGAAGAGGCGATGTCGGCGATTCGTCAGGAAGTCCTGGAACAGGGGTTTGACGCCCAGCGCAGTACCTTTGTTCAACATTACGACACCACGGAGCTGGACGCTTCCTGCCTGTTGATTCCGATCATGGGATTTCTCCCGTTTGATGATCCAAGGGTTATCGGGACTGTTGAAGCAATACAGCAGGAACTGCAGGATGGAGGGCTGATCCGTCGGTATACCAGCGAAGATGGCTGCGCCTCCCCCCATCCTTTGGACCACTGATCGGTCTTTTTAAGGTGGAGCCCGGCGTCCGAGTTTGTGCCTCCGAGGAGGCGGGTCGCCATAGCCGTTGTGGAGCGTAGCCCGTCCCCGTAGGGGCGGCCCGAAGGGCCGAGGGCGGAGCGGAGCAACGGCTACGAGCCAAGTCAATGAACATTCAAGTTGCCCCTGTATACGTCAGCGGGAGTTCTTTTGTCCAACGACGAATGACCGCGCTCCTCGTTGTAGTACCGAAAATAGCGCGTAAGCCCATGGTATAGCTCGATCCCATCACAGTACGCCCTGGGGTAAATATCCTCATATTTCACCGTCCACCACAGCCGCTCAATGAAGACGTTGTCGATTGCGCGACCTTTGCCGTCCATGCTGATTGCAATTCCCTTGCTCTGCAGAACTCCGGTAAATTCACGACTCGTGAACTGCGCTCCCTGGTCCGTGTTGAACACCTCCGGCGTAGAGATGCGCAAAGCCTTGTTGAGCGCATCCACGCAGAAAGAACTATCCATCGAGTTCGATAGCTCCCAAGCCAGCACGAAGCGGCTCCACCAGTCTATCACTGCCACCAGGTACAGAAAGCCGCGCTGCATGGGGATGTAGGTGATATCAGCGCTCCAGACTTGATTTTTTCGTTCAATGGCAACTCCTTTCAGCAGATAAGGAAACACGGGATGCTCCGGGTTGGGGACACTCGTATGCGGCCCTGGAGTAATGGCCTGCAAGCCCATCATCTGCATCAGTCGCTCAACCCGCTTGTGGTTGACCTGATGCCCTTGTGTCCTCAGCCAATCTGTCATGCGCGGCGAGCCGTAATCAGGCTGACGCAGGTACTGCTCGTCGATCAGACGCATCAGGGCCAAATTTTCATCGGATTCGGCTACAGGCTTGTAGTAAAATCCCGAACGGGAAATGCCTGCCAACTTGCATTGCCGCCGGATGGAATACTCCCGATCTGGTTTGATCCACTGGCGGCGCACCTCAAGCGGCAGGCTTACAACTTTTTTTCAAGCCACTTGATGTCCATCTTGAGCCGACCGATCTCCTCAAATAACGGTGCGGTTATCTCCTCCTGGCTTTTGGCTTTCTTGCCACTGGAAAAGATGTCATCGACATTCTCAAGGAGCTGCCGCTTCCACGTGGAAATCTGATTGGGGTGCACTTTGTACTCCGCAGCCAGTTGCGCAAGCGTCTTCACGCCACGAATCGCCTCAAGTGCGACCTTGGCCTTAAACTTGTCCGAATGTTTCCGTCTTTTGCTGCTCTTTGTCATGCGTCCTTCCTTATCGGTTTAAGGACGCTGACTCCACCTTAACCGGTGGTCCGAATTTCGGGGGAAAGCGCAGGCATCGAGGGAGGCGAGGGTGTTTTCCTCATCTGCAATTGCTGGCTCGCTCAGTGCATGGCGGAAATGGGGCGTCTGGAAGAGGCGCAAACATTGCTCAAACGCATTGAAGAAACCGCCAACCCGCTAGGCCTTTTTGCCGAAGAGTATGATCCCAAAAAAGGGATGCTTCTGGGGAACTATCCGCAGGCATTTACTCACCTGGGATACGTCCTTGCTGTTATGCGGGTGTTGGAGCAACAAGGACCACCTGAGAAATAGCGGAACACTGGCTGTTGAACCAACTCAGCGAGTTTGATTTCTCCGATTGATCTGCATTGAATTCAATCAGCGTTTGAGGCGCTCTCTTGAGTTATGTCCACGGTTGCTACTAGCGGAAGATGGTCCGACGCTTTTTTCGTCTTGTCGGTTCGAATTGGCGTGACTTCTTCAAGTCGGCTCGTTGGTCTGACATGTACTTTATCCAGTGCAAGTATAGGGAAAATGCTTGGAAAGGTTCGTGGTTGTGGTTGTGGTCCGAAAAGTCCTCGTATGCGTCGACGCACTGCGCTCCAGGCGTACCAATCGTTAAAGTCTCCAAGGAACAGGGTTATGTCAGCATCTTTGGCAGCCAGTAGCGGGAAAAGTCTGTCCATTTGGTATGCCCGCTCTTTGGGATTCAGCCCCAAGTGGGTTGCAACAGCTTTTACGGTTACCCCATCATACGAGAATATGGTTTCCAGTGCTCCTCGGGGTTCTCGCTCGGGGAAGCTGAGGTCATGTCGCAGCACGCGGACAGGCTCTTTCCTGCTCAGCAGCGCATTGCCGTAGTGGGAGTCCTGGCGAAGTAACGTGTGGCCGTAGGTTACATGATACCCTTGTCTGGACGCCATTTCCCGGAGTGGGCAGGCGGCTGATGTGTCTTGTGGAGATATTACCTCCTGAAGAGCCAGTAGGTCGGCATCCAGGTGGGCAACAGCCTCGAAAATACGATCAGGGTCTCGTTTTCCATCCATGCCTTGCCAACTGTGTATGTTGTAGGTCGCAACACGAAGATGCTGCGCTGGCAGGGGACGGGTCACGATTGGGACTCCTCCGTTGAATCGGAATCATCCCTCATTCGCTTGAGTCGGCGTCTGACCAACGTCCCAGCTACCACGACAAGCAGTACGATGCCGATGAGTATGGCAAGGGTACCGGGACCCGGGTTGCGTAACGTATTGATCAACTGTGCTCCGAACAACGTCATGGCAACAATACCGGGGCCCATGCCCAGAACCGTGCCGAGCAGAAATGTACTCAGCTTGATGTGTGAGGCACCGGCCACAAGGTTGATAACGGAATAGGGAGCAACCGGTACCACTCGTGTCACGACGATGGATGCCAGTCCATGCTTGCCCAAACGTTCACTGATTTCCTTTACTTTTGATCCGGCAAGCCGCTTGATCTGCTTGTGTCCGAGCAACTCGCCCACATAATATACGGAAAGAGCCGAAGCCAGACAGCCTGCCAGTGATATGAAGAAAGCCATCACAGGGGAGAAAATACTGGCGGTCAGCACGATAAGCAAAGTGACCGGGAACAGTATGAAGCCGCCAACCACAAAACACAGGATGGCGAGAACCGGAGACATGGGCATTTTTTGGACCTGTTCGGCCCAGTGTAGCAGTGCATCAGGCGTGGCGTACTCTGACAATGGAGTGAAACGCCAAAGCAGTGCCAGAATGATGAACCCCGCCAAAATGGCGCCGAATCCCATGAAGCTAAGGTAACTTCGCTCGGAATTCTCAGAGCTCGAATAGTCGTCCATGATGGTGTCATATTCTCCTGGGTGCGATGTGTCGAATTCCCGGATGAGCTCCGGGTCAACAGGGAGCGGATTTTCGTTTCGGGTTTTGGGCTCGATGACGAGCCTGCCAGTGGGGCGGCTCAGTTCTTCGACCGTTCCCAGCATGCCTTTTTCAGGCTCCATGTCTGTGACCTGATCCATGGGAATCCCTATGTGATGTGCCATCAGGCGGTGGCGGAAATGAGCAAGTGTATTGGTGATCTCCTTTGATCCAAAAGCGAGATTACACTCGGAATCCAAGCCCATGGATCGATCGTTGAGATTCGCCGATCCCACGGTGATAAACTCATCGTCAATTATCATGATCTTTGAGTGCACCTTGATGGCAATGCAGGAATCCTCGTCACCGAACGGGCAATAGACTGCCAGCTTGTTGTGTTTGTCCTGTTCAGCCAAGGTGTCGAGCACTTCGGACTGGAGTGGTTCCATGACAAGCTGCTCGAGTAATCCGGTTGTCATCTGAGGGAGGATGATCAGTATTTCCGGGCAGTCGTGGCTTTGCAGCCGTTCTATCAGTGCATCGCGTATGCTTGTAGAGGTGAAATACTGATTCTCAATGTAGATGGTTTTTTTTGCTCGGGCGATTTGGTGCAGGTAGAGCGACTCCACCTCACGCCGCGCCTGTCTGCCTCGAAAAGCAGGCAAGGTCATGGCGGTAACGACATTTTCGTTCTCCATGTCCGGATCTACAGAGGCGGGCCACGGGGTGCCTTCGGTTTTTTGGGGTGGCGACAGCTCTTCGTCGGTTGCCCACTCCCAGCGTTTACGAACAATGTCTCCGATCCGAGCCACGGGTTCACCTTCAATGAGCATCTGAATGTCATGATAGGGCAGGTAGTGGCTGCCATCGGGTTTGACCCTGTGCTCTTCGAAGGGAGGATGACCGGGCCGATCCCATCTTCCTGCGGTGAGGTCGATACCTCCGACAAAGGCTATCTTGTCATCAATGACGACAATCTTCTGGTGGTGGGATGACCCAAGCGGCAGTGCCGAGTCGGCCTGATAATGGATGTTTTCATGCGTTTTGAGCGGGAAATTCAGTTGCTGCATGGGTTCCCGGTCCAAGCTGTAGGCAAGCGGGTAATCCCATATGAGAACATGTATATGCAGGTCCGGTCGTTCTTCTACGCATTTGTTCAGCAATTCGTAGAGCTTCTCGTCGCTATTGACTGGATCCAGCTTGATGCGTGAGTCAATATCCCATCCGGCAATCAGGATGCTTCTTTCAGCGTTCCTGATTGCTTCGGACAGGGCGCTAAAATATGCGCAGGCATCAACAAGAAATGCGGCACGGCTTGCTTCTGCCATTGTTGCCCCTTCCGGGGTGAAGAGAATATCGTCTTTATCTTCCATTATGTCGTCCTTGATGAACTGTGATTGATTGTACTTACTAGAGTAAACTAGTACATATTATCACAAAGGGTAAGCAACACCAAATCATGTAGGTGTGTGAAAATCGTAAAGATGCAATTTGAACCGTGTCATATGCAGTTTCTTATTGCATAGCTGTCTGATTCATTGGCGTAAAGGGTTGGGGTAAATACATCTGATAGTGCTTTTGATACAAAGGCGCATTCCTAAAAATATAGGGGCTGTACCAGATAACTCCTTTGGGTTATCGGTATGGCAATGCGAAAAAGTCGTTTGAGCAAGGACAAGCAGCTTCGTTTAATCGAACATTTTGTGGCTGGCACGACAGCTCGTTGCGCTGCCGATCTGGTTGGTGTGAACGTCAAAACAGCCGCCTATTACTTTCACCGGCTCCGGGAAATCATAGCGGTAGAAGAGTCCTGTGAAGGGATGGATTTTGGCGAATTTGAGGTCGATGAGAGCTACTTCGGTGGCAAGCGAAAGGGCAAAAGAGGACGTGGGGCGGCTGGTAAGGTTCCTGTTTTTGGAATCCTTAAAAGGGGCGGGAAGGTCTATACACAGGTGATTCCTGATGCGAAAGGTAAAACCTTGCTTCCCATTATTCAGGAAAGAATCCAGCCAGACAGTGTGGTTTACTCGGACTGCTGGTATGGCTACAATGTCCTTGATGTGTCAGCGTTCAAACACTTCCGAATCAACCACTCGAAGCTGTTTGCAGATAGCCACAACCACATCAATGGAATCGAGAATTTTTGGAACCAGGCCAAACGCCATATGAGGAAATTCAACGGCATTCCAACCAAGCATTTTTCTCTGTTTTTAAAGGAATGCGAGTGGCGTTTTAATAACAGCAATCCGCGAAGCCAGTTTAAACAACTGAAACAGTGGGTTAGAAGACATATGGGCTAGTTATCTGGTACAGCCCCAAAATATATTGATTCTTCATCTCTTATATAGCAAATGATGAATGTGAATGCATAACATAAACTGGTAATGTATCAACAATCATTGTTTGAAGTTGGCGTTACTTGTTCGGTAAACATGAGAGATAGATTGTAGGTGATATGAGACCTCTGCGCATCCCCTTTTCGCGTCCGTGCCTTGCGCTCCGCACCCAATTTGATGTTCTGACCGCACCCCAGCTTGGGCTCATTCCCGGCCTTTTCCTGCCATTTCTGGCCGAAATGCCGGATTTTGGACGCACCTCTCCCTTCAGGCTCGCGCCAGTCGAACAGCTTTTTTCAAATTGAACGCCATGGCGAGGATGTGGAACTCTCCCTCCACCTTCTCACGACCCACGTATCGGGACCGAAAGAATGCGTAGCCACGTTTGAGTGTGCCGAAGGCCCGCTCGACTATTTGCCGAATGCTGCTGATGTCACGGTTGCGGGTCTTTTCGAAGTCTGTCAGCCTGCCGCCACGAGGCGTCTTGTCCATGGTTCCGTCCTCCAAATCGCGATCAAACAGAATGTCCCGGTTCTTCCCGCTGCAATAGCCCTTGTCCGCATAAACCCGTGCGCCGGGATCAAGGCCGACGCCATTCACGAGCCGCTCGAATTCGCCCGTGTCCGAATGGTTCGCGGGAGTGATGTGACCACAGAGCAGAAACCCGTCTCGACTGTCCGTCGCGGCATGGAGCTTGTAGCCGTAATAGGCCCGATTTCTCTTGCGGAGCCAGGCCGCCTCCTCGTCATCCGAATAGCTGACCCGGCAGTCCACCGGCCCATCCTGTTCTTCGGCGTCCTCGGAACGGTCCTCAGGCATCACGTCGATAACCTTGCGCGGCCGCCGCTGCGACTCGACTACCGAGGCGTCCACCACGGCTCCCTCACGGACAAGAAGCCCTTGTCCTTCAAGCTGGCGGTTAAGCATGTCGAGCAAGGAGTCCAGCACCTTCAGGCGGATCAAACCGTTACGGAAACGGCATATGGTGGTCTCGTCCGGCACGTCGTCCTCGATGGAAAAACCGGTAAATCTGACAAAGGAGAGCCGGTCGAGCAGCGCCTGCTCCACGCCCGGATCACTCAGGTTGTACCAACGCTGCAAGAGCAGAATCTTGAACATCGCCAGAGGCGGATAGGCGGGATTGCCCACGGCGTTGGCCTTGCGCCTGATCTTCTTGCACAGAAAGGCGTTGATGGGCTGCCAGTCGATGAGTTCGTTGATCTCATCCAGAAATGTGGTCTTGGTTCTGCGGTGCCCCAGGAAGTAATCACCCAACCGAGGTCCTTTCTGCCGAATAGCCATGCCTTCCTCCTTTGGATGGAGAAATAATAGCATAATAAATCAAATAGTTAAAGAGTAAAAGTGTGGGATTTGCCGTGCAGAGGTCTCGATATAATGACTGACAATTGGCTTGGCTGGAGTGTGCGAGTACTACTGGCACTGACTGTCATAGGAATGATGGTTGCCTTTCTGAAATGGCTGAAAGGTGGCAAGGGAAACTGGCGTGATTTGTGGGAGGCCATCGGCGGCCCATTGCGAAAGCAAACTGTTGGCATTGTTATCATTACGTCTTTCATCTTTTTAGTGACGGTATTGCTGCCTCTGGTCCATTTTGAAGTTTCGACGACCAAAACCATATTGGCCATTTTGGGTGCTGTCTGGGTTCTCATTACCGCCTGGATTTTGAGCATGGTCTCCTACATGGCCGTCAACATCGTGCAGTGGAAGTATGACATTGAAACGGATGACAATCTTCGGGCGCGTAAAGTGCATACCCGGGTACGAGTCCTGCAGCGAATAGTTGTCGTACTCATCTGGCTTGGGGCTCTGGCTGGAATTCTTCTTCAGTTTGAACGATTCCGAACCGTTGGAACAACGATGCTTGCATCTGCCGGTGTTCTCAGTGTTGTCCTTGGTATTTCGGCTCAAAAGACCTTTGGTGCCATTATAGCAGGTATTCAGGTCGCCTTGTCCAATCCCATCAACCTGGAAGATGTGGTGATTGTAGAGGGAGAGTGGGGCCGGATTGAGGAAATTACCTTCACCTATGTGGTGGTCAGGGTATGGGATCAGCGGCGTTTGATTGTTCCCGTGACATACTTTTTGGAAAAACCGTTCCAGAACTGGACGCGAAAAACTGCGGAAATCATGGGAACGGTCTTTTTGCATGTGGATTACACAACTCCCATTGAACCTTTGCGCGAGCACCTGCGTCAGTTATGTGAAGAAGCTCGACCTTTGTGGGATGGCAAGACATGCGGTCTGCAAGTTACGGATTCGGGGTCCCATGACATAACCGTTCGAGCCTTGGTGAGTGCATCAAATGCTTCAAAGGCATGGGACCTGCGGTGTTTGGTGCGTGAAGGCCTCATTGGGTTCATGCAGGAAAACTACCCGGAATGTCTTCCCAAGCGTCGGTTTATCATGGATCAGGAAGAGCCTGTGGATTTATAGTTTTCATTACATATCATCGAAAATGAAAAGGGAGATGCCGTCCGGCACCTCCCTTTTTTTTGAGCAGTTCGGAAAACGAGGTTACACGTTCTTGTCGAGGTATGCCTTTATAGCTGGGGCAGCGGGCTTGCCGTCAACCGTGGTGACATCCTTCGTCCATGCTTCGTACATTTCCGGGTTCTCTTTCAGCCACTTGAGACCGGCTTTGCCGAGGCTCAGGGACTTGTCCTTATGAACGGAGGTCATGATCTGGTTCATCATGGAAACCGGGAAGGTCATGTTCTTGAAGAGCTTGGCAACATTGGGGTTGTCCTTTTCCAGATCCTTGCGGACATTGGTCCAGACAGTGGCTGTACCGTTGTTGCCGCCAAAGGTCTGATCGGTGCTGCCGGTCAGGTAGGTCATGTCGATGCGTTCGTTCATGCTGTGCGGTGCCCAGCCGAGGAAGACGATCCACTTGTCGTTCTTGGCATATGCCTGGACCTGAGAAAGCATGGCAACTTCACTGGACTGAACCAGCTCGAACTTGCCGAGACCGAACATGTCTTTGTCGATCATGTTCTGAATGATCATGTTACCGTCGTTACCGGGTTCGATACCATAGATCTTCCAATCCAATTGTTCGCCGAATTTGGCGATGTCACTGAAGTCCTTGAGGCCCGCTTCAGCGCAGAAAGTCGGAACAGCCAGGGTGTATTTGGCACCGGGCATGTTGGCAACGTACTTGATGACCTTGCCACTTTCGAAGAATTTGTTGGCGACGCTGGCCATGGAGGGCATCCAGTTGCCGAAGAAGACATCGGCATCGCCGGTGGAAAGAGCGGAGTACGTGATGGGAACGGAGAAAACCTTGTTTTCGGCCTTGTAGCCCAGGCTTTCGAGTACGGAGACTGCCACTTCGGATTTGATGGTGACACCGGTCCAGGAAACACTGGCGACGGTGATTTTGTCAGCGGCGGTGGCTGTGATGGCAGAGGTGCAAAGGGTTGCGATCAAGAAGAAGACGAATGCGATTCGTCTAAGGCCAGAAGACATTAAACCTCCTCGGTTGAAATTACTTGGACAGGGCGCCAGAGAAGACGCCCTGTCCATGCGCACGACATGCGCGCAGCGATACGTATCTTACACGCCGAACCAGTTTATGGGTTCTGTCGCGTGATTGCGATATATGTGCTTGACCTCGGTGTATTCTTCGAGGCCGATCTTGCCCAGTTCACGCCCAAGGCCGGACTGCTTGTAGCCGCCCCAGGGTGCCTGAACAAAGTATACGTTGAAGTCGTTGATCCATACGGTGCCGAATCTAAGGGCCTTTGAGACACGCTCCATGCGGTCGGCATCCGATGTCCAGAATCCGGCAGACAGGCCGTAGATGGTGTCGTTGGCCCGTTTGACAGCTTCCTCTTCGGTGGTGAAGCGTTCGACGGTGATGACCGGTCCGAATACTTCCTCCTGTACGATGCGCATGTCATTTTCGCAGTCGGTAAAGAGGGTCGGAAGATAGAAATAGCCGTCTGCCAGCTTCGGATCGTCAGGGCGTTTGCCGCCGAGGATCAGATTGGCGCCTTCTTTCCGGGCTATATCTATATACTCTTCCACCTTCGACAGGTGCTCAGCAGAGATGAGCGGACCCATCTGGGTTGCTTCATCGAACCCGCTGCCGACGACGATCTTTTCCATGCGTTGGCGCAGGGCTTCCACAAACTTGTCGTAGATGCCGTCCTGAACCATGACGCGTGCTCCGGCAGAGCAAATCTGTCCGGCGTGGAAGAAGACGCCGTTCAGGGCGTAATCCACGGCAAGGTCGAAATCAGCATCGTCAAAGATGATGTTGGGATTCTTCCCGCCAAGCTCAAGGGCCACCTTTTTCACGTTGCCAGTGGCAGCGCGCATGATGGTCTTGCCTGTGGCGATACCTCCGGTGAAGGAGATCAGATCCACATCGTGGCTTTCGGCCATCTCTGCTCCGACCTCGACGCCGGGGCCGAGAACCGTATTGATCACGCCCGCCGGGAACCCGGCTTCATCGGCCAGTTCCGTGACCTTGAGTGTGGTCAGCGGCGTGATTTCACTGGGTTTCATGACGATGGTGCAACCGGCCGCAAGGGCTGGTGCCATTTTCCATGAAGCCTGCAACAGCGGGTAGTTCCAGGGCGAAATCTGCCCGCAGACACCCACCGGCTCACGAACCACGTTACTGGTTGTATTCGGATTGGGGGAGGCAATTACCTCGCCTCCATCCTTATCAGCCAATCCTGCAAAGTATCGGAAGATACCTGCGATATCGTCCATGTCCCAACGGCTTTCCTCAACGGTCTTGCCGGTATCAAGGCTTTCCAGTTCAGCAAGTTCTTCGCGATCGCGTTCGATGAGGTCCGCAAGACGGAAGAGGAGTCGTGCTCGTTCCGAGGCTGGCGTTTGAGGCCAGCCGTCATGGTCGAAGGCGCGTCTGGCCGCTGCAATAGCGGACTTGGCTTCCTCTCGGCCACCTTCAACCACTGTTGTAATGACAGAGGCATCGAAGGGGTTGAGAACTTCACGTTTCTTGCCGGTAGAGCCGTTAACCCATTGACCGTCGATGTAATGTTGCCCTTTGGTCATGTTGTTTCTCGCTCGTTATTTTTCGTGCTTGTAATAGGGGACATCTTCCGGGGCGAGGGGGGTGTTGCCCAGGATGGCGTCCGCTGCTTTTTCCGCAATCATCATGACCGGTGCGTAAATGTTACCGTTGGTCACGTATGGCATGACAGAGGCATCAACTACGCGGAGTCCTTCCACGCCGTGGACGCGGAGATCGGCGTCGGTGACGGCCATGTCATGGGTGCCCATGGCACAGGTGCAGCTCGGGTGGTACGCTGACTCACCTTCGCGAGCGACGAAATCGAGAATCTCTTCGTCGGTCTGTGCATGGCTGCCCGGTGCCAGTTCCTTTCCGCGGAACTCGTCGAATGCGGGCTGGGTCATGATCTCGCGGGTCTTGCGGATGGCTTCGACCCATTCCCTGCGCTCCTGCTCTGTGGAGAGGTAGTTGAACAGGATGCTCGGATGCTCATTGGCATCGGAGGACTTGATCTTGACGTGACCGCGAACATCGGTGTTCATGGGGCCGACGTGAACCTGGTATCCATGTCCCTCGTTCGGTGCGGAGCCGTCGTAGCGGATTGCGATGGGCAGGAAATGGTACTGGATGTTGGGATATTTCACCTGATCGTTGCCGCGGATGAATCCACCGGCTTCGAAGTGGTTGGTCGCTGCTTCGCCCTTTCCGGCAAAGAGCCATTTCAGGCCGATCCACGGCTGATTGTACCACTTGAGTGAAGGGAACATGGAGACGGGCTTCTTGCAGGCGTACTGAACGTAGAGTTCGAGGTGATCCTGCAGGTTCTCGCCGACGCCCGGGAGGTCCTGGACCACGTCGATACCAAGGGAGGACAGTTCTGCGCCGTTACCGACACCGGAGAGCTGGAGCAACTGCGGGGAGTTGATTGCGCCACCGCAGGAAATGATCTCACCGCCGTATGCCTTGAAAGAGCGTTTGCCTCGGGTGTACTCGACACCGACTGCGCGCTTGCCTTCAAAGAGGATGCGGGAAGCTTTTGCCAGGCACTTGACTGTCAGGTTCGGGCGATTCTTGACCGGGTGGACGTAGGCGCGTGCTGCGTTCCAGCGGCGTCCTCGATGGGTATTACGGTCAAACTTGCTGAAACCTTCCTGCTGGTAACCGTTGACATTTTTGGTGAGCGGGTATCCAGCCTGCTGAACCGCGTTGAAGAATGCATTGAACAGCGGGTTGTCGCATTCCGGTTCAGTCAGATAGAGGGGGCCGACAGCACCGTGGTATTCATCGGCACCGGCTGTGCGGCACTCAAAGCGTTTGAAGTAGGGCAGGCAGTGGGAGTAGGACCAGTTGTCGAGTCCGTCCTCTTTGGCCCACTTGTCGTAGTCCATGGCGTTACCACGGATGTAGATCATGCCGTTGATGCAGCTGGAACCACCCAGAACCTTTCCTCGCGGCTGGTAGATGCGGCGGTTGTTCATGTACGGTTCCGGATCGGACTCGTACCACCAGTTATATGTTTTACCGGCCAGCGGATAGGTCAGTGCCGCAGGCATATGAATGCGGAAGTCGAATTTGAAATCCGGCAGGCCAGCCTCAAGCACAAGCACCTTGTTCTTCGGGTTGGCGCTCAGACGGTTGGCCAGGACGGAACCAGCGGATCCGCCACCGACGATTATGTAATCGTAATGTTTCATTTCGGCTATCTCTCTTGATGCTATTGGTTTTCTTCTTGAAGGAACTGAGCGTCCGGTGTGTTTGTCCGTCCACTTCTTTCGTCAATACACTGCCGTAACAGGACATAGTGGTGTCCGATGAATCCGAGCGCCCGCATCAATTCGCCACGGGCAATGGCTTGTGCGGTGTCACTCCAGTTTGTTGCGGCTTTTTCGCGGTAGACCGTATCCTCATACAGGGCGTAGTCATGGGAGCTGAAACCCATCTGGATGGCATGCATCACCCATTCGAAAAGGGGATTTCGAGCCATGCGCGCCAGCATGATGTTCAATCGTCGGTCGAGCTCGCTGGTGACGATGAGATCAGGCTGATCTTCCATGAGGAGGTGTTCAAGACGTAGCGCTTCCTTGAGGAGGGCTTTTTTCTCGTCTTCAGTCGCATGGGCAATGGCAAGTTGGGTAATGGTGCGATCCATTGTTTCGCGAAATTCTATCAGCTTTTCAGGTTCCACCGGGTGCTGCTTGAGGAATAGTGCCAATGATTCGGAAACATTCCCGACATCAAGTTGGCGAACATATGCGCCGCCCTTGGCGCCTTTCTTTACTTCCAACAGCCCTTTTTGCTTCAATATCTTGATGGCTTCACGAACAACACCACGCCCGGTGCCGAACTGGGATTGCATATCCCGTTCGCTTGGGAGTCGTTCGCCGGGAGACATTCTTCCATCCACGATGGCGGCTTCGATTTGCAAAGCCACTTCTTCACTGGCACGCCCTGCCTGGACAGGGATAAACAGCGGGTTTGTAGAGTTTGAAGCAGTCAATGGTAGTACCTATAGTGCTCTTTTTGGGGTTGAATACGGTTTGTTCAGCTTTTTACGCCCGTTTGGTAGGACCATTAAATACTGTTTTGCTTTGTTCGTCAAGTGGGTCTAACACACTGAATAAATGTGATTTTTTTGATGCGACGTAAAATTACCATAAAAATGGACCATGAGAGTGGAGATGAGTTGGAGTGAAACGAGAATGTGGCTGTGTATTTGTAATTATTTGTAATCTATTAGTTTATTGTAGTTTTTTGATGTGTAAGGGAATGCAAGGGCTGTGTTGGGTGGTTGTATTTGGTTGCCAACGAAAAAGAGACTCTTCTTGCTTTGCTGCACCCGCCTCGGGGGTGACGTAGGGAAGGGAGTTCCTATCAACTGTTTCAATTGATGACCGGTTGAAGCGAAAAATCAAAAGTAGGACCAATAAAGAGCAGTCTTGTTTTGAACGCGTGTCTTAGGGGTGGGGTGGAATGTGTTATTCAGGCATTCTCATTTTGAACGCATCGAATGGATCAGTTTCTTGCCATGGTTTTAATCTGTTCTGGCTGGGATTAACAAGAAACCCCGCCCTTCGTTGCCGAGGGGCGGGGTTGCCAGGGTGGCGTTATCTCCTGTTCATCAGATCATTGTGTTGACGATACTGCCCTTGGCATAAGCGCCCAGGACACTCGTTTGGAAGTCATAGCTTTGGGCCATCCCGGTAGAGTCACCGGACGAGGCCCCTTGGTTCATGTAGTCCAATGTCTTGGATACGAGCGATGCTTCTGCAGACGCCTTGTCTACGGGAGCCAGGCTCGATCCGCCGCCTGAATCATTCATGATGTCAAGGGTCTCGGAAACCACGGCAGCACCAAACGTTTCTCGATCGAATGGGGCCGGGCTTCCAAACCCTCCGATTGCCATGGTCATAGTCTACCCTCCCTGCCGATGGTCGGAAATAACGCCTTCCCACCCAAAGGATGGGATGAAGACAGGAAAAGACTAAAACAATCCATTATCTGCTTGTTCGGCATTTATCGGCATATCTTTAGGGTCCTGCATGAAAAATAATTGGTGTGTTCGCACCGCAGTGCGACCTGGAGTTCAATACAGGGTGCTGAATGCCAAATAAGATGGTATGATGAGGCATGATAGTATGGGGTGTGATAATCGAAATAGAACTGCTTTTGGTAGCGTCCCTGATTGGGTTTGCCATTGGAGTCATGGTCTACTGGCTACAGCATCGCACGTTGACTGTACCCAAGGTCATAGCCTTCGCAGTTTTTGTGACGTTATCGTTGTATTATATACTCAATGTTGTCTGGGGGAGTGGGCGAACCGGATGGCCTTAAGGAGGAGCGGTGGAAATACTGGGTTATGTTCTCAGCATTTTGGCAGGAGTGACTGCGGCTGTGGTTTATTTCAAGAAAGCAGGGAAGGATAACTGTGCTCCTTGACTTGTATTGTATGTAGCCCTAGGTGTGGGGCTTGCCGTGTTCTTTGTGTATCGAATGATCCTGCTATAAAAGAAAGCCATGCGTCGATGTGACGCATGGCTTTTATGATTTAGGAATAACAATCTGATTTAATTGTTATGTTTTACCTGATCCCACAACTCGTTCATTTGTTCCAGGTTCATGGAGTCCAAGTCCGTGCCTTGCTTTCGAGCCAGTGATTCCATCGCGGCAAAACGTCGAAGAAATTTCTGATTAGTGTAATCAAGGGCGCTGTTTGCCTTGATTCCATGTCGCCTGCCCAGTTCCACAAGAGTGAAGAGATAGTCGCCAAACTCCTTTTCCGATGCCTCGCTGTCGCCTTGCTGGAGTGCATCCTGCCATTCATTCCACTCTTCGGTTAGCTGCTCTTGAACACCTTCTGTCGAATCCCATGTAAAGCCGTTTCGGGCAGCCTTGGAGTTGATTCGGTAGGCCTTGAGAAGGGGAGGGAGTCCTTTGGGAAGCGAGTCGAAGACCCCTTTTTTTCCTGTTTCCTTGTTCTCGACTTTTTTTGTGGCTTCCCAGTTGTCCAGAAGCGCCTGCTGATTGTCGAACTGCTTGTCAGAAAAAACATGTGGGTGTCGGCGAATCATTTTGGCGGCGCTTGATTTGAGGGCATCTCCCAAAGAGAACTTGCCGTCTTTTTCAAACAAAACGCCCATGAACAGGAGGATAAACAACACATCTCCCAATTCTTCCTGGGCTTCCTGTGTGTCCTTTGCTCGGATAGCCTCGATCAGTTCAAAGGATTCCTCGGCAAGATAATCGCACATGCTTTCCGGTGTCTGTTCCTTGTCCCACGGGCAACCATCGGGGCCAAGCAGTGCTTCAATAACTTCCAGCAACTCCTCCATGGCAGAGGAGTGGGCGTCAAATGGTTTATCGCTCATGACGTCCTACCTTATTTAAACGGGATTAATTGTAATGAAAGGGATTACTGACCGGAGTCATTCAGGCCCATGGCGTCTTTGGCCGAATCAAAAGCCTCTTCGGCAGACGGGAACTGGAACCCTCGGGATTCAAGGGTTTTTTTCATGGATTCCGGGGCGTAGTTTGCCAACAGTTTCACCATGTGTTGAGCACGGGGGGCGATTTTCGACTCTGTCAGCCACGCGGAATCGGCAGCAAATGACTGCATGAAGATGATAAGGATCAGCCCCACAAGCACACCCTCGGCAGCACCGAAAAGACATCCGGCCACGCGATCCATCCAGCCGAGAAGGGCTATATCAAGAAATGTTTTTATCAGTTTGGCCAAAAGCCAGAAGACGATGAGGGTTCCGAAGAATATGATGACATACGCGAGAGCGTTGATTGTCACGGAATTCTCGAAGTAGATTTCCAGATGTGGTGTGAGCAGATGCTGGTATTCCGAGGCCAGGAATATGGCGAGAACAATGGCTATCAGGGACATGACTTCCTGAATCAGGCCTCGGTAAATGCCCCGAATGGCAAAAACAGCGACAATGCAAATGAGAATTATATCTAAAAAATTCATGACGGAACCTTATTGATTGTATGAAACATGTGTTCTGACGAAGGAACTAGCAGACCATGGCATAAATGTGAACAGGACAATCTTTTTTTTACATTCTTTATTGTTCGGCAAGGGTTGTACAGGTTGAGGAACTCGGATAACTGTAGCCAAGCTGTTGCAATCAATCTTCAGGAGGCGCAATGCTGGTTCATGATACGGGGTTTCCCGGTTTGCTTGTCTTGGAGCCGAGGGTGTTTCAGGACGAACGAGGATTTTTTTTGGAAAGCTACAACCGAGAATCGTTCAAACGTCTGGGTATTGACTGCGAGTTCGTGCAGGATAACCATGCGTATTCGCGAGAAATCGGTGTGCTGCGCGGCTTTCATTTTCAGGCGCCGCCAATGGCTCAGGCAAAGTTGGTCTGGGTTACTCGTGGGGCAGTCCTTGATGTTGCCGTGGACTTGCGAAAGGGCTCTCCCACCTATGGCAAGTGGCGTCATGTCATATTGAGTGCCGCAAATTTCAAGCGAATGTTCATTCCCCGCGGGTTCGGGCATGCCTATGTGACCATTATGCCGGACACTGAGTTCCAATATAAGGTCGATGCGCCGTATTCTCCGGAACATGAAGGCGGCGTGGCGTGGGATGATCCTGATATAGCCATGGACTGGGCTGCTGCGCTCAAAGGGAATACGCCTATCATGTCTGAAAAAGACAAGCGCCTCGTGAAGTTGGCTGATTTTGATTCACCCTTTGTATACGAGGGGTGATGATGTCTGATCTACAAAATTCTCCAGCAGTATTCGCCGAAGAGTGCCACGCTATTATCCTTGCCGGTGGTTCCGGGACACGCTTGTGGCCTCTGAGCCGGAATCTCCTTCCCAAGCAGTTGCTGGTCCTTGGAGGCGATCGCACGTTGTTGCAGCAAACTGTTGCGCGTGTTTTGGAGGCTTTTACTTCGGATAAAATCTGGATCGTGACCAATGAAGAGCATGCTTTCGAGGTTCGCAAGCAGGTGTCTCAGATCGACCATGAACTGGAAAGCCGTGTCGTGGCGGAGCCTGTGAGCCGAAACACACTGCCAGCCATCATGCTCGGGCTGGACAAAGTGGTTGGGCCGAATACTCAGGCTCTGGCTGCGGTTTTTCCTTCTGATCATCTTATTAGTAATAGCCTGGAGTGGAAACAGGCCTTGGAAGAGGCTTCAGCTCTCGCCGCCAAACGTCGATTCGTCACATTTGGTGTTGAACCGGATCACCCTGAGACCGGATACGGATATATTGCGCTGGGTGAGTCTCTTGGCGATAACGCATTCGCAGTGGACGGTTTCGTCGAAAAACCCGATCTCAATACGGCCAAGTCCTTTGTCAGAGATGGGAACCATCTGTGGAACAGCGGTATGTTTTTGTTCAGGGTTAAGGACTTTCTGAAACAGGTAGCCCGCTGTCAGCCTCGGTTGTGGGATTGGTGGTTGGCTCGCGAGAGAAAGCCGTTGATTGAGAGTTACGGGCAGTTGTCGGATATTTCCGTGGATTATGGTGTTGTCGAAAAGATAGACAATATTGTCGCGGTCAAGGCCGGATTCCAGTGGGATGATTTGGGAAGCTGGGAAGCCATGTATCGGCTGGGCGAGAAGGATGAGGACGGCAATGTCATTCAGGGTGATGTGCTCGCCATGGATTGTAAAAACTCGCTGCTTATCAGTGAGGGCGGCAAGCTTGCTGCGGTTGGCGTTGAAGATATGATCATGGTCCAGACGCGTGATGCCACCTTGAGTTGCCCCATGCCCCATGTGCAAAGGGTTCGTGATGTAGTCCAGGCGTTGAAGTCGCAGGGTAGCCAGTTGGTCGAAAGTCATCCGACCGTCGTTCGGCCATGGGGCAGTTATTCTGTTTTGGAAGAAGGCCCTCACTACAAGATAAAGCGTATTCAGGTGAACTCAGGGGCCAGACTCAGTTCACAAATGCATCACCATCGAAGCGAGCATTGGGTTGTTGTCGATGGCACCGCTGAGGTTGAAGTCAATAATGAGCCGCGGATTCTTGTGGAAAATCAGTCCATTGATATCCCCAAGGCGGCCCAGCACCGACTGGCCAATCCGGGCAAGGTTCCTCTTAATATAATTGAAATACAAAGCGGCCCATATCTGGAAGAAGATGACATTGTCAGATTTGAAGATGTGTACGGTCGAGTTAAGAAATAAAGTATATTTAGGTTAACATCTCGTATGATAAGGAAATTCTTTGCAATATGGCATTGAGGGAGATCGTGAAATTTTTCATATTCTCTTGACACGAAATCATTCTGTGCCGTATGGGAACGTAGTTCAATTGGTGTGATTTTCACATAAACTTTAGAGTGATGGGGCGAGGTTATGGAGGAAAGAAAAGCATCGAAACGGTGTGGAGGGGCGATCCCCTTTATCATCGGCTTCCTAGCCACCTGCGTTTTGGGTTGGGCTGTGATCCCCGGTATGTTCTACGAAGACGTTGAACAGCCGATTTGGTTCAGTCACGCTATTCACGTGGAAGGCGAAGGAATGGATTGCGAAAGCTGTCATTATTTCCGGGATGACGGTTCGTACACCGGTTTCCCTACAAATGAAGTCTGCGCTGAATGTCACGCGGTAGATCCTGAAGAAGCAATGGAGTCCATTGTTGAAGAAGGTATCGATCCGAATGACTACGAGGCTATCATGCAGGCCGAGCTGGGTGCCATTGAAGACAACCTGCTTTCGGCTGACGAAGATGCGCTTCAGGCTGAGCGTGAATACGTGGTCAAGTATCTGATTCAGGGCAAAGAAGTCCCTTGGCTTACTTACCAGTACCAGCCTGACAACGTCTACTTCTCCCACAAGGCCCACGAGAATCTGGATATCGCAGAACTGGCCGAAATGAAGAAGGAACTTTCCGACGTTGTTGATGTGTCCATCTTTGATGAGCCTGCGGAACAGAACTGTAACCTGTGTCACTTGAAGGACATTGGGGTTAATGATCAACCTCCGGCTGTTGAGCGCAACATCCTGTCCGGCTACAGCAAGATGACAATGAAGATGTGGAAGTGTGAGCGCTGTCATGCCCTTAAGGGTCAGTCTAACGCATGTTTCACTTGCCATAAGTAAAGGGGTACTGAAATGAGCGTAGCACGCAGAGCTTTTATTCAGATGAGTGTGGGCGCCACCGTCGGTATCCTTTTTACGCCGACGGTTTGGACCGCCCTTGATGATGTGTCCATCTGGACGCAGAACTGGCCTTGGATTCCCACCCTTAAATATGGTGAGATCAACAACAAGCCAACTGTGTCCAAACTGTGCGAATCCGGCTGTGCCGTTAAGGTTCGGACAGTAGCAAACGAAGCCTTTGGTACCGAAGGTAATACCGATCACCCGCTTTCCGGCGGCGGTATCTGCCCCTTGTGTGCCAATGGTGTTCAGGTCATGAACAATCCCAATCGAATCAACGCTCCTATGCTGAATGGCGAGGAGATTTCGTGGGATAAGGCCAAAGAAATCGTTGCTGAGAAACTGGAAGCTGCCGGCAGCAAAGTCGCAGTCATTTCCGGTGATCAGACTGGCACTACCAATGAAGTGTTTTCCGCATTGCTGGCCGCACAGGGCAGCGATGCTTTTTACACTATGCCTTGCGACATGCAGGCTGCCGACAAGGCCTGGACTGGCCTGATGGGTGGCTCCGGTCAGGTTGGATACGACCTGGAAAACGCCGATGTCGTTCTGTTGGCAGGCGCCGACGCCCTGGAATCCTGGGGGCCGACCGTTGCCAACCTGAAGGCCTTTGCTGCAAATGAGAACGGTAAATTCATTTTTGCCGGTCCCATGCAGACCAAGACCGCTTCCGTAACCAGCAAGTGGGTACCGGTCCCGGCTGAGGGTATGGCTGCATTTACCTTGGGTATTTGCTACTATGTACTCCAGGCTGGCAAAACCGTGGATACAGCAGACTTCGGTCAGTTCAAATCCATGGTCATGAACGGCTTCTCTCCTGCCAAGGTTGAGGCTGCAACCGGCGTAACCGCCGACCAGATGGCTGGAATCGCCAAGCAGTTGCTGGCCGCTTCCAATCCTGTGGTCGTTCCGGGTGGCTCCGTTGCTGCCAACGCAGCTGCTTTTGCACTGAACCTGCTGCTGGATGGCGGCATGAAAGTCCTTCCCGAGTTCGGGAATGTAATTGAAACAGCCATGTCTCGTAGCGACATGCTCAAGCAGGACATCCTGCAGGGTGTTAACGCCGATGTGCTGTTCATTTACGAAGCTAATCCGACATACGCACTGCCCGAGCAAGTCAAAGCCGGCTTCACCATCGCGTTTGACTCCCTTAACACGGAGACTACTGCAGTGGCCGACCTTGTGTTGCCCACGCCGCATTCTTACGAGCGCTTCGACGACCTGGCTAGCCCGTACGGTTTGGCTGCTGCGACATATTCCATGGGTGCTCCGGTTTCCAAGCCGACCCGCAATGTCATGAACGCTGCTGATTTCGTCCTCGGTCTTGTTGATCTCGGATTTGAATCGTACGAAGAAGTTCTTGCTGCCAAAGCTGAAGCAATCGGTGCTGATATGGATGAGTTGGTCGAAGGTGGAGCATTCGTAATGGACGGTGGCCAAGCCATCGCTACTTCGCTTGCCGCTTCGGTTCTGGGTAAGGCTGCTGTTCCTGTCAAGGGAACCGGCGCTGTTGGCCTAGCCCCGTACACCTTGCTGAACGTTGGTACTGCCAACTTGGCAACCACTCCCAATGCTCCTTGCACTATCAGCAATAATCAGCTCGTTGGCGACTACATGGTCGTTATGATGGATTCTGCCACAGCCAAGCAGCTTGGTGTTGATGTGGGTTCCAAGGTCAAACTCTCCGGTGGAAACGGTGAGTGTGAAGCTTTGGTCCAGATATTCGAAGGCGTACTCCCTGGCGTTGTCGCTGCTCCTCTCGGAATGGGGCACACGGTGGGTGACGAGTTCTCGAAAGGCAAGGGCGATAATGTCTACAAGATCCTCACGGTGAGCTCTGAAGCAGCCATTGGCGCTTCTACTTGGGCCGGTTCCACTGTGAACGTCGCCAAAATCTAGGGGGAACCGACATGCAAATGAAAGAATTCAAAATCAAATGGGGCATGGTCATTGATATTGACAAATGCACCGGCTGCGGAGCCTGTATGGTTGGCTGCCAGGTGGAGAACAATATCGCACCCATGACCAAAAAGGACCCCTATAACTACGTCCAAGCCTTGACCAAGGATCGCGACGATGCGTCCAACAAGCTCAAGACCTTAACTTGGATGAATGTGTACGAACTGTCTAATGGCAAGACATTCCCGGAGCACGAGACAGCATATCTGCCTCGTCCTTGCATGCAGTGTGGAACTCCCGCATGTGTGCCTGTATGTCCGGTTGTCGCCACTGACAAAAACGAAGAAGGCGGCATTGTCTCTCAGATCTACCCCCGTTGTATCGGTTGTAGATATTGTATGGCTGCCTGTCCTTACCATGCACGTTACTTCAACTGGTGGGATCCGCTTTGGCCTGAAGGAATGGATAAGGGCTTGTCCCCGAATGCTTCCGTTCGTCCTCGTGGCGTTGTTGAGAAGTGTAGCTTCTGCCACTCCCGCTACCTGGATGCCAAAGACAAGGCTCGTCAGAATGGTGAAGATCCCATGGATCTCCCTGAGGATGCATACATCCCGGCTTGTGCCGAGATTTGTCCGACAAAGGCTATCACCTTTGGCGATTTGAATAATCCGGAACACACCGTGCACCAGCTGGCAAAAGGCCCTCACGCGTTCCGTTTGGTTGAAAAGCTCGGCCTTGATCCGCAGGTTTACTACACCAGTGAACGCGAGTGGGTCCGCTTACAGGGTGATAACTACAACGCCGATGGCGGCGGTCACTAAGGGAGGCTGAAAATGGATAGCAAACTCTTCCCGGAAGGGGTGCAGCGCTGCGGCTTCGGTCAGTACGCTCTTTGGATGGCCGTTATTACCGGTGTCTTCCTTTGGGGGCTCTACGCCGCAATTCTGGTTCTGTACAATGGAATCGGTACCACCGGTCTCGATAACTACTTCGGGTTCGGTGCCTGGATTACTTTTGACCTTGCTGTTATTGCTTTGGGTGCTGGTGCATTCTTCACCGGACTCCTCAAGTACATCCTCAAGATCAAACAACTTGAAAAAATCATTAACCTGACGGTTGTTGTTGGGTTTATCTGCTACTCTGGTGCCATGCTGGTTCTGACCCTCGATATTGGTCAACCTGGCCGTGCTTGGTTCGGCTACTGGCACCCGAACGTTCACTCCATGTTGACAGAAGTTATCTTCTGTATCACCTGCTACTGCACCGTTCTGATCATTGAGTTCATTCCTCTGGTCCTCGAGCAGAAGCAGTTGAACAAGATTCCTTTCATTCATGCTCTTGCTCACAATATGCATGTTAACATGGCTCTGTTCGCTGGTATTGGTGCTTTCTTGTCTACCTTCCACCAGGGGTCCCTGGGTGGTATGTACGGTGTCCTCATCGGGCGTCCGTTCGCATTCCGCGAAGGATTCTTCATCTGGCCGTGGACATTCTTCCTGTTTGTCTTATCGGCTGTTGGCTCAGGTCCCGTTTTCACGGTTCTTGTAGCCACCTTCATGGAGAAGCTCACTGGCAAAAAGCTTGTAGACTATAAGACCAAAGCTTTGATGGCTAAAATTGCTGGTACCATGCTGTGCGTTTACATGTTCTTCAAGATTCTCGACACTTGGGCCTGGGCTTATGGCTACCTGCCTTCCGTCGGTCTTACATTTGAAGAAATGTTCTACGGCGTAGCATATGGACAGTGGTTGTTGTGGACTGAAATCATCCTGTGTGGTGTCGTCCCTGCAATTATGCTGATTACTCCAGCTATTCGGAATCGTCCGGCTCTTATGTACACTGCAGCTATTTTGGACTGCATCGGTGTTTCACTCAACCGTTACATCTTTACCGTCCAGACTATTGCTTTCCCGTCCATGCCGTTTGATGATTGGGTAGTGTATTACCCGAACTGGGTTGAGTATGCTTCTTCGATCATGATTGTAGCTTACGGCTTCCTCGTACTGAGTCTGGTATACCGTTACCTGCCTCTGTTCCCGCAGGAACGTCAGTTGAACTACCAGTCTGGCGAATAGTATAATCTACTATTGAATTGAGAAGGGTCTGCTCATGATGAGCAGGCCCTTTTTTTTATGTAGACTGCTACAAATGCCATTGCGCTCTTTACTACTGTATAAGATGCTTACTAATAGAATCTATGCATCAGTCTTGTTTGATCACTCCCTTACCAATTGTTGACCCATTACATATACTATAAAAAAATGAAGTGGGGTGTAAATTCATGATATTTTCACTGTTGGAATTTGAGCGTTTTCATACAGAACAGGTCTTTTTGCTAGAGGGACTAGTTGTTGCCATCCACAAAAATT